>NZ_JARWPM010000408.1 GCF_029869215.1 Nocardia carnea
CGCGCCGGCTCTTCTTGTGCTCGCTCGCCCCTCCCGCTTCCAACTTGCCCCCCCCCCCCCCCGCGGCCGCCGCCGGGGGCGCCAAATGCTATAGCCTGCCTGGGTGATCAATACGTCGGCGGAAGAGGGGATTCACGGCTCCCCGGTGGAGATTCGGGTGGCGGTTTCGGTGACGCAGCTGCCGATCGTGCGCGGTCTCGCCGAAACTCTGGTCTTGCTCAGTGATTTCACGTTGGACGAGGTCGCCGATATCCGGCTCGCGGTGGACGAGGCCTGTTCCACCCTGATCGGGCTGGCGGCGCCCGGTACCAGTCTGCACTGCGTGTTCACCATCGGTGAGAACGATCTCCGGGTACGGGTCGCCGGGATCTCGGCGCGCGAGGGGCTGCCCGATTCGCGCAGTTTCGGCTGGCATGTGCTGCGCACGCTCACCGATGCCGTGGATGCCCGGCAGGAGTCCTTCGACCAGCAGGTTTCCGGATATCCGACAGCGGTCGAGTTCCGTCGGGTCCGGGGGAAAGCGTGACCGAACAGAACAAGCCGCTCGATCCGGACGAGATACTCGAAACCGGCGGCGGTCCAGGTCCCGCGGCGGATCCCGGCCTATCGGACGATCCGGCCGCGGCGGCGGAATCCGGCGCCGAGGCCACGGACGAGGATGAGAGCGCGGACGACGCCGAGCTGGCGGAGACCGCTCAGGCCGGCGGCTACGACGATGTCGCGGGATTGTTCACCCGGCTGGCGGCCACCGAAGCGGATTCCGCCGAGTATGCGGCGTTACGCAACGAATTGATCGGGCGTTGTATCCCGCTGGCCGACCATATCGCCCGGAAATTCAGTGGCCGGGGCGAACCGTTCGACGATTTGACCCAGGTGGCCCGGGTCGGGCTGGTGCACGCGGTGGATCGGTTCGATGTCTCCCGGGGCTCGAATTTCCTGTCGTTCGCGGTTCCCACCATCATGGGGGAGGTGCGCCGGTATTTCCGGGACAACACCTGGGCCATGCGGGTTCCGCGCCGGGTGAAGGAAACCCATCTGCGGATCGGGGCGGCGGTGGACTCGCTGTCGCAGTCGCTGGGCCGCTCGCCCACCGCCAAGGAGATCGCGGCGGAACTCGATGTCGACCCCGACGAGGTGACGCAGGCCGTGATCGCCGGGAACGCCTATCAGCCGACCTCGATCGATGCGGCTTCGGTGGGCCGCGATACCGACGCCTCCCTGCTGGACACCCTGGGCGAGGAGGAAGCGCAGTTCGACCGGGTCGAGGAGTATGTGGCGATCCGGCCGCTGCTGGCGGGCCTGCCCGAGCGCGAGCGCCGCATTCTGACCATGCGGTTCTTCGAGTCGATGACCCAGACGCAGATCGCCGCCCAGATGGGCATTTCACAGATGCATGTATCGCGGATTCTCACCAAAACCTTGGCTCGGCTGCGGGAGCAGTCGGCGCGCGAGTAGCGGTACGGGCCGCCGGATTTCCGGCCGGCGAGCTGTTGTGTCTCCTTCACGGATCGGTCTACCCTCGTAACTGAGAGATCGAGTGGGAATTTATCTCAGCGAACCATTTCGCCGGGCCGCTCACCCATCTCGGCAGACCAGAGCGACCGAGGATCCGGATCAGCCCCGTAATCCGGTTCCCGCGGCGCGTCGACGACGACGCGACAGAAGGTGATGTGAACCCCATGACCACAGCAACCGTCGCCCGGCAGTGCACCCTCTGTGAGGCCCATTGCGGCATCCTGGTGACCGTCGAGGACACACGAATCACCCGTATCGAGGGCAACCCCGAGGACGTGCTGTCCAAGGGCTATATCTGCCCCAAGGCCACCGCGATGGCGGGCCTGCACGACGACCCCGACCGGTTGCGGACACCGGTGCGGCGCGTGGGCGACCGATTCGAACCCATCGGGTGGGACGAGGCGTTCCGCGAGGTCGGCACCCGGCTGCGGCAGGTCCGGCGCGAGCACGGTCCGCACGCTGTGGGGATGTATCTCGGCAACCCGGCCGCGCACAATTCCGCGATCATGTACGCGATGGCGCTGCGCGCGGGACTGATGACCCGCAACTTCTACACCGCCTCCTCGATCGATCAGTTCCCGCAGGAATTCGTGGCCTGGCAGATGTACGGGTCGAACTTCCTCATGCCCATCGCCGATATCGACCGCACCGACCGGCTGGTGATCATCGGTGCCAATCCGGCGGTGTCCAACGGTTCGGTCACCACGATGCCGGGCGCCAAGAACCGGATCAAAGACGTCCGGTCCCGCGGCGGCAAGGTGGTGGTGATCGACCCGCGGCGCACCGAAACCGCCCGCCTGGCCGACGAACATGTCGCGGTGCTCCCGGGTGGGGATCCGTATCTGCTGCTGGCGGTTCTGCATGTTCTGCTCACCGAGGATTTGTGCGACCGCACCGCGCTGCGCGCCCAGTGCAGCGGTTCCGAAACACTACTGGACCTGGTGTCCGGCTTCACGCCCGAGGCGGCCGCGCCGTTCGCGGGGGTCGACGCCGAGACCATCCGGCGGCTGGCTCGCGAACACGCCGCGGCGAAATCGGCGGTGATGTACGCCCGGATCGGGGTCTGCCAGACGGTCACCGGCACAGTCACCCATTGGCTGGTGAACACCATCAACGCACTCACCGGAAACCTCGACCGCCCCGGCGGCCAGATGTATGCCACCCCGGCGGTGGATCTGCTGCCGCTGGCCCGGCGGATGCCACCGTTCCACGGCGCCTGGACCGACCGTTCGGGAAAGTACAAATCGTTCCGTTTCGAACTGCCGGTGGCCGCGCTGGCTTCCGAAATCCTCGACGAGGGCCCGGAACAGATCCGCGCCATGATCACCTATGCCGGTAACCCGGTCCTGTCCACTCCGCAACGCGGACAACTGGACAAGGCGCTGAGTTCGCTGGATTTCTATGTGGCCGTGGACATGTATATCACCGAGACCACCCGGCACGCCGATATCATCCTGCCGCCGATATCACCGCTGGAACGCGAGGATCTCGACATCCTCCTGACGATGTTCAGCGTGCACAACAACATTCGCTACAACGCGCGCGCGGTCGACGCACCCGCGGACGGTCTCGAGGACTGGGAGATCATGGCGCGGCTGACCACCGAGATCCTGCCGCTACCGCTGCGGTCGCTCACCGGCCGTGCCCTCAACGCGATCTTCGCCCGGTTCAGCCCGCTGCGGGCGGCGGCGCTGGGGATCGCGGTCGGGCCGCACGGGGTGCTGCGACGGGGGCGTAAGGGGGTCACGCTGGCGAAGGTCCGCGCGGCCCGCGGTGGCATCGATCTGGGGCCGCTGCGCCCACGGTTGCGCTCGCTGATCGCTACCGCCGATCGCCGGGTGCAGCTGGCTCCGGCACCGTTCGTCGCCGAGGCCCGCCGCTTGCTCGCCGACGCCGGCGCGGCCCGCGACGAGGGTTTCGACCTGCGGTTGATCGGCCGCCGCCACCTGCGCAGCAACAATTCGTGGCTGCACAATGTGCCGGCCATGGTGAAGGGCCGCGATCGCTGTACCGCGCTGATGCATCCGCGGGATGCCTCCGAGCGCGGGCTGTCCGACGGCGATCGCGTCACCGTGAGTTCGCCGATCGGGGCCATCGCGGTGCCGGTGGAGATCAGCGACGATATCCGGCCCGGCACGGTGGCGATCCCGCACGGCTGGGGTCATCGGGAACCGGGTGTGGGCTGGACGGTGGCCGCTTCGCTGCCGGGTGCCAATGTGAACCTGCTGCACGACCCGGACCAGGTGGACCGCATCTCCGGCAATGCGGCGGTGAACAGCACCTGGGTCAAGGTCGAACCGGCCGGCGAACCTGCTGTCACCGGCTGACCGCGCCGCGGCGTACCACCTCGGGGGGGGGGGGGGGCGCCCCGGGGGGCGGGCCGCCCCGGGGGGGCCCCCCCCCCCCCCCCGGGGGGGGCGGGGGGGGGGGTGGGGGCGGGGTCCCCCCCCCCGCCCCGCCCCCCCGGGGGGGGGTGGGGGGCCCCCCCCGGGGGGCCGGCCGCCCGGGGGGGCCCCCCCCCCCCCGCGAGGTGGTACGC
>NZ_JARWPM010000409.1 GCF_029869215.1 Nocardia carnea
CTGGCGTTCTCCCTGGCCTGCTACGCGGAGAAGCGCGCCCTCGCGGCGGCGGCGGGGAGCGGCGCCATGGGCACCATCTGCTACCTGCTGGTACTCGCCGGCGGTTTCGGCCCGGTGGTGGCGGGGGGTGGCGCCCCCCCCCGCCGGGGGCGGGGGGGGGGGGCGCCCCGCCCCCCCCCCCCCGTCGACAACCCGACGATACCGGGCCGGTCGCGCCGGTGGGGACGCTCGTCAGTCGGCGTCGGGACGTGCGGAGGCGGGTAGCGGCTCGGTCGGGAGCAACCGCGATTCCCCGGGGTCGGCGCCCTGCGGGCCGGTCGCGGCGCCGACACCCACCGGCTCCGGCGCCGGGGTGACCGGGAACGCCGCCGTGGGCAGGATGTCCTCGGCGATATCCAGTGCCCGGGTGGGCAGGCTCAGCAGATCCGCGGAGAGCATCGGGAATTCGAGTGTCTCCGGTGCCGGCGGGAGCTGCCCGGGCGCGGACGGCTGCGCGGCATGCGCTGCCACCGCCGACCCCAGCGGGCCCGGTTCCAGATCGTGGGCCCAGACGGACCGGTCGACGCCGGGAACCGGGGCCCGCCCGCGGCGGGGATCCGCCGCGATCTGCGGCAGCTGCCCGGCCGCCGGGAAACCGGCGGGCAGGTCCAGCGGGGCCACGGTCGCCGGGACCGCGGCGGGGCGACGGCCCAGCGGGGTGGCCCGCCGCTTGCCGAGATTCACGGTGGGGCGCCTTTTGCCCAGGCTCACCGCCGGCCGCCGCATCCGCTTGACCTCCGGGCGGCGCAGGGCGCCGAACTTGCGCAGGATCGGCGGGCGGCGCACCGTCCGGTCGAACCATTCACCGAGCGTGACACCGCCGGCCAGGGCGCAGCCGATACCGAAGGCCGCCAGCAGCTGGTCCGCGCCGCGGGCGAGTTCGTCGTTGAGCAGGCCGTAGAGACCCCGGTACACGCTCAGGCCCGGCAGCAGTGGGGTGATGCCGGCGATGGCCACGACCAGCGGCGGCGTGAGTGCGCGGCGGGCGAGCAGACCACCGACGAGCCCGACGACGGTGGCGGCGGCACCCGCCGCGACCACCGGGCCGAAACCGCCGGCGAGTACCAGCAGGTAGCAGATGGTGCCCATGGCGCCGCTCCCCGCCGCCGCCGCGAGGGCGCGCTTCTCCGCGTAGCAGGCCAGGGAGAACGCCAGGGCGGCCACCGCACCGGCCACGACCTGAATCGGCAGGTTGGTCAGCGCGTGGCCCGGGCCGAGGTCCACCGGCACCGTGGCGTCGAACATCTCACCGATGCGCAGGGTGAGCGCGATACCGGCGATGATGCCGCCGGTCATCATCAGCAGTTCGAGCATGCGGGCGGCCGCCGTGATCGGCGCGCCGGTGATCGCGTCCTGGACCGAGCCCACCAGGCTCAGCCCACTGAGCAGCACGGTGATCCCCGCGGCGATGATCAGGGTGGGGCTCACCGAGACACCGAGGGGTTCGGCTACGGCCGCGAGAACCACCGCCGGTGTCGCGGCGATCGCGCCGCCCACCAGATGCTGGAAGAAGAACGGCAGGCCGTAGCGGTTGAGCGCGCGGTTGGTGCGGTCGATGAGTGCCGTGGTGACGAAGCTCAGCGCGGTGACGAGCAGCCCGCCGCCGAGCAGCAACGCGATCGCCGCGGCCATGAGCGACCAGCCGAAGGTCGCGGTCCACCGCTTGTACGGATGCGGTGCCGTGGTGATCGCGTCCAGCGCGGCGCGCGCTTCGTCGGGCGGTACGACCTCGCGGCGGATCCGGCGGGTGAGCCGGTCGACCGCGGCGAGCCGGGTGAAATCGAGGGACCGATAGCGCACGACCCGCATGGAACTGGCCGGTGGCAGCCGCGGTCCGCGATGCGCGTAGATCCGGATCGAGTTGTAGGTGACCTCGACATCGCAGGCCGACAACCCGTAGGTGGCGGCGATGAAACGCACCGTGGTCTCGGTATCGGTGACGGCGGTACCGGAAGCCAGCACCACCTCACCCATCCGGACGGCCAGATCGAGTACCTCGGCGACGGCGGCCTCGTCGGTGAGATCGATGGGCTGCAGCGGCGCCGGTGCGGAAACGATCGTATCGGCGGTGGCGGGCCGATCGGCGACCAATTTCTTGATGGCGCCGGTGATCACGGGCAGGCGCAGGGGAGTTCGCCGCGAGTCGGCAAGATCCGACGGGTCCGGAGAGATCTGTGGTGTAGAGGTCGCTCCTTCCAACAATCCTTGCGCAGCCATAGCCGCGAAGGTAGTGGCCGAAGGTGCCTCTTTTCCACCGGAAAATGGGTCGGATGAATGTGACGTTTGTTACGTACCGGTTTAGTTGACGTTCCGTTTGGAAAAAAGGGCGCGTTTGCCCTGATGAGCGACCCTCGTCCATGGCGTCGGCCCGCGCGGTGGATGCGTTACGCGCCGCTTCTCGATAGCGACGGTGCGTCACAGCCGACGCGGGGCGTCTGTCGCCCGCTTCGCCCCGCGTACCCGGCCGGGCGGTGTTCATGTGCGGGTTCTCCTGTGCGGTTTGTCGCCGGGCTTCGGCACACCGATCCCGTTAGGGTCGAAAGCATGAGCACCGGCAGCACTGCGACAGCGCAACAGTTACGGCAGGCACTGGACGGGCCGTGGGGTGACGTTCGGGAGGAGGCCCGCACCCAGCTCGCGGACGGGCGCTTCGCCGGCGATCCGGATCTCGACCTGCCCGCCGCCCGCGCCCGGGTCCTGGACCAGATGCGGGAGATCGCGAAACTCGGTATCGCCGAACGCGGATTCCGGCGCGAGCACGGCGGCACCGGGGAACCCGGAGCCGCCGTTGTGGGATTGGAGATGCTGGCCTACGCCGATCTCTCGCTCTGGGTGAAAGCCGGTGTGCAGTGGGGATTGTTCGGTGGCGCCGTGGAGAACCTGGGCACCGAACGGCACAGTGAGTACATCCGGCAGCTGATCTCGCTGGACCTGCTCGGCTGTTTCGCGATGACCGAATCCGGGCACGGCAGCGATGTGGCGAACCTGGAAACCACCGCCACCTACGATCCGGCGACCGAAGAGTTCGTCGTCCACACCCCCACTCCCTCCGCGCGCAAGGACTACATCGGCGGCGCCGCCGAACACGCCCGGATGGCGGCGGTCTTCGCGCAGCTGCGCACACCGTCGGGCGAGCACGGCGTGCACTGCCTGCTGGTGCCGATCCGGGACGACCAGGGCAACGACCTGCCGGGGGTCACCACCTCCGACTGCGGTCGCAAGGGCGGCCTGCCCGGGGTGGACAACGGCCGGATCGTCTTCGATCACGTGCGGGTGCCACGGGAGAACCTGCTCAACCGCTACGGTGAGGTCGCGCCCGACGGCACCTACAGTTCCGAGATCGACAACCCCAGCCGCCGGTTCTTCACCACCCTCGGCACGCTGGTGCGCGGCCGGGTCAGCGTCGGCGGGGCCGCGGCCGCGGGCGCCCGTGTCGCGCTGAGTATCGCCCTGCGCTACGCGCTGAAACGCCGCCAGTTCGGCAACCCGGACGACGGTGGGGAGACCCTGCTGCTGGACTACCGGATGCACCAGCGGCGGCTGCTGCCGCTGCTGGCACGTTCCTACGCCCTGGCCTTCGCGCAGAACGACCTGGTCCGCCGGATGCATCTGGTGCAGACCGGCCAGGACATCGACCCGCATTCGCAGCGGGCGCTGGAGAAGCGGGCGGCCGGCCTGAAGGTGGCCCAGACCCGGCACGCGACCCGCACCATCCAGGAATGCCGGGAGGCCTGCGGCGGTGCGGGGTATCTCACGGAGAACCGCCTGGTCACCCTCAAGGCCGATACCGATGTGTTCACCACCTTCGAGGGTGACAATGTGGTGCTCACCCAGCTGGTCGCCAAGGAGATCCTCACCGCCTACGCCGACGAGGTCCGCGATCTCGATGCCCTCGGCTGGGTCCGGTTCGCCGCGACCATGGCCGGGGATGTGGTCCGCAAACGTTCCGGTGTGCGCCAGCTGATCCAGACCCTGCGGGATCGCAGCGGCGAATCCGTCGACGAGGGCGATCTGGGCAAACGCGCGACCCAGTTGCAGTTGTTCGCCGACCGCGAGGACTACCTGACCCGCACCGCCGCGCACCGGCTGCGGGCCCGGGCCGAGGAGACGGGACCGTTCGAGGCGTTCAACAACGCCCAGGACCATATCCTGGCCGCCGGTGCCGCCCATATCGATCGGCTGGTGCTGGAAACCTTCATCGAGGGGATCGCCGATATCGAGGACGACGAGGCGCGCACACTCGCCGAAACGGTGTGCGATCTGTACGTGTACTCGGTGCTGGAAGAGCACTCGGCCTGGTTCATCATGCACCGATTCATGTCGGTGGAACGGGCCAAGGCGGTGCGCCGCGGGGTGAACGAACTCGTCGACCGCCTCCGTCCCGACGCCCTCACCCTGATCGAGGCGATGGGCGTGCCGGAATCGATGCTGGGTGCCGCCATGCTCGACGATGCAAGCGTCTACGAGCGGCAATAGGAGCGATCAGGAGGGGCGTCTGCGCCCCGCGAAGCGCTGCCCCGGGGCTCGGGCAGCGGATCAGTCCGGCACGCTCCCCGCCCGGGATTCACCGGGCGGGCGGGGCCGGAACACCCGGCGCAGCGGAACCGCCGCCCAATAGAGTGCGATCGCCAGGGCGATTCCGGCGGCGGCGCCACCGACGACATCGGTGGCCAGGTGATAGTCCAGCGCGATCATCCCCACGGCACCGGCACACCAGCCCGCGACGGCGAGGACGACGATCACCACCCGGGCGCGCACCGATTGCAGCAGCAGAACCAGCGTGGTGACCATCGAGACCAGATGGACGGTATGTCCGCTCGGATACGCCAGGTAGTCGTGCAGGGGACGCCCCCACCAGGGTTTCAGCACCCAGGCGTTGACCGCGACCGCGATCTGCGGCACCAGCAGCACGGTGGCGGTCTCCCACCAGCGGCGCTGCCAGGCGAACCACACGGCACTGCCGGCGAGCAGGGCCAGCACCACGCCCGTCGCGGTGGCCAGGGCGAGTACCTCCGCCAGCCAGGGTCGCGGATCGAGCCGCGGGTCCACCCGCGCTCCGACCTCGAGATCGAAGGCGGTCGGCCCGCCCCCCGGTGGGAACAACCACGGCAGGCCCGCCGCCACCGCGGCCGCACCGGCCCCGGTCAGACCCGTGGTCACCGGGCCGGCGGTATGGGCAGGCGCGCTGCCGCGGTCGGGTGTCCCGGCCGGCCCGGAGCCGGTCTCCGGGCGTGCACGCGGAATCGGACTGTCGTGGGTGGCGGGAGGGAGATCTCCGGAAGACCGGGCCGGGGGATACGGCTCCGGCACGCCGGGTGCGGTGCTCACCAGCCGACCCTATCCATCCGCGGCGGGCGCCGGAAAGTCCTCCCAGGGCGCCGGCCATCGCGCGCCGTGCGACCGGCCGGGCGCCGCGGCCGCGGGCCGGCCGCCGCCCCGTGCACGCCCCCGAATGGGTTGTCGAGCGACCTGGTCAGCCGGGGCGCCGGGCAGAAAGTGGCGGTGATCGATACCGGGGTGATCCGGCATCCCCGGCTACCGAGGCTGCAGCCGGGCGGGCTCGGTAGACGCGAGAACACCAACCACTACGTCACCGGACGCGACGGCGGGCGCG
This sequence comes from Nocardia carnea, assembly GCF_029869215.1. Taxonomy (GTDB): domain Bacteria; phylum Actinomycetota; class Actinomycetes; order Mycobacteriales; family Mycobacteriaceae; genus Nocardia; species Nocardia carnea_B. Next base: position 5,654 of record NZ_JARWPM010000409.1, read on the forward strand.
AT
>NZ_JARWPM010000410.1 GCF_029869215.1 Nocardia carnea
GTGGGGGCGTTATGGTCTATGTACATGGTTTGATTGCCGTAATTCGCGCCCGGGTTGTGGCTCCAGCGCATCCGCCCGCAACCCGACGGACGGGTCCAGGGTTGTTCCCGGGTGGTGTCGTTGTCGATATTGGTGGTGTAGGTCGTCTCGCGGCGCGGGTCGCCGCACGGGCACGAGCCGGCGGACCGGGCGAGACCTTCGACACGTAGGAGCGCGAGCCGTTCCCGCGGTCGGGCACCGGGGCCCGCGGGTCGTGGTCGGGATGCCCCCCCCCCCCCACCCCGCCCGGAGGGCTACGCCCCCGGACCCCCGGTCCGGATGGCTATCCACGCCCGGGTGGTGACCAAGGACTTCCCCGGTCGGTAGGCCGGGGAAAAACTGTGTTCACACCCTGGTGTGGACCGCAACGAAAGATTGGACGGACGTGAAGGTTCAGCCGAGCGTCAAGAAGATCTGCGAGAAGTGCAAGGTGATCCGGCGTAACGGCCGGGTCATGGTGATCTGCGACAACCTGCGGCACAAGCAGCGGCAGGGCTGACACCGGCGCCGAGCACCGAACGCGGTTCGGATTGGCACTAGAGAAGACCTCCCAGCGCCAGCCGCACACTGAGGATTTTTCCGGATTCGTCCGGAAGGTGTGCGTGCCTACCCCCGGAACGGAGGCCGGGGCCCCACCAGACGAGGGGACGGACAGGGAGCAGACCTCCGCAACAGTGAAGGAACTGCCAGATGGCACGTCTCATGGGCGTCGATCTCCCGCGCGAGAAGCGCATGGAGATCGCACTGACCTACATCTTCGGCATCGGTCGTACCCGCTCCAAGGAGATCTTGGCGGCCACGGGCGTGAGCCCGGACCTGCGCTCGAAGGATCTCACCGATGAGCAGGTCACGCAGCTGCGTGACTACATCGAGAGCTCGTCTCTCAAGGTCGAAGGTGACCTCCGCCGTGAGGTTCAGGCCGATATCCGTCGCAAGATCGAGATCGGCTGCTACCAGGGCCTGCGCCACCGTCGTGGCCTCCCGGTTCACGGCCAGCGCACCAAGACCAACGCGCGCACCCGCAAGGGCCCGAAGCGCACCGTCGCCGGCAAGAAGAAGTAGGGGATAACAGATGCCTCCGAAGTCCCGGGCCTCCGGCCCGAAGAAGAGCCAGAAGTCGCGTCGCAGGGAAAAGAAGAACGTTCCCCACGGCCACGCGCATATCAAGAGCACGTTCAACAACACCATCGTGTCCATCACCGACCCCTCGGGCAATGTCATCTCCTGGGCGTCCTCGGGTCACGTCGGGTTCAAGGGTTCGCGCAAGTCGACCCCGTTCGCCGCACAGCTGGCCGCCGAGAACGCGGCCCGCAAGGCGCAGGAGAACGGCGTCAAGAAGGTCGACGTGTTCGTCAAGGGCCCCGGGTCCGGCCGCGAGACCGCGATCCGTTCGCTGCAGGCCGCCGGCCTGGAGGTCGGGACGATCTCCGATGTCACTCCGCAGCCGCACAACGGTTGCCGTCCGCCCAAGCGGCGTCGCGTCTAAGCGGGAAGGAAGGTAGAGCACAATGGCCCGTTACACCGGACCCATCACCCGCAAATCGCGTCGCCTGCGCGTCGACCTGATCGGCGGTGACCAGGCTTTCGAGCGTCGCCCCTACCCGCCCGGCCAGCACGGCCGCGCGCGGATCAAGGAGAGCGAATACCTGCTGCAGCTGCAGGAGAAGCAGAAGGCCCGCTTCTCCTACGGCGTTATGGAAAAGCAGTTCCGCCGGTACTACGAAGAGGCCAACCGCCTCAAGGGCAAGACCGGTGACAACCTGCTGCGCCTGCTGGAGACCCGGCTGGACAACGTCGTGTACCGCGCCGGTCTGGCCCGGACCCGTCGTCAGGCCCGCCAGCTGGTCAGCCACGGCCACTTCCTGGTGAACAACAAGAAGGTCAACGTGCCTTCGTTCCAGGTCACCCAGTACGACATCATCGATGTCAAGGAGAAGTCGCTGGCGACCCTGCCGTTCCAGGTGGCCCGTGAGACCCTCGGCGACCGTCCGGTCCCCGGCTGGCTCCAGGTCATCCCGGGCCGGCTGCGCATTCTGGTGCACTCCCTGCCGGAGCGCGCGCAGATCGATGTGCCGCTGCAGGAACAGCTGATCGTCGAGTACTACTCGAAGTAACCAGCTGTGCTGCTGGTGCGGGCCGGGCTGCTATCCGGCCCGCACAACCCCTAAACGAGGCGTCAAATAGCGGGCGCCCAACACAGGAGGATTGATCCCATGCTGATTTCCCAGCGTCCGACCCTCACCGAAGAGGTCATCGCCGACAACCGCTCGAAGTTCACCATCGAACCCCTCGAGCCCGGTTTCGGGTACACCCTCGGTAACTCGCTGCGGCGCACCCTGCTGTCCTCGATTCCGGGGGCGGCGGTGACCAGCATCCGCATCGACGGCGTTCTGCACGAGTTCACCACCGTGCCCGGCGTGAAGGAAGATGTCACCGACATCATCCTGAACCTCAAGGGCCTGGTCGTGTCCTCCGAAGAGGACGAGCCGGTCACCATGTACCTGCGCAAGCAGGGCCCGGGGACCGTCACCGCCGATGACATCGTGCCGCCGTCGGGTGTGGTCGTGCACAACCCGGATATGCATATCGCCACCCTGAACGACAAGGGCAAGCTCGAGATCGAGCTGGTCGTCGAGCGTGGTCGCGGTTATGTCCCGGCGGTGCAGAACAAGGCGACCGGTGCGGAAATCGGCCGGATCCCGGTGGATTCGATCTACTCGCCGGTGCTCAAGGTGACCTACAAGGTCGAGGCCACCCGTGTCGAGCAGCGCACCGACTTCGACCGGCTCATCCTCGACGTGGAGACCAAGAACTCCATCAGCGCGCGGGACGCGCTCGCCTCGGCGGGCAAGACCCTGGTCGAACTGTTCGGCCTGGCCCGTGAGCTGAACGTCGAAGCCGAAGGTATCGAGATCGGCCCCTCCCCGGCCGAGGCGGATCACATCGCCTCCTTCGGGCTGCCGATCGAGGATCTGGACCTCACCGTCCGTTCCTACAACTGCCTGAAGCGCGAGGGTGTGCACACCGTCGGCGAGCTGGTGGCGCGGACCGAATCGGATCTGCTGGATATCCGCAACTTCGGCCAGAAGTCCATCGACGAGGTCAAGGTCAAGCTGCACGCGCTGGGCCTGTCTCTCAAGGACAGCCCCGCGTCCTTCGACCCGTCGAGCGTGGTCGGCTACGACGCCACCACCGGAACCTGGTCCGACAGCGGCACTTTCAGCGACGACAACGGCGGCGAGCAGGACTACGCCGAAACCGAACAGCTCTAGGCCGCCGGGGTAGGCGCCCCGGACCGGCCTTAATCAAGGAGAACCTACAATGCCCAAGCCCAAGAAGGGTGCTCGCTTCGGCGGGTCGGCGTCGCACCAGAAGGCGATCTTCGCCAATCTGGCCACGGCGCTCTTCGAGCACGGTCGGATCACGACCACCGAGGCCAAGGCCAAGGCGCTGCGCCCCTACGCCGAGAAACTGGTCACCAAGGCCAAGGCCGGCACCCTGGCCGACCGCCGCGAGGTGCTCAAGGTGATCCGGAACAAGGACGTCGTGCACGATCTCTTCGCCGAGATCGGCCCGTCGTTCGAGGGTCGCGAAGGCGGCTACACCCGGATCATCAAGACCCTGCCGCGTAAGGGTGACAACGCCCCCATGGCGATCATCGAGCTGGTCCGCGAGAAGACCGTGACCAACGAAGCCGATCGCGCCCGCCGGGTGGCCGCGTCCAAGAAGGCCGAGGAGCAGGCCCCCGAGGCCGAGACCGAGGCCGAGGCGAAGCCCGAAGCCGAGGCCACCGAGGCTCCGGCCGCGGAAGCCGCGGCCGAGGAGAAGGCCGACGACAAGGCGTAATTCGTCTGCCGTGGACGTCCGCGTCCGCGGTTCGTCGGGGCGGCCCCCCCCCCCCACAAAGGGGGCGGGGGCGGGAGCGGGTTGGCGGGGGGTTGAGTGGGTGGGAAAACAGGGCGCCGAACGCGGCGGGGGGGGG
>NZ_JARWPM010000411.1 GCF_029869215.1 Nocardia carnea
TCGCCGCGCTGCCGGGCGCGCCGGCCGGGTCCGGGGGCCGGGTTAGCGCGCGGGGCGGGGGGGCGCGCGGCGTGGCCGCACAGCTCGAGGACACGCCGCCGACGCCGCGGCGGGCTCCGGTACGGGAGCGGGCCGGATCAGCCGAGCCGATCGCGATCGTGGGGATGGGGTGCCGGTATCCGGGCGGGGTGACCTCGCGGGCGGAGCTGTGGGATCTGGTCGCCGAGGGGCGCGACGCCGTCGGCGAATTCCCGGACGACCGGGGGTGGGACCCGGAGATCTACGATCCGGATCCGGACGCGGCCGGTAAGTCGGTCACCCGTTCGGGCGGATTCCTGTACGACGCGGCCGGTTTCGACGCGGAGTTCTTCGGTATCAGTCCGCGCGAAGCCTTGGCGATCGACCCGCAGCAGCGGCTCTTGCTCGAGGTGGCCTGGGAGGCGCTGGAGGACGCCGGTATCGATCCGATGTCGTTGCGCGGCAGCGATACCGGTGTCTACGCCGGGGTGATGTATCACGACTACGGCGTGCCCATGCCCGGCGGCAGCGTCGTCTCCGGTCGTATCGCCTACACGCTGGGGCTGGAAGGCCCGGCGGTGTCGGTGGATACGGCGTGCTCGTCCTCGCTGGTGGCGATTCATCAGGCGTGCCAGGCCTTGCGCGCCGGTGACTGTGGGCTGGCGCTGGTGGGCGGTGTGACCGTGATGGCGACACCGACGGTGTTCGTGGAGTTCTCGCGGCAGCGGGGGTTGTCGCCGGACGGGCGGTGTAAATCGTTCGGCGCCGGCGCCGATGGTGTGGGGTGGGCCGAGGGCGCGGGCGTGCTGGTGGTCGAACGGTTGTCGGACGCGCGGCGGCTCGGGCACGAGGTCTTGGCGGTGGTGCGGGGTTCGGCGGTGAATCAGGACGGCGCGTCGAACGGTTTGACCGCACCCAACGGACCCTCCCAGGAGCGGGTGATCCGGGCGGCACTGGCCGGCGCGGGGTTGTCGGCCGCGGAGGTGGACGCGGTGGAGGCCCACGGGACCGGCACCACGCTGGGTGATCCGATCGAGGCGCAGGCGCTGTTGGCGACCTATGGGCGCGATCGTGCCGGGGACCGGCCGTTGTGGCTGGGGTCGGTGAAGTCGAACATCGGGCATTCGCAGGCGGCTGCGGGTGTGGCGGGTGTGATCAAGATGGTGGAGGCGATGCGGCACGGTGTGTTGCCGCGGACGTTGCATGCGGAGGTGCCGAGTCCGCATGTGGAGTGGTCGTCGGGGGCGGTGTCGTTGTTGACGGAGTCCCGGGAGTGGCCGGTTGCGGGTGTGCCGCGGCGGGCGGGGGTGTCGTCGTTCGGGATCAGTGGGACGAACGCTCATGTGATCCTCGAAGAAGCGCCGCCGGGAACGGCCCCCCGGGCCGGGGAATCCGTTCCGGTCTCGTCCGGGACCGGGCACGCGGACACCACCGATACGCGGCCCGGCCCGAGTCCGGCCGGATTGCCGCTGGTGCCCTGGATCGTGTCGGCGCGGTCGGCGCAGGCACTGACAGCGCAGATCGAGCGACTGCGGTGCTGGGTGGGTGATCATCCCGACGTGCCGGTGGCGGATATCGGGTTGTCCTTGGCGAAGCGTTCGGTGTTCGGGCATCGCGCCGTGGCATTGGGCGAGAATCGGGCGGAATTGGCCGCCGGACTGACCGGGCCCGGCAACGATGCGCTTGTTGCCGGGAAGACCGTATTCGTCTTCCCCGGACAGGGGGCGCAATACGCGGCCATGGGCCGCGACCTGTACGACGCGTTCCCGGTATTCGCCGAGATGGTGCGTGAGATCTGTGATCCCGCGTGGTTGTTCCACCCCGGCACCGACCTGGACGCTACCGAGAACACACAACCCGCGCTGTTCGCCCTCGGCGTGGGGCTCTTCCGCCTGCTCGAATCATGGGGCGCCGAACCGGATATGGTGCTCGGGCATTCGATCGGGGAGGTCGCGGCCGCCCATGTGGCCGGGGTGCTGTCGCTGCCGGACGCGGGGGGGGGGGGGGGGGGCCGCCGCCCGGCTGGCCCGCTATCCCCCCGGCAGCGCCCGCCCCGCCCACCAGGGCGCCGCGGGGGGGCTGCCCCCCCACCCCCCGGCGGGGGGCCCCCACCCCCCGCCCCGCGTCCGGCAGCGACAGCACCCCGGCCACATGGGCGGCCGCGACCTCCCCGATCGAATGCCCGAGCACCATATCC
>NZ_JARWPM010000412.1 GCF_029869215.1 Nocardia carnea
CGGCCCCCGGCGGGGGGGGGGGGGGGGCTCCCCCCCGCCCCCCCCCCGCGGCCCTACACCCGCCGCGGCCCCCCGCTTCACCCCCGCGCCGCGGCCCCCCTGTGTGGCGCCCCCCCCCTCTTCCGTTTCCGGCCCCGCCTATCGGGGCCGGTAGAGCGGAACCCTTATCTCCCGGCGTCCTGATAGGCCTTGACCGCGGCCTCCAGCTCGTCGAGCGCCCGGCCGAAGTCCTCGAAATTACCGGTGCGCATCGCGGTGCGTACCGCCTCGATCTTGCGGTTCAGCTCGGCCGCGGCGGCATTCTGCGCCGCCGAACCCGTAGCCGCCGGCGGCGGAGCGGTACCCCCGTTGGTGCCGGCGCCCTGATTCTCGGGCCGGTCCTCCGTGTCGGCCGGTGGCGGTGTGGCGCCGGGGCTGGGCCGGGTGGCCGGATCACCGCCCGACGGGGTCGCCAGCGCGCCCGCGCCGGGCAGGACCTGATTCAGCGCATCGGCCAGGGTCGAGCCGTAGCCGACCTTCACACTTCCGGCCTGGTCGCGGTAGCTCACCAGTACGCGCAGCAGCTGGGGGAACGTCGCGGTGTTCTGGCCGGTATTGCGCTCGTTGTAGAACGGCTCGACGTAGAGGATCCCGCCGTCGGCCACGGGCAAGGTCAGCAGATTGCCATATCTGATCTTGTTCGAGTTCGACAGCAGGGTCTTCTCCTGGGAGACCTGGGGTGCCGTCGTCATGGTGTTCTGCGTCTGCTGCGGACCTTGGGTCTGGGTATCGGTCGGTAGCTGCAGAATTCTGAACTTGCCGTAACCCTCGGGGTCGGAGTTCACCGATATATAGGACGACAGGAACTGCCGGTTGTACCCGACCATCGCGCTGGTCAGGTTGAACACCGGCTTGGCGGTCTTCGGATCACCGAGCAGCACGTAGTAGGGCGGCTGGCTGGCCGAGACACCCTCCACCGTCGGATCGGCGGGCACCGACCAGAAGGCGTTGTTGGTGAAGAACTCGCGCGGATCGTCCACGTGGTACTTCGTGAGCATCTCGCGCTGGACCTTGAACAGATCCTCCGGGTAGCGGAAGTGCGCGCGCAGCTCGGGGCTGATCTCGCTCTCCGGGTTCACCGCGTCCGGGAACACCCCGCGCCAGGCCTTCAGGACCGGGTCGGTGGGGTCGGTCTCGTACAGTTCGACGGTGCCGTCGTAGGCATCGACGGTCGCCTTCACCGAGTTGCGGATATAACTGACCTCTTTACGCGGCAGCAGCCGGCCGGTGCGCTGGTCGATACTGTCCTCGATCGCGCCCTCCAGCGAGGTGGTCTGCGCGTACGGGTAGTTGTCCAGTGTGGTGTAGGCATCCACGATCCACTTGATCCGGCCGTCGACCACCGCGGGGTAGGCGTTGCCGTCCGTGGTGAGCCACGGCGCGACCTTCTGCACCCGGTCGCGGGGCGAACGGTTGTAGAGAATCTTCGAATCGCCGCTGATCGCCGAGGAGAACAAGATATTGCGTTCGGCGTACTTGGCGGCGAAGGCCAGCCGGTTGAACCAGTTGCCGATCGGCACACCACCGGCGCCGTCGTAGGTGAACCGCGCCTGGTCGGTGTCGTACTCGCGGGGTTCCTGGCCCTCCTCGGTACCGACGATCGCGTAGTCGGGGTCGGACTGCGAGATCAGCTCACCGTAGTAGATCCGCGGCTGCTGAACTTTGATCCGCTGCTGATCCTGCGGGGTGAACAGATCGCTGACCAGGAAGATCGGGTACCCGGAGTCGCTGCTACCGCCCGCGGCGTTGGGGTCCTCGGATTGCGGCCGGTTGACCCGGTTCGCGGGTGCGGCGACGAAGCCGTTGCCGTGGGTGTAGACGGTGTGCTTGTTGATCCAGTCGGTCTGGTTACCGCTCAGGGTGGCCGGCGAGAGCTCGCGGGCCGCGACGATGTAGTCCTGGACCTGGCCGTTGATCTCGTACCGGTCGATATCGAGTTCCTCGGGGAAGCCGTAGAAATTCTTCAACTGGCGCAGCTGGGTGAAGGTCGGCGACAGGATGTTGGGGTCGAGCAGCCGGGCGTTGGCGATGGTGGCATGGTCGACCGGCACGTTCACCGGGTTCTTACTGCTCTCACCCTTGTAGTCGACGTATTCGATCTTGTCGTCGGTGATTCCGTAGGCGTGCCGGGTGGCATCGATATTGCGCTCGATGTACTCGCTCTCCTTCTCCGCGGCGTTCGGGCGCACGGAGAACTGCTCGACCATCAGCGGCCACACCGCCCCGACCAGCACCGACGAGAGCACCAGCAGCGCCGCCGCCATCGCGGGAACCCGCAGATCACGCAATACGATCCCGGCGAAGAACGCGATCGCGCAGATGATCGCGATGGACATCAGGATCAGCTTGGCCGGCAGCACCGCGTTGATATCGGTGAACGAGCCACCGTTGAAGGTGGGCTCCTTGCGGCTGCTCATCAGCAGCTGATACCGGTCGAACCAGTACGCGACGGCCTTGAGCAGAACGAAGGTTCCGGCCAGCGCCGCGAGCTGGATCCGCGCGGGGGCGGTGAGTACGCCCTCGCGTCCGGTCAGCCGCAGGCCACCGAAGATGTAGTGGGTCACCAGGTTTGCGAAGAACGCGATCACCACGGCGACGAACAGCCAGTTCAGCACCATCCGGTAGAACGGCAGATCGAAGGCGTAGAAACCGACGTCGAGGCCGAACTGCGGTTCCGTACGCCCGAACGACCCGCCGTGCAGGAACAGCTGAACCGTCACCCAGTTCGACTGCGCCACCAACCCGGACAGCACACCCAGCAGCGCCGGGATACCGAGCCCGAACAACTTCAGGCGGCTCAGCACCGTGGTGCGGTAGCGCGCGATCGGATCGCCGGCGCCGGAGGTCGGCACGAACACCGGACGGGATCGGTAGGCCAGCAGCAACGCCAGCCAGACGATGGCGCCGACCACCAGTGCGACCGCCAGGAAGATCGCGACCCTGGTCAGCAGAACGGTCAGGTAGACGCCACGGAAATCCACCTCCCCGAACCACAACCAGTTCGTGTAGGTGTCGACGAGCCGCGGCCCTACCAACAGCAGTGCGGCCAGCACCACCGCCGCGACCAGCAGCAGACGGCTGCGCCGGGACAGCGAGGGTAAACCGGCTTGGGGGCGCATGCCCACGATGCCACTCTCCAGGGTCCGGCGGCGGGCGAACCGGTAGCGCCACCGGCCGCTGCGCCGCAGTCCGAATTGTTGCGGGTCGGGTCCGTACGGACCCTCAGCGCCCACTTTACGGAAAACGGACATCTTCGCGACCGCAGGGTTGCGCGGTGTCGCGGCGGCGGATGCGAGGATGGACCGGTGAGCGCCGACCTGCATGCCGAAATCGTCCTTGCCCGTTCCGTCCACGAGGTCGCCGAGTTCGTGGACGCCGAGGGCTGGGGCAGAGCGCCGCAGATGTTCGCGCTGGTGCGAACCGCTGATCTGGTCGCCGCCGAACCCGCGCTCATCGATCAGGTCGACGCCACCGACGAACTCACTCCGGTGGCCCAGGATCCACTGCCCGACTCGGTGGCCGCCGGAACCATGCCGCTGGACGAGTTCCTGGCCACCACCAGCTGGCCGCCCGCCGTGGCCGGTTGTGTGCTGGTGCAGGAGATCGTCGTCCTGCCGCCGGATGCCGAGGACGCGCTCGACGATGCCCTGACACCGCTGCTGGCCGACGCCGATGCCGCCGACGCCGCCGGCCGGGCCGCCGCGCACGCGCATCCCGAACGTCGCGACGCGCGCCTGTTCGCCGCGGCGCTACGCAGCGGAAACAGCCTGTGCCTGTTGCAGTTACGTCCGGAAGACGAAGACGAGGAAGCGGACGCACTGGACCTGCGCACCTACCCGAACCTCGCCCCGAACCTGGTCGAGGCGCTGCGGCATACGCTGGAGGAGTCCGGCGACTGAGCGCCGCCCGGCGATCCACCCGTCGCCCCGGCGCGGGCGGCGGGGCGGTGCCGGCGCTAGCTACAGCTCGGCGCCTGCCCGCCCGCCGCAAGATCCTCCAGGGCCTGTACGGCACCGGCCAGAGTCTCCACCCGCACCAGCCGCAGGCCGTCCGGAACCCGCTGGATCGCCTCGTTGCAGTTACCTGCCGGCACCAGGAAGGTTTCGGCACCCGCCTCGCGGGCAGCCATCATCTTGTACTGGATACCGCCGATCGCGCCGACCTTGCCGTTCTCGTCGATGGTTCCGGTGCCGGCCACGAACGAGCCACCGTCCAGATCACCGGGACTCAGCTTCTCCACCAGCGCCAGGCTGAACATCAGACCGGCGGACGGCCCGCCGATATCGGGCAGGTAGAACTCGACCTTCATCGGCGGCGCCGCGGCCTCGGTGGTGGTCACGCCGAGAAAGCCTTTGGCGGGGTCGTCCGGGCGGGCACCGAGAGTGACGTTCACCGTCTGTTCGGCACCGTCGCGCCGGATCACCATCGGCAGCACAGTCCCGGGTGGCTGATTCGACACCGCGGCGACGACATCGGCCGGGGTGGAAATCGGGGTGCCGTTCACGCTGACGATCTGGTCGTCCGGGCGCAGCACATCGCGGGCCGGGGCCTGCTCGGCCACCTCGTGCACCAGCACCGCGGTCGGCAGGTTGAGCTGGCGCATCGCCGCCACCTCGGCATTGCTCTCCGAGGTGCTGAACTCCTGCTCGTTGGACTTGTCGACTTCCTCGCGGGTGAGCCCGGGCGGATACACCTCGGCGCGCGGCACGATGCCGTGCCGCCCACTGACCCAGAAACCGAGAGCCTCGAACAGCGTCAGGCCGTCACGCATGGCGATCGTGGTCATATTGAGGTGCCCGGCGGTGCGGTCCACCTCGGCCCCGGTGACCTCGACGACCTCGCGTCCCTCGAACTTCCCCAGCGTGTCGTGCGTGGGTCCGGGTCCGAGCGCGACAAAAGGCACCGTGTACACGCTGCCGATCACGCCGAGCAGCACAACGGGGACCAGGGCGACCAGCAGCGTGATGATCCGACGATTCACTCGGTCAACACTAGCGATCCGAACCCGCCCGGCACCGACAGGCACGCGCGGGTCACCGCAACGTGCCCTCTCCGGGCCGGCCCGAGGTCACGATCCCGCGCAGCGCTCAGGCCAGCCGGGCGAGGGCCTGCTTGACCTCGGCCAGCGACGGGTTCGTCGCGGTCGACCCGTCGGCGAACTTCACGGTGGGGACCACATGGTTGCCGTTGTTCACGCTGCCCACGAACTCCGCCGAGGCCGGATCCTCCTCGATATCGATCTCGACATAGCTGATCCCGGCCTCTTTCAGCTGGGTTTTCAACCGGCGGCAGTAGCCGCACCAAGTCGTGGAGTACATGGTCAGATCGGGCGTCGAATCACTCACGCCTGAAACCAACGCAGTAAAGGGCCCGGGTGTTCCGTCTCGGTAGCCGGAGAGATCGCGCGGGTGCGGCCCACGCTCCGCCGGCCGCAGCGAGCGGCGCCGCCACTGTCCGTGGCCTCGGCCGCAGCGCATCCGAGGGGTCGCGCACTCGCAAGCGGCACAAGCACCGGGTGAGCCTCGCGACAGCCGGGCGCAGGGGCTGCCGACCTGTCCGGCGGCCTGTGCACAATGGACGCGTGGCCGCCCTCGATCTCTCCGCGCTGGATCCGGAGCAGGCCGCCGCCGTTCGCGCGCCGCGGGGGCCGGTCTGTGTGCTCGCGGGTGCCGGTACCGGCAAGACGCGCACCATCACCTACCGCATCGCGCATCTGGTGGCGGCCGGGCAGGTGCGCGCCGACCAGGTGCTGGCGGTCACCTTCACCGCGCGGGCGGCGGGCGAACTCCGGAGCCGACTGCGCACCCTCGGTTTGGGCGACGCGGCGAATACCGTGCAGGCCCGCACTTTTCACGCGGCCGCACTGCGCCAGCTGCGGTACTTCTGGCCGCAGGTGGTGGGCGAGGTGCCGTGGCGGCTGCTGGACAGCAAGTTTCCGGTGGTCGCCCAGGCCGCGAACCGGGTGGGGCTCGCCTCGGGCACCGACAGCGTCAAGGATCTGCTGACCGAGATCGAATGGGCCAAATCCGCGCTGATCGCGCCCGAGGACTACGCGGCCGCCGCCACCACTCGCCGCCGCGATATCCCCTTTCCGGCGGCGCGGATCGGCGAGGTCTACGCAACCTACGAATCGCTGAAGACCACACCCGAGGGCGTACTGCTCGATTTCGACGATCTGCTGCTGCACACCGCCGCCGCGCTCGAGGACTATCCGGCGGTCGCCGACGAGTTCCGCGAACGGTACCGCTGTTTCGTCGTCGACGAGTACCAGGACGTCACTCCGCTACAGCAGCGGGTGCTGGATGCCTGGCTCGGCGACCGCGACGACCTCACCGTGGTGGGTGACGCCAACCAGACCATCTATTCCTTCACCGGCGCCAGCCCCGGCTATCTGCTCGACTTCTCCCGCCGCTACCCGGACGCCACCGTGGTGCGCCTGGAACGCGACTACCGGTCCACGCCGCAGGTGGTCGATCTCGCCAACCGGGTGATCGGGATGGCGAAGGGCCGTATCGCCGGGACCCGGCTGCAATTGATCGGACAGCGCGCCGACGGGCCGGAACCCGAGTTCGCCGAATACCCCGACCTGCACGCGGAGGCCGCGGCGGTGGCCCGCCGCGTCGGCGAACTGCTGGCCGGCGGCACCGCGGCCGCCGAGATCGCCGTGCTGTACCGGATCAATGCCCAATCGGAGGCCTACGAGCAGGCGCTCACCGAGCACGGTATCGCCTACCAGGTACGCGGTGGGGAAATGTTCTTCCAGCGCCCGGAGGTCCGGCAGGCGGTGGCGGAACTACACAAGACGGCGGCCCGCGACGATCTGCCCGCCGCGGCGCGCACCGGCGAACAACTGGTCACCCTGGTCCGGGCGGCACTGGCCCGGATCGGGCTCACCGCCACCGCCCCGGCCGGGGCGCAGGCCCGGCAGCGCTGGGAATCGCTGGTCGCGCTGGTACGCCTCACCGAGGAACTCACCGGGCAACAACCCGCGCTGGACCCGCCGGGATTGCTCCGGGAACTCGCGGCCCGCGCCGAGGCGCGTCACCCACCGACCGTGCAGGGTGTGACCCTGGCGTCGTTACACGCGGCCAAGGGGCTGGAATGGGACGCGGTGTTCCTGGTCGGGCTCACCGACGGCACCCTGCCGATCACCTATGTGCTGGGCGGCGACGGAGCGGTCACCGATCCGGCCGCGCTCGAGGAGGAACGCCGGCTGTTCTACGTCGGGGTCACGCGGGCGCGGATCCACCTGTACCTGTCCTGGGCACTGTCCCGCGGTGACGGTGACCGCCGCAGCCGGCGGCGCTCCCGGTTCCTCACCGGCCTGATCCCCGAGGAGTCCCCGGCCTCCCGGATCGCCACACCCACCCGGACCGGTACCGCGGCACCGCGGCCGGTGTGCCGGGTATGCGGCCGGGTGCTGCTCGATCCGGAAGGCCTGCTGCTCCGCCGCTGCAAAACCTGTGCGGGCGAACCGGATCTGGAACTACTCGGGGCCCTTCAGGATTGGCGCCGAGAGAAGGCCGCCGAGCTCGCGGTGGATCCGCGCGGCATCCTCGGAATCAACACTCTCACCGCGATTGCCGAACAACTGCCCGCGGACGAGGCTGGGCTGGCGGCGCTCGGGGTGGGCGAGGCGAAGCTGCGGCAGTACGGCGCCGAGGTCCTGGCGATCGTCGGGTCTCGGCGGCGGGCCCTGCCGAAGCCGTAGCACGACGCCCCGCAAAACCGCAGGTAGAAAATAGGTTGTCGAGCCCGGCGAGATTGCATATGGTGGGAATCGCGCTCGGGAGGGTACATCCACGCGCACCATTGGAATATTTCGGATCACGAGTACAGGAGGGAGGCAGACAGATGAACGGCATGACGAATTACGGAATCGTCACCGTAATCCCGAATACGCGGTTGTCGGCTGTCTCCCGGGGGTTCCTCGCTCTGCAGGGGACCGGCCCGTCCTGCATCGATCGTTTCGGTGCGCAGCCGCGTATGCGCTATTCGCACCAGCCGAACATCGTCGAACAGCAGGACCAGTCCGTCGCGATCTGGCACCCGGCAGCTGCCTTCGCAGCCGCCGGCTCTCTCGCTATCGATCCCGCCGCAGCACCCGCGGTGGCCGATAAGCGAGAGGCAAGCCTCCGCAAAGGACACCACGCGACCGTGAACAGGCGGCCCGACCGCCGACCAGGTTAGGGGTATCACCCCGAACCTCCTGGCCACGGGTCGCACATGCGAAACCGTGGCCATTTTTCTGGCCTTCAGCTCACAAGGCATCGGTTTCGCAGCACGAACACCGAACCGCTGCACAACAAGCTGAAGGAGAACGACGTGGTCACCACCACCCAGAGTCGGCCACCGGCCACTACTGACGTGGCATGTCGCACCGTGGCAACCGATCCCGGAACTCAGCCGCTGACCACCCTGCCCTGCCGGGCGGGTGATCCGGATCTCTGGTTCGCCGAAAGCCCGGTCCAGCTGGAGCAGGCCAAGGCGCTGTGCGCGTCCTGCCCGATCCGTAAGGGCTGCCTGAGCGCGGCCATCGATCGCCGGGAGCCGTGGGGTGTCTGGGGCGGGGAGATCTTCGACCAGGGGGTCGTCATCGCCCGTAAGCGCCCGCGGGGCCGGCCGCGCAAGGTCGCCAGCTGTGTCTGAGCCGCCCGCGGATACGTGCCGGCACCGGAAACGCGGCCCCCGCCGGCGTATCGGGGCGGCCAGCGTAACCGCCCCCCGCTGCGGTGCCCCTTGGGGGGCCTCGTTCGCGTTTCAGGCGCTATCGCGTTCTTCCCGGAAGCCGGGCAGCCACCGCGCGGCCAGTTGTATGAACGGCACTTCGGCATCGAGCTGGGCGCAGATACCGATCGATCCGCCCAGCACGCGGAAGATCATGACGTATTCGGCGGGCAGGATCATCGCACGCGCGGTTTTCATTTCCGGCGAGGAGTAGTCGGTGGCCTTACCCGCCACGCGCTGCATCCACCGGCGGGTGAAGTGGAACGACTCGGAGCGGATGGGATCGGTGAACGGCCGCAGATAGTCCGCGATCTCCTGTTCGGTGAGAGTTTTTCCGGGCAACACCCAGCCGTTGGCGTGCAACAGTTCCGCCAGTTCGCCGTACTCCTCGGCCACGGCCAGCGCGAGTATCCGGCCCAGCAGTTCGGGAAAACCACCCGGTAGCGGCGCGCAGGCGCCGTAGTCGATCACCGCGAGCTTGCCCTCGGGGGTGATCATGAAATTGCCCGGATGCGGATCGGCGTGCAGCAGGCCGACGATCTCGGGTGCCGAGAAATGGAAGCGGCCCATCAGCCCGGCCACCCGGTTACGCAGAACACGGGTGCCCTCCGGATCGGCCTCGCCCGCGGCGATGATGGCGGAAACCGGTGTGCCGTCGAGCCATTCGCTGACGATGACCTTGGGCGCGCTCGCGACCACCTTGGGCACCACGAATTCCGGATGCCCCTCGTAGGCCTTGCTGAAGGCTCGCTGGTTGGCGGCCTCGTTGCGGTAGTCCAGTTCTTCTTCGGTGCGTTCGGTGATCTCGGCGAGCAGCGGTTTCACATCGGCGCCGGGAATCACCTTCGCGAACAGGCCGGTCATCCGGTTCAGGGTCCGCAGGTCGGCGCGCAACGCCTCGTCCGCGCCGGGGTACTGCACCTTCACCGCGACCGGGCGGCCGTCCGACCACACCGCCTTGTGCACCTGGCCGATACTGGCCGAGGCGGCCGGGGTGTCGTCGAACGATTCGAACCGCTTGCGCCAGTCGGTGCCGAGTTGCTGATCGAGGACCCGGTGCACCGTCGCGGCGGGCATCGGCGGGGCCGCGGCCTGCAGTTTGGTGAGCGCCTCGCGATAGTGCTCGCCGAACTCCTCGGGAACCGCGGCCTCCATCACACTGAGCGCCTGGCCGAACTTCATGGCGCCGCCCTTGAGCTCACCCAGGACGGTGAACAGCTGTTCGGCCGCCTTCTGGTTCAGCTCCGTGTTGATCTCCTTGCGATCGCCACCCGCGAGTTTGCGACCGAAACCGACGGCGGCACGGCCCGCCACACCGAGCGGAATCTTGGCTAACTTCGCATTGCGGGACATGGGCCGGCGCACGATCTCAGACACTCCCCCATCATGGCCGACGGAGCGGCTGATCTGCCATGGAAAACCGAAGAGATTTACCACCACGGCGAGAAGTGTGATTGCTATCACAACACATCCTGTCTCCGCGGTGGAGTGCAGCCGCATCGTGCGTGCGGCGACCACGAGCGGCGGGTCAGCTCGCGGGTGGCGAGGTCGAGCTCGAGCGTGCCGTCGAGGGTTTCCGGTGCCGAACCCGGCTCACAGGCGACGATGGTTTCCAGCTCACCGAGCGCGAGAGCGGTAACGGCCGCGATCCCGGCCGGGCTCGCATGCCCCATCCGGCCGTACAACTGCGCGGCCAACCGGGGCCATTCCGCATCCCGGTCGGCCCGGGCGAGATCGGCACAGCGCAGGCAACTCGTCTCCCCGGGCAGTACCAGCGGCCCGACCACGCCCTTGCCGTCACGCAGGCGCACGGCCAGATGCGCGATCCCGGCCCGGAACAATTCGCGGACCAGGCACGGATCGGGTATCAGCGCATCGGCCAGCACAACCAGGTCGGCCGGCGCGACCGCGCGGCGGGTCTCGCCACGATGGTCGCGCGACCGCGCGGCCCGGATACCCGCGACGCGCAGCCCGGCACTGATTGCCTCCGCGAGTGGGCCGGTCCCGTGTATTCGGATGGTCTGCACAGAACCGCTCGGCTGCGGTGGGTGAACGACCAGACCCGCCGCATCGATCACTTCGAACAGGGCCGTAGCCGGTTGCGGCTCGAGCCCGAGGGTACGCGCCTGCCAGATGATCGCAGGCCGGCTGTTCAGGCCGTCGAGTAGTCGGAGGAACCCGAGGACCTGCTGGGTTTCCAGGCCCGGGGCATCGCACAGTACGGCGGTGTCGGGATCCCAGCCGAGCTGGACCTGGCCGGTGGAACGCACCAGGATCGGTACCCGGGGATGCAACAGCGGGCCGCGTGGCCGAAGCGTCGTCATGCCCGAAGTATGCGATAGCCGTTGCGGCGCAAGAGGTTCCGCAGGCGGGTTATCCACAGGTTTGCAGCCTGTGGATAACCCGGATCTGCCCAGGTTGCGCGCGCTCCCCGAGACCGCGACAGCGACGCGCGGAAATTGACGCGCAACAGACGACGGAGTTGTGCGACGCGGCAGATTTCGACGGGAAGCGGGCGGTTACTCCTTGCCGGGCCCGGGCTCCTCCGGGCCGGACGATTCGTCGTCGGCCTGCTCGCCGGGAGTCTGCGGGCTGCCGCCCGCCTGCTCGCGTTCGGCGGCTTCGGTGGCGGCCAGCTGGGCCAGCGGATCGTCGAAGGCACCCGCCCCGCCGCCGATCACCGAATCGATGAAACCGGCGGGTGCGTCCAGGTCGGCCGAATCGGGCAGCAGATCGGGGTGGGCCCAGACACCGTCGCGGGCTCGGATCCCGGCGTCGTCGGTCAAGCGTTGCCACAGGGTGGCGGCCTCCCGCAGTTTACGGGGGCGCAGTTCCAGGCCGACGAGGGTGGCGAAAGTCTGTTCGGCAGGGCCGCCGGTGGCACGGCGGCGGCGCAGTGTCTCGGCCAGTGCACCCGCACCCGGCAGCCGTTCGCCGACGGCCGCGGCGACGACCACCTGGACCCACCCCTCGATCAGCGCGAGCAAGGTCTCCAGCCGGTCCAGCGCCTGCTTTTGCTCCGGTGTGGTCTGCGGTTCGAAACTGCCCTGGGACAGGATCTCCTCGAGTTTGCTCGGATCGGTCAGCGCCGAGGGGTCGAGATCGCGGGCGGCTTCTTCGAGCGCGGAGAAGTCCATGGTGATACCGCGGGCGTAATCCTCCACGGCACCGAGCACCTGCTGGCGCAGCCACGGGACGTGCACGAACAATCTCTGGTGCGCGACCTCACGAGCGGCGAGGAACACCATGATTTCGCTCTCGGGCTGTTCCAGGCCCTCGCTGAACTGTGAGATCGCGGTGGGCAGCAGCGCCGCCGTACCGGCCGGACCCAGCGGCAGGCCGATATCGGTGCCGGTGAGCACCTCCTTGGCCAGCTGGCCGAGCGCTTGGCCGAGCTGCGAACCGAAGGCCAACCCGCCCATCTGACCCAGCATCCCCATCATGGGACCGGCCATTTCGCGGGCCTCCTCGGGGAGCCCGGCGGTCCACATACCGGAGATCTGCTGGGCGACCGGATCGCACAGGCGCTGCCAGGTGGGCAGCGTTTTCTCGATCCAGTCGTTGGCAGTCCAGGCCACGGTGCTCGTCGCACCGGCCGGGAAGGTGGTCGCGTCGTCGAGCCACAGTTCGGCCAGATGCGCGGCATCGGCGACGGCGGCCGCGGTGCCGCTGGTGACCGGCGGAACGGTTTTCCCCAGCTGCTGGCGGGCCAGCCGCTTGGCCACGTCGTAGTTCACCGGCCCGGCGTCACCACCGGCCACACCCTGACCCATACCGCTGAGCATCTGCCCCAGCGAGGTGAGCATCTGCCCCAGTGCCGCCGGATCGAAACCGGCCCCGCCGGCGCCGAAATCGAACGGGTTGTTACCGCCACCCGGTTTGTCACCGCGATTGCGGTCGTCGTCATCGCCGCCCTGGGAGAATCCGAACGGAAAATCGCTCATTACGCCTCACCCGCCGATACGACGTCCGGGTGGTGTCCGGGGAGCGCGCGCGCACCGGGCGAGCCGGCCGGCGCTTCGTGAAGCTGCATGTTGTCCATAGTAGGCGCGGCGAACCGGCCGGTCCGCCATACCCGGGGCCGCTTCGCGCTGGGTGAACACCCTCCCGGCAGCCACGAAGCGATCCGGCACCTGTGTGTTCGCCGCCGGGCAGCGACCCCACGCCATCCGATCAGTCGGCCGGGCTCGCGGCGACCCAGGACTCCACAATCGTGCGGGCGATCGAGACCGCGCCGGGGAGCAGCAACTTCGCCTCACCGGAATCGGTGTCCAGACCCGTACCGGGACGAGCCGGCCAGCCGCCGGCCGCCAGCGCCGCTCGCACCTCGGCGCGGGTGAACCAGTGCGCTTCGGCGATCTCACCGTCGGAGAACTCCAGCGGCTGCGTGGGATCGGCCAGCGCGCTGAAGCCGAGCATCAGCGACCTCGGGAACGGCCAGGGCTGGCTGCCGAGGTAGCGGATCTCGCGCACGTCGAGGCCCACTTCCTCGCGCATCTCCCGTTCGACGCACCGTTCCAGCGATTCGCCCGCCTCCACGAAACCGGCCAGCAGCGAGAACATGGTCGGCGGCCAACTGCTCTGGCGGGCGAGAAGCACCCTGTCGCCACCGTCGTGGATGAGACAGATCACCGCCGGATCGGTGCGCGGGAAATCCTCGCGGCCGTCCTCGGTGACCCGGGACCAGCCCGCCTTCGCGGAGACCATGGGGCTGCCGTCCGCGCCGTGGAAGGCGGCGCCGGCATGCCAGTTGATCAGCGCGAGCGCGGTGGACAGGACCCCGGCGGTGAAATCGTCGAGCGGCTCGTCGGCGAGTTGACGCAGATCACGCAGCTCGCCGGTGAGCTCACGATCGCGGACCGCCCACAGGTGCACCTCGTCGCGGACCCCCAGGAAGACAGCGTCCGGGCTCGGTTCGTCCGACAGCTCGAGGGCGGATTCCCACACGAGTTCGCCGGATTCGTAGCGCACCGCACCGCGGCGGCCCACCCGGAGCAGCCGGGCGCTCGCCCAGCCCTCCTTCAGCGCGTGCGCGTCGCCGCGCAGATGGTCGGCGCGGTCGAGCGCCGAACGGGACAGCAGAGGGATCTGGTTGAGCTCGAATAACGCCACGTCTCGAGACTATCGCGGCCCGATAAACGGCGTGTCCGGGTCAGCGAGCTCGCCGGATATAGAGCAGTTTGTCCCCGTTCTCCAGGGCATCGGAGGCGGGTTCGCCGACCCGGATCAGCTCGCCGGCGCGCACCACGCCCAGCACGATATCGCTGAGATGCCGCGGCGAACCGCCGACCTCGTTCGGTTCTACTTCCCGTTCGGCGACCGCGAAACCGTGTTCGGGGGTGAGCAGATCCTCCATCATCTCCACCACGCTCGGGGTGGTGGTGGCGATACCGAGCAACCGGCCGGTGGTCTCCGAGGACACCACCACCGAATCGGCGCCCGATTGGCGCAGTAGATGGGTGTTCTCCGATTCCCGGATCGAGGCGACGATCTTGGCTTTCTTGGTGAGCTCCCGGGCGGTCAGGGTGACCAGGACCGCGGTGTCGTCGCGATTGGCGGCCACGATCACCGAGGCGGCGTTCTGCACGCCGGCCAGCCGCAGTACATCGGACTGGGTGGCCGTCCCGTGCACGGTGACCAGGCCGGCGGTCGCGGCGGCCTCCAGCGCCACCGCGTCGGTATCGACGACGACGATATCGGCAGGTTGTACGCCGTCGCCGAGCATGGCGTCGATAGCGGTCCGGCCCTTGGTGCCGTACCCGACGACGACGGTGTGATTACGCACGGTGCGCCTCCAACGCTGGATCTTCAAGGCCTGGCGGGAACGTTCGGTGAGCACCGCCAGGGTGGTGCCGACCAGGACGATGAGGAACAGCACACGCAGCGGTGTGATGACGAAGATGTTCACCAGCCGGGCCGACGGACTGGCCGGGGTGATATCGCCGTATCCGGTCGTGGACAGCGATACGGTCGCGTAGTAGAACGAGTCGAGCAGCGTCACCGAGCCGTCGGCGTTGTCGTTGTAACCGTCACGTCCGATATACACGACGATCGCGGCCGTGCACAGCAGGCCGATCGCGAACAGCACCCGGCGCGTGAGCGAAATCCACGGGCTGTTCTGCACCTCCGGAATACGCAATACCCCGACCAGCGCGAAATCCGGCCGGTCGGTGGCCCGCGGCGCCCGCCCGCCCAGCTGGGCGAACCGGGCGCTGATCGGGGCTACCACCGGCCACCCCGGGATTTCGTCTTCCGTAGTCCCTCCGACACAGCTCGGGAGCCTACCCGCTCACTTCCGCAGGCGCCGGGCCGCGCGCCCGAAGGTCACCGGACCCGCGGACACCGGGCAACCACCGGCCGGCCCGCATCCCGAGACCCTGTCGCGGAACACCGTATTCGCCACCACGGCACCGGCCTCGGCCCCCGCGACGGCACGCCCGGCGCACACGACCATCCGCCACCGCACCGACTCCTGCGGGCTGCTTCGCCACTGCCGCCCCTCCCCCGGAACGGCGCCACCGCGTCACCGCCACGGGCCCGCACCGCTACTGCGGCCGATTCCTCTGGGCTCCACCTGCGCTGTGACCGTGTACTCCCGGCACGGCACCGGCCTTCGAGCCGGTCCGGCAGCGCCGTCCGGCGCCGTGCTGCGGGCTGGGCCCGGCCGGGCTCCGCGCATTACCGTGTGCGGTATGGCACAAGACCAACCCGCCGGCGTGACCGATACCGGCCGCACCCCCGCTCTGCGGCTGGCCGCGCTGCTCCTCGGCGCCGGGGTCATGCATTTCGTGGCGCCGAAGCCGTTCGATTCCATCGTGCCGCCGCAATTGCCGGGGAAGGCGCGTTCTTATACATACTGGTCCGGGGTGGCCGAAATCGGGGTCGGCACCGCGTTGTTGATCCCGCGCACCCGCCGGCTCGGCGGCCGGCTGGCGGCGTTGCTGTTCATCGCGGTGTTCCCCGCCAATATCCAGTTCACGGCGGATTCGGTGCGCAATCCGAAAGCACCGTGGGCACTGAAAGCGATCTCGGTGCTCCGTCTGCCCCTGCAACTGCCGATGATCACCCAGGCACTGGCTGTCAGCCGGCGCACACCGCGCCGCTGAATCGGCCGCCCGCGCGGCTGCGGTTGCCCGGAGAACCACGGGTCGGCGCCGGGCACCGGCGCACCGCAACGAACCGCGGGGCCGGCGCCGGAAACCGCGGGCCCCAGCCGAGCCTCGAAAATCTCGTGGTGGCGAGCGCAATACGGATCGCCACTATTGCCCGGATTTCTCGCCGGGAAATTCGGCGCCCGGCGGGCCCGATGTACTCATGAGCAGTTCGGCGAGCTCCGCGGGTCCGGGTAGCCGGTCGGGGGAGACGGTGCGGCCGGTGTGCACATAGTGGAACGCGGCGCCTACTCGCCGCAGCACCTGTTCTTCGTCTTCCCCCGTCCTGGCCGCCAGCAGGCGGGCCCAGGCCAGCCGGTAGACGGCCAGCTGCATCGCGACCGCGGGTTCGTCGGCCGGGCCCGGTTCGGCGCCGGTCTTCCAGTCGACGACGGTCCAGCGGTCGCCGGGTTCGGCGAAGACGGCATCCATCCGGCCGCGGATCACGATGCCGGCGATGGTGGTTTCGAAGGGCACCTCGATATCGATCGGGCGGCGCGCGGACCACGGAGAGGAGAGGAACGCCTCCTGCATGCGGGCCAGCTCCACATCGGCGGCGGCCCCGGCGTCGGCCGCGCCCGGCAGATCGTCGAGTCCGGGCAGCTGATCGGTGGCGAACCAGCGCTGCACCCAGGCGTGGAAGGCGGTGCCGCGGCGTGCCAGCGGATTCGGCGGATAGGGCAGCGGGCGGCGCAGCCGGGCGGCGAGTTTGCCCGGGTCGGCACGCATTTCGACCAGGGCCGTGGCGGGTAGCTGGCTGGGCAGTTCCACCTCGGTGACAGTGGCCGCCGCCGACCGGTATTCGGCGAGCAGGGCATCGACATCGGCGATCCAGCCGTCCGGGTCGGCATCGGTTTCCGGTTCCGGCTCCCCGGCGGCCAGTTCGGACAGCGCGGCGTGCACCAGCGCGGCGCCCTCCTCGATATCGGACCGGCGGGCGCCCAGGGGGTCGTCGGGCCAGGCCGCGGTATCGGGCAGGGCGGCCAGCGGATTGGGTTCCCCCGGTTCGGGTTCGTCCGCCCAGTGCGCGATCCGGACCCCGCTGCCGGGTAGTTCGGCGGCGGCCTTCACCTCGAGCAGGAATTCCGACGGGCCCTTCGGTTTGTCGCCGGATTCGGGCCAGTGGTGCGCGGAGACCAGCAGTACGCGTTCGGTGCGGGTGAGCGCGACATAGAACAGCCGGCGGTCCTCGTCGAGCCGGCGCCGTTGCAGGGCCTGTTTATGCGCGGTGAGACACCGCTGCAGGTCGGCACGGTCGGCGCAATCGGACAGGTCGAGCACCGGGACCCCGTCCGGCGCGTCCGTGGTGGCGCGGTCGCCGCGCAGCGAGGTCGGGAGTTCGGCCAGCGCGCCGAGCCAGGTGTTCACCCCGCGCGTCGACGGGAACACCTCCTTGCAGATATGCGGGACCGCCACCACTTCCCATTCCAGCCCTTTCGCGGCGTGCACGGTGAGCACCTGAACCCGATCCGGGGCGACCTCCACCTCGCCGGGTTCCAGCCCGTTCTCCACCGATTCCGCCGCCGCCAGGAAAGCGAGCAGACCGCCGAGGGTGGCCCCGCTGTCGGCGGCGTAGCCGGCCACGACCTCGGCGAACGCATCGAGATGCTCCCGGCCGGCACCGGAACCGGCCAGCGCCCGGCGGGCCTGGGCCTCGACACCGACCCCGATGGTGCGCTCCACATCGGCGACCAGTTCGGTCAACGGCTGTCCGGCCCGTTCCCGCAGCATCGCCAGTTCCCGGCCCAATGCCGTGATCCGGCGGTAGCCGGCGGCCGAATAGCGTTGCGCGGGACCCGGATCGGCGATCGCGTCGGCCAGCCCGGCACGTTCGGCGGGTTCGGGTGCCACCTCGCGCAGCGCCGCGGCCAATGCTGCGGAATCGGTGATATCGCCGCCGGGCTCGTGCCCGATCGACAACTCCCGGGCGCGGCGGGCCAGGGCGGCCAGATCGGCGACACCGAGGCGCCAGCGGGCGCCGGTGAGGATTCGCACCGCCGCGCTGCCGGCTCCGGGGTCGGCGATGAGGCGCAGGGTCGCGACGATATCGGCGACCTCCGGTGTTGCCAGCAGCCCGCCGAGACCGACGATCTCGACCGGCAGCCCCTGCGCGCGCAGCTGTTCGGCGAGTTCGGCGGCATCGGCGTTGCGGCGGATCAGTACCGCGGAGGTCGGCGGCGGCCGCTGCTCGTCGCGAGCCCGCGCCCATTCCGCGGCGATCCGCTCGGCGACCCAGCGGCGTTCGTCGGTCACCGTCGGGCACAACGCCAGCGCGAGATCTCCGGGTGTCGCATCCGGTTTCGCCCGCAACTCGTCCACCGTGACCCCACCGCTCGCCCGGGCCGCGGCGCGCAACGGTTCGACCACCGAATTGGCCAGCCGCAGCGCTTCCGGTGGGTTGCGCCAGCTGGTGAGCAGCGGCAGGACGGGTGCCGGGTCACCGGTGCCCTGTGGGAAATCGGTGGTGAACCGGGGCAGATTGGCGGCCGAGGCGCCGCGCCAGCCGTAGATCGACTGCATGGGGTCGCCGACCGCGGTCACCGCCAACGGGCGGGGCTCGGTGCGCCGCGGCCCGCCGCGGCCGGTGGTGAACCCGGTACCGAACAGGGCGGAGAGCAGAATCCGCTGGGCGTGGCCGGTGTCCTGGTATTCGTCGAGCAGGACCAGCCGGAATCGCGCGCGCTCGGCGACCGCGACCTCACGATGGTCGGCCGCCAGCCGCGCGGCCAGCGACATCTGCGCCCCGAAATCCAGGGCACCGCGCTGATACAGGGTCTCGCGCAGTTGCTCGACCAAGGGCAGCAACGCGACCCGCTCACGCTGGGCCCGCAGAATCCCGAGCAGTTCTTTGTTCGGCCCGCCGCGCTGCCGCGGGCCGGGCGGCAGGGTGTGCACGAGTTTCTCCAGCTCCGCATGGGCGTGCGTCAGCTCGTCGGGCTCCACCAGATGTTCGGCGAGTTGCCCGGACAGGGCGAGCACCGCCTCGGTGACGGTCAGCGGTGAGCGGTCGGTCTCCAGGTCGCCGTCCCAGCCGCGCACCACCTGATGCGCGAGCTGCCACAGCTGGGTTTCGGTGAGCAGCGCCGCCGACGGTTCCACGGGCAGCAGCAGCCCGTGTTCGCCGAGCAGCCGGCCGGCGTACGAGTGGTAGGTGCTGATCTCGGGTTCCGCACCGGTCAGGATGGCGCGCAGCTCGCCGGTGGGGTCGAGATCGCGTAACAACCGCGACCCGGCGAGCCGGGCCAGCCTCGTCCGGATACGGGCGGTGAGTTGCTGCGCGGCCTTGCGGGTGAAGGTGAGACCCAGTACCTCCTCCGGGGTGACGAGACGGTTGGCCACCATCCAGACGACCCGGGCCGCCATCGTCTCCGTTTTACCCGCACCCGCCCCCGCCACCACCAGCATCGGGCCCGGCGGCGCGGCGATCACCGCGGCCTGTTCCGCGGTGGGCCGGGGCAGGCCGAGCGCGTCGGCCAGCTGCTCCGGCGTGACCCGGGCGCTCACTCCTCGGTCACCTGACGTCCGGCGTCCTGGATCGGGCAACTGTTCTTCACCGAGCAGTGGCGGCAGCCGTCGTTGCGGATCGCCAGGAACTCCGGGCCGGCGGTGGCCGCCGCGGCGGCATGGATGGTTTCGCGCCAGGTCTCGAGCGATTCGGCGTCGAGCGCGGGCTGGACCCGTTCCTTCGCGACCCCGTCGGCCGCAGGTAGACCGACGTACACCAGCCGGGCGCCACCGGGTTCGGGATCGGCGGCGGTCGCGTCGAGCGCACCGGCCGCGGCCGCGACCTGGTAGGTCGCCAGCTGGGCGTGCTGGGCGGCACCGGCCCCGCTGACCGGGTTCTTCCCGGTTTTCACATCGACGATCACGAAACGGCCCGCGGCATCGCGTTCGAGCCGATCGATCCGGCCGCGGATACGCACCGGCGGCGCGTCCGGGCCGCGGCCCGGCAGGACACAGTCGACGGGCACCTCGATACCGGCCTGGGTGAGTTCGTGCCGGGTCGTGCGCACCCAGGCGACGAACGCGTCCAGCATGGCCTCGGTGCGGCGCAGCTCCTGCCGGGAATGCCAGCTCGATTCGGGATCGATACCGGTCCAGCTGCGGGCGAGTTCGGCGCGCACCTGGTCGAGCGGGACCCGGCCGGCCAGCGCCTGCACCAGCGTGTGCACCAGGGTGCCCTTGACGGCGTGCGGGTTGTCACCGTCCGATCCACCGTGACGTTCCAGCGCCCACCGCAGCGGGCAGGTACGCAGCAGTTCCACGGTCGACGGCGACAGCGCGACCGGGTCGTCACCGTCCCACAGGGTTTCGGTGGAGCTGAGTTCGCCGACGCCGTACCAATCGCCGGGTGCTGTCCCCGGGATACCCGCCAGCGCGAGCCGCGCCAGCTGTCCGGCGGCGCGGCGGCGGCGTTCGTCGCCCGCGCCGGGATCGCAGACGGCCGCGCGGAGTTCGGCGATCAACGCGTGCAGAGCCAGCACCCGGCCCGGTTCGGCGATCGGCAGCGCGCCGGGTTCCCCGTCCGATTCGCCGCCGAGCAGTTCGGCCAGAAATCGCGACGGCACCAGGTCGCGTTCACCGGTCACCGATTCCACGGCGGTGACCAGCAACGATCGCCGCGCGCGGCTGCACGCGAGGAACAACAGCCGGCGTTCGTCGGCCAGGATCGGCGCCGTGCGGCTGACCCGCTCGGTGATCCCGGCGACCTGGTCCACCAGATCCTCGGTGTGCAGCAGCGTGCCCCGCGGGCGTGGATCGGGCCAGATCCCCTCCTGCACCCCGGCGACCGCGACGACCTCCCATTCCCGCCCCGCCGCGGCATGCGCGCTGAGCAGGTCGACGGCGTCGTCCTGCCGTGAGCGAGCCGCCCTGTCCTGCGCGATCTGCTGCTGGGTGAGGTATTCGACGAACCCCTCGATGGTCGCGCCGGGTAGCCGGTCGGTGTAGGCGGCCGCGGCATCGAACAGCGCGACGGCCGCATCGAGGTCGCGATCGGCCTGCATCCCGGCGGCCCCGCCGCGCTCGGACTGCGCCAGCCAGCGCTTCTCCAGCCGCGACGCGGTCCACAGCGCCCACAGCACATCCTCGAGCCCGCCACCCTCGCGCCGGACCCGGCGGGCGCGGTCCAGCGCCCGCAGCACCCGATTCAGGGGTGCGATCTCGACCTCGGTGAGCCCGGCGAGGATTCGTTCGTCCCCCGAACCGAGGAGCAGGTCGCGCAGGATATCCACCGAGGGCCGGTCGGCGATCCGCCCGGCGGTCGTGCCGGCATCGCTGCCGGTTCCACGGCCGCCGCTCGAAGACACGGACGCTCGGTCGTCGCGGCCCGCGTCACCACGGTCACCCGCAGTGCGGCCGGCAGATCCGTACGCGGTGCCGGCGGGATTCGCGGGCGGCCGGGCCGCGGGGCCATTGTTGTCAGCCGCATCGCCGATCCGGTCCTCGGCCTGACCGGCGCGCAGGTATTCCGTCGTAGCACCACCGTTGCCGCGTGTACGCACGGTTCGACCCACCGCAAGGGTACGGTCGGCCGCAGAATGGCGGTCCGGGTCCGTGTGACCGGTCTCGCCCGCCCCGGACTCGGAGCTGTGTTCACCGCCAGTTGGGGGTACGAGCCCGGCATCGCCTGCCGGGGCGTCCGCAGTGTCCGGCTCGTCCACGTCCCGCTCGTCCGGGCTCCGCTCGGCCATGCTCCGCGCGCCCGGGTTCGACTCACCCGGGTCCCGCTCACCCAGGTACGACTCACCCGAGTCCCGCTCCCCCGAGCTCCGCTCGTCCATGCTCCGCGCGCCCAGGTCCAGCCCACCCGGGTCCCGCCCACCGAGGCTCTGCTCGCCCAGGTCCGGCTCACCCCGATCCCACTCGTCCGGATCCCGCTCGTCCGCCGGGAGCCGCGCCCCCTCGCGCTCCTGCGGCGTAGGCCGCCGCATATCGTCGGCGTCCGGTGGTGGTTCGGGCTCCTCGTCCGGGCGGTCGGGCGGCAGCCCGTCCCAGGGGTCGGTGTAGATGTGGTCGTCGTCGAGACCGAACCAGTCCGCGTCCTCGGCGTAGCGGTCCGGGTCGGCCGCGGACGTGATCGGCTCGGGAGCGGGGTCCGGGTAGTCGTCCGGGCGTTGTCCCTGAGCCGATTCGGGGTCGGGGATCGGCGGCTCGTCATCCGGGGCCGGCGCCCCGAGTTCGAGGCCCGGTGCTTCCCCGAATTCAGGGCCCGGTGCTTCCGCGGGGTCGGCGGTGGTGCCGGGTGTAGCGGACGACCCGGAGTCCGGTGCAGACCGGGTGAGTTCCAGAGTCGTACGCCGGATCCCGCGGCGCAGCCGGCGCAGGCTGATCTGATCGGCGCCGCCCAGCGGACCGGCCAGCAGGTCGAGTGCTTCGTCGGGGCCGAACAGCGACTCGGTCGAGCCGGTTCCCCGGCGGGCCGCCTCACCCGCGAGGACAGCGCGCAGTGCGAGCAGCATCCAGGCGGCGCCGCGGCGGCGGGCCAACGGGGTGTCGTTCGCCGGCTGGCGGACCGGTACCCCGGCCGCGAGCAGTGCCCGGCGCAGCGGCGGGAGCAGCAGCGGCACCGATCGCACGATCACGGCCATCCGCGACCACGGCACACCGTCGGTGAGGTGCGCACGCCGCAGGTGGTCGGCGATCAGCGATGCCTCCTTGGCCGGGCTGCCGAGTACTCGCACCCGGATCTGACCGGAATCCCGGTCGGCGCGCTCCTCGGGACCGAGATCGGCGAGGGTGGTGCGGTGGGCGGCGGTACCGGGCAGCCGGGCGGCGATCCGCGCGGCGGCGGTGTGCACGGCGGGACCGCTGCGGTGGTTGGTGTGCAGGACGATCCGCCGCGATACCGGAACCTCGAGGTCGGTGAGGAAGCGCGGGTCGGCGCCGCGGAAGGTGTAGACGGCCTGGTCGGGGTCGCCGGCGATCACGGTGGTCCCCGCCCCCGCGGCGAGGACCCGGATCAGCAGCGCGGCCTGCGGGTCCAGGTGCTGGGCGTCGTCCACCAGCAGGTAGCGCAGCCGGGCGCGTTCGGCGGCGAGCAGTTCGGGGTCGCCGGCGAGTGCGTCGAGCGCGGCCCCCACCAGCTCCGCGGCGTTCAGCGCGGGCGCCGAGGCCTCCGGCGCCGCCAGCCCGACCGACCAGCGCAGCAGCATCGCCTGCTCGTAGCGCAGCGCGAACCGGCCGGCGGCCACCCAGTCGGGCCGGTCCTGGCGGCGCCCCAGGTCGATCAGGTCCTCGGGGCCCAGGCCGCGTTCGGTGGCGCGCAACATCAGGTCGCGTAGTTCGTCGGCGAAACCGCTGAGACTCAGCGCGGGCTGTAGCCGCCGGGGCCACAGGTCGTGGGCTCCGGCGGCGATATCGGCCAGATCGCCGCGCAGCATTTCCCGCAGGACCGCGTCCTGTTCGGCGCCGGTGAGCAGCCGCGGCGGCGGATTACCGTGCCGCGCGGCCTGGCGGCGGAGAATGCCGAAAGCGTAGGAGTGGATCGTGCGGGCCAGCGGTTCCCGCGTCGCACCCGCGACCGCGGGGCCGGGAACAAACGGGTCGCTCCCTGCCGACGGCGAGGTCGCGGTATCCGATGTGCCGGCCGCGGGCCCCTCGGCAGCCGAGGCGGCGAGCAGGTCACCGCCGGCTCGTGCGGCGGCCGGATGGCCGGCCCCGGACGTATCGGCGTCGGCCCCGCGAGCCGCCGGGTGATCGGCCCCGGCGGTACGCCGCGGCGACTCGTTCCCGGCGGTGATCGGGTCCTCGGCGGCGCCGAGCGGGAGGGTGGGTTCCGGATCTTCGAGCGGGAACAGGGCCGGGCCGGCGAGACCGTGGGCGTCGGGACCGGTATCGAAGACGGGGGCGCAGACATCCCAGTGCGTCAGGCGCTCGGTGAGGGCATCGCGCGCGGCGGCCGCGGCCTGCTTCGAATGGGTGAGCAACAGCACGGATTCCGGATCGGCCCCGGCGGCGATCCGCGCGGCCGCCACATCGACCAGCAGCGCCGATTTACCCGTTCCCGGCCCGCCGAGCACCCGCCACAACCGGCCCGGCCCCGATTGCGCGGTGGTTGCCGGCGCCTCGGCGAACAGCGCGCGAATACCGGCGCCCCAGGTCCGAGCCCGGGGAGCCGCGGTTCTCCGGCGCACCAGCCGCACCGGCCTATCCGAACGCACCACGACCGCTATTGCAACAGACGGGGCCGACACCGCCGGTACCACGTCGGCACCGCGGGCGCTGCGGGTGTGCGATACGGCGGCAAGAATGTCACCGTGTCCACACTGCATGTTCACCGATTCGGCCCGGCCACCGGCCCGGCGCTGCTGGCCCTGCACGGTCTCACCGGTCACGGCAAACGCTGGGCAGACCTGGCCGCGCGGTGGCTGCCCGACCTTCGGGTGATCGCACCCGACCTGCGCGGACACGGATATTCCACCTCGCTACCGCCCTGGGACTTCGAAACGATCGCGGCGGATCTGGAAGCACTGCTGGACTCCGAAACCGAGGAGCCGGTGCTGGTGGTCGCGCATTCCTTCGGCGGCGCGTGCGCCCTGCATCTGGCCGAACGCCGGCCCGACCTGGTCCGCGGTCTGGTGCTGCTGGACCCGGCCGTCGCGTTGGACCCGGCCTGGCTGCACGAGATCGCCGCGGCCACCCTCGACTCGCCGGACTACACCGACGCCGAGGAAGCCCGGATGGACAAACTGGCCACCGGGTGGGGTGCGGCCGACCCGGGTCTGTTGCAGGCCGAACTCGACGACCACCTGGTGCCGACCGCGAACGGGCGGGTCGGGTGGCGGGTGAGCCTGCCCGCACTGATCGCCTACTGGGGCCAGCTCGCCCGCGACCCCGCATTCCCCCGGCCGGACGTCCCGACGGTGCTGGTCCGCGCGACCGAGGTGGACCCGCCGTTCCTCTCCGCCCGGGTGCAGGAGGTACTCGCCGAGCGGCTGGGCGAGCACCTCACCGTCGAGGAATGGGATTGCGAGCATATGGTTGCCCAGGTTCTCCCCGAGCGGACAGCGGCGCTGATCCGCGCGGCGCTGTAGGCCCGGCGATGGTCACCAGCGACGAACAGATCGAGCACGTCCGCGCACTGGTCGCCTCGATTCCACCGGGCCGGGTTGTTACCTACGGCGATATCGCCGCCGTCGTCGGCTTGTCCACACCCCGGACGGTCGGCTGGATCATGCGCACCGATTCCGGCGACCTGCCCTGGCACCGGGTGCTGGGCGCCTCCGGAAAACCCGCGGCCCATCTCGCCGACCGGCAGTTGCGGTTGCTCGCGGCCGAGGGCGTACCCATCACGGACGGCCGGGTCGACCTGCGGGCCGCGCGGCACGTGTTCCCATAACTCCCTTGGAGTGGTGAACTCCGCAGGCGCGACCGTCCACCGTATGAGACTCACGGTCGGCAGGAGGCCGTCGCAAACCGGTCCACCGGTCGGGTGCGTCGTCCCAGACGGCGAATAGCATGACCCTTATGCCGAATTCCGCGCCTGCCCCGGCCGTGATCGTCCTTGCCGGGGGCCGGGCCAGCCGCATGGGCGGCGTGGACAAACCGGGACTCGTGGTCGGCGGCCGGTCCATGCTGGAGACCGCCCTGGCCGCGGTAGCCGGGTTGGGTCCGATAGTGGTGGTCGGCCCGCCGCGCGCCGAACTCCCCGAATCCATCGTGCAAACCCGCGAACCGGAACCGGGTTCGGGCCCGGTGGCCGCCGTCGCCGCCGGGCTGGCCGCCCTCGGGGACGAGGCACCCGATCACGTGGTGATCCTCGCCGCCGATCTGCCCTTCCTCACCGACGTGGTGATCGGCGAACTCCTCCGGCACCGCGCGGATCACGACGCCGTCTTCGCCGCCGACAGCGACGGCCGGCCGCAATACCTCATCGGCGTGTGGCGGTACGAGACGCTCCTGGCTCGGATGCGCGAACTGGACAGCGTGGTCAATCAGCCCATGAAAGCGCTGGTGCCCCGGAGCACCCGGACCGTGACACTCGCCGGGGTCGACGATTGCGATACCCCTGACGATATCGACGCCGCCCGCGTCGCGCTCGGTGGCGGCCCCGGTAATCCCAGCCTCGCCACTTCCCGACCGTTCGACGCCCGTACCACCGCCGGTGCTCCGCTAGCCCTGGATCAGGCCCGGGAAGTCCTGTGCGAGGGCCTGTCCCGATTGCCGGGCCGCGACCGCGAACTTGCCGCCGCCCGCGGCGCGGCCCTCGCCGCACCGATCACCGCGGCCGGCGCGCTGCCCCGATTCGATGTCTCGGCGATGGACGGTTACGCCGTCTCCGGCGACGGCCCCTGGGAATTGCGGGCCGATATCGGCTTCGCCGGTGGGCAGCGCCCGCACGGTCTGCTCCCCGGCGAGGCGGTACGCATCGCCACCGGCGCCCACGTTCCCGAAGGCACCACCCGGGTGCTACGCGACGAATTCGCCCGGTTGGACAGTCTGCTGCATCGGCTCCCGGACACTCCGCACCGCTCCGATATCCGCCGCCGCGGAGAGGACCGCACCCCCGGGGATGTGATAGCCCCGGCCGGTTCCGCCGTCACCGCGGCGCTGATTTCCGCCGCGGCGGCGGTCGAGGTGACCACCGCGGCCGTCCGCGGGCCCGTCCGCGCGCGAATCGTCATGACCGGTGACGAGATTCGTAGCACCGGCCCGCTGCAATCCGGGCAGACCAGGGATTCGATCGGTCCGATCCTGCCCGTACTGCTCGCCGCACAGGGAGTGATCACTCTCGATCAGGTCCATCTCCGCGATACCGCCCATGGTTTCGACCAGGTCCTCGCGACCGCCACCGATTGCGATCTCCTCGTCGTCGTCGGCGCGACCGGCGGCGGCGCCGCCGACCAGCTCCGCGGCGCCCTCGACCGGGCGGGCTCCCGGATCATGGTCCCCCGCCTGGCATTACGCCCCGGAGGATCGACGGTGGTGGCCGAACTCCCTTCGGCGACAACAGTTCTCGGACTCCCCGGCAATCCCTTCGCCGCGGTCGCGACCCTGCTGACCCTCACCCCGGCCGTAGTCGCGGGTCGCACCGGCGCGCAGCTGCCGCGCCCGCTGCGCGGCCCATTGCACAACGCCGCCGAAATCGCCGGCCCGGTAACCCGGATCACCCCCGCCCGCACCGCCGCGGAGCCCACGGGCGGCTGGATCGGCGACCCTACCGTCCGCACCGCCCACCTCGGTGGCCTCGTCGACCGCGACGGCCTGGTCATCGTTCCGGGCGACGCCCGCGACGGCGCCGTGGTCGAGTTCATCCCGGTCCCTCGCTGATCCCCAGCCCGGCGGAACCGCCATCCACCTGCCCATCGACAGCAAGCACGGTGAGACCGAGGCAACCTTGACTGTGCCGTAACGGCACAGTTCACCCTGGAGTGAAGGCCGGGCGCGTACGTTCCGGTCAAGCCGAGCCGAGGAGCCGAACATGTCGTGGAGTACTCGTGAACTCGCCGAACTCGCCGGCACCAGCGTGCGGACGATCCGGCACTATCACGATGTCGGTCTCCTCGAGCAGCCGGAACGCGGCAGCAACGGCTACAAGCATTACGGTGTCTCCCACCTGTTGCGGGTCCTGCGTATCAAACGCCTGTCCGATCTCGGTATCCCGCTGTCCCGGATCGCCGAGATGGGCGACGACGAATACCCGCACGAATCGCTGCACACCCTGGACGCCGAGCTCGCCGCCACCATCGAACGCCTGCAGCGCATCCGCATGGAACTCGCCCTCATCCTCCGCCGGGGCAGCCCCACCGACCTTCCACCCGATCTGGCCCCGCCCGCCACTCAACTCACCGCGGCCGACCGCGCCTACACCGTGATCATGAACCGCGTCCTCGGCCCGACCGCCTTGGACTCGCTGCGCGAACTGCTGACCGCCATGACCCCCGGTCACCCCGCCATGGTCGAATTCGATAATCTACCGGCCGACGCCGACGAACAAACCCGCGCCGACCTGGCCGAACGCGCCGCGCCCTACGTCCGCGAACTGCACGCCACCTACCCCGGTCTCCGCTCGGTCGCCGACTCCCCGGTCGGCGCCCAGCGCGCGGTTCAAGCCCTCGGCCTGGCCCTGCGCGACCTCTACAACGAAGCCCAGGTCGACGTTCTCATCCGCGTGAACCAGCTCCTAGAGGCCGCGGAACCGGGTTGACCCGGCGAAACCGCCCTGGTGAACGTCGCGCCGGATCAGCTCCAGCGTTCCGGGGTGACCGGGGCTTCCCAGGCGCGGGCGTAGCGGCGTTTGTCGGGGCCGGCGATTTCCTTGCTGCGGTAGACGACGTAGGGGCGGACCATATAGCCGATGGGGGCAGAGAACATGTGGACAAGACGGGTGTAGGGCCAGACCGCGATCAAGGCCAGGACGAACAGGCCGTGGGCTTGGAAGGTCCACGGAGTGCCGACCATCAACTCCGGCTGGGGGCCGAACGTGAACAAGCTGCGGAACCACGGGGAAACCGTTTCGCGGTAGTTGTAGGTGCCCCACAGCAGGTTGCTGCCCATGGTGTTCAGCAGCCCGGTGATCAATGCCCCGGCCAGCAGGAAATACATGAACTTGTCGTTTGCCGTGGTGGCCTTGCGAACCGCGGGGACGGTGAGGCGGCGGTACAGCAGGATCCCGATACCGGCGATCACCGCCAGACCGGCGACACTGCCCGCCGAGACGGAGAACAGATGGTAGGTGTGTTCGCTGATCCCGACGGCAGCCGTCCATGATTCGGGAACGAGCACGCCGATCACATGACCGCCGAACACACCGAGCATGCCGAAATGGAACAGCGGGCTGCCCATACGCAGCAGACGGGATTCGTAGATCTGGGACGACCTGGTGGTCCAGCCGAATTGATCGTTGCGGTAGCGCCAGATATGGCCCAGCACGAAGGATGTGAAGGCCACATAGGGCAGGGTCATCCACAAGAAGGTAGTCATGAGGTCGTCCTCGGTGCGGGTTCATCCGGTAGGCGGAGGCCGGAGTACGGGCGGGGGCGCTGCCGCACGCTGTACCGCGCGGAGCAGCGCATGCGGTGCCCAGGGGCCGCGGCGGGGGTAGCGGTGTACCGCATCAGCGGCGGCCTTCGGATCGGAGCGGCATCGTCGGGTCCATGGCGAAGGGTTCCAGCCCGACCTCTTCCTCGGGCGGGCCCTGCGCGGCGAGTTCGGCGATCTTGCGCCGGTCCGCGGTGGTCGGCGGGGCGAGCGTCGCCAGTACGGCGGCCAGGACGCCGGCGTAGGGCGAACCGGCGTCGGAGAGCGACAGGCGCAGCAGTTCGATCACCGGGACGTGTTCGCCGAGGAGGCGTTCACCGCCGATGGGGTCGACGGTGGCGGCGAATTCCAGCAGCACCGGCAGGTGATCGGGCAGTTCGGTGTCGTCGAGTTCGACCCCGGCGTGCCGGTAGGCGTGTTTGAACCGCAACAGCGCCATACCGCGTTTGCGGGTGTCACCGTAGGCGTAGAAGGTGAGGTGCAGACTGGCCCGGCGGCGCATATCGAAGGTTTCGACGTAGTGTGCCGCGAGGTCGAGCTGCGGGGTGGTGCGCAGATGTTCGCAGAACGGCGTGAGGTGGATGCGCACCGGTTCCGGCAGTTCCGCGACGGCAGCGGCCACCTGGTCGAGCATCGTGATCGTGGCGGCGGCGGGATAGTCGAGCAACAGGGCGGCGGTCCGCCAGACCAGCCGGCGGTCCCGTTCGCTCATCGCGACCGTGGGTTCGGGCCGGCGGCGGAGTTTCAGCAGCGACATCGTCCACCTCGCTCCCCGAGAGCCGGGCGGTTCACCGGCCTACCTCCGAGGGTTCGGGCCGCGCCGCACCATTCGCGGCGGACCCGTCACCGGACGAGCCGCCGGCCGGGCTCACGGTTCCCGCAGGCGCCCCTGCCTTTCTTTCGCCACCCGGTGTCCCGGCGGTGGTGTGCGGAGCATGGTCGTCGCTCCGGCGGCCAGTCGCTCCGATCTCCTCGGATCCGGCTCCGTCCGACACCGAGTCGCTCCCGTGCCCATTCGACCCGTTGCCCAGGCGTGTGCCCGCGCCGTTCGCGACCGCGGCGAGCTCACGATCCGGCTGCTCGGCGGCGGACCCGTTCGTGCCGGCCGGGATCAGCCCCTCGGTGCTCTTGCCGTCCCAGTTGAGCAGGTTGATCCGGCCCGACTTCTCTTCCGGGGCCGCACCGTTGGTATCGGTGAGGTGGAATTTCTCCACCATCTGGTCGAAGGCGGTCATCCCCGGGCCGCCGTCGTTGTCCAGGCTGCAACCCGTCGCCAGCGAGTCCAGTTCGTGGGCCTGCGCACCCGCGCCGGTCGGGATCACGTAGCGGTGCTCGTATTTCGCGATGGCGAGCAGCCGGTACATGGCCTCGATCTCTTCCGGCTCCAACCGGACCGAGGGCGCGATCGACGGGTCCGGTTCCTGGCCGAGGTTGATCGACCGCATGAACGCACGCATCCCGGCGAGCCGCTGCAATGCCGCCCGCACCGGGCCGACGTCACCGGCGGTGAACAGTTCGGCCAGATACTCCACCGGGATGCGGAGGGCGTCGATGGCGCCGAAGAGGTTGGCGTGGTCCTCGCCGTCGTGCCCGGTTTCGGTGAGCACATCCACCACCGGGGAGAGCGGCGGCACGTACCAGACCATGGGCATGGTGCGGTATTCCGGATGCAGCGGGAGCGCGATCTGGTAATCGACGATCAGTTTGTAGACCGGCGAATCCTGCGCGGCCTGAATCCATTCCGGGGAGATCCCGGCGCGTTCCGCCTCGGCGATCACCCGCGGATCGTGCGGATTCAGGAATACCCCGAGCTGGCTGGGATACAGATCTTTGTCCTCGGTGACCGACGCCGCCTCGAGTACCGCGTCCGCGTCGTAGAGCATGACGCCGATATAGCGCAGCCGGCCGACGCAGGTTTCCGAGCATACGGTCGGCATACCGACCTCCACCCGCGGATAGCAGAACGTACATTTCTCGGCTTTGCCGGTTTTGTGGTTGAAATAGATCTTCTTGTACGGGCAGCCGGTCATGCACTGCCGCCAGCCGCGGCATTTGTCCTGGTCCACCAGGACGATACCGTCCTCGGAGCGTTTGTAGATCGCGCCGGAGGGGCACGCCGCCGCGCACGACGGGTTCAGGCAGTGCTCGCAGATCCGCGGCAGGTAGAACATGAAGGTCTCTTCGAATTCGAGCTTCACCTGCTCGGAGACCCGGGCCAGCAGCGGATCCTTACCGACCTGTTCGGGGCCGGAACCCAGGTCGTCGTCCCAGTTCGCACCCCAGGTGACCTTGGTGTCGTCCCCGGTGATCAGCGATTTCGGCCGCGCCACCGGGGTGGTGTCGAGGGCCGGGGAGGACAGCAGATTGTCGTATTCGTAGCTCCAGGGCTCGTAATAGTCGTCGATGGTCGGCAGATCGGGGTTGGCGAAGATATTCAGCAGCCGCTTCAACCGCGACCCCGATTTCAGGGTGAGCTTGCCGCGCTTGTCGAGCGTCCAGCCGCCCTTCCACTTCTCCTGATCCTGGTATTGCCGCGGATACCCCTGCCCGGGGCGGGTTTCCACATTGTTGAACCAGACGTATTCGGTGCCGCCGCGGTTGGTCCAGGCCTGTTTGCAAGTGACCGAGCAGGTGTGGCAGCCGATGCATTTGTCCAGATTCATGACCATGGCCATTTGCGCCATCACACGCATAGCTGGTTCGCCTCTCCGGGAATCGTGCGCGTCGGGTTCATGTCAGTACTCCACCTTCTGGCTGCGGCGGCGGATGGTCGTGACCTCGTCGCGCTGGTTACCGGTCGGGCCGTGGTAGTTCAGCGCGAACGACTGCTGGGCGTAACCGCCGATGAGATGTGTGGGTTTGATCATGATCCGGGTGAGCGCGTTGTGGATACCGCCGCGTTTGCCCTTGCCCTTGAAGGTTTCCGCTCCCGTGGTTCCCTCGATCCGCGGGACGTCCACCGCCCGGTCCTGCGCGTGATACATGAAGACGGTGCCCTCGGGCATCCGGTGCGAGACGATGGCGCGGGCCACCACCACGCCGTTGCGGTTGATCGCCTCGATCCAATCGTTGTCGGCGACACCGATTTTCGCGGCGTCCTTATCGGACATCCAGATGGTCTGCCCGCCGCGGGAGAGCGTGAGCATATGCAGGTTGTCCTGGTAGGCGGAGTGGATCGACCATTTGGAGTGCGGGGTCAGGTAGCGCACGGTGACCCCGCGCTCGCTCACCTCGCCGACGCCGGGTTCGGCGAACAGCGCCGTCATATCCAGCGGCGGCCGGAAAGTGGGCAGTTGTTCGCCGAGTTCGATCATCCAGTCGTGGTCGAGATAGAAATGCTGGCGCCCGGTGAGGGTGTGCCACGGTTTGAGCCGTTCGGTGTTGATGGTGAACGGCGAGTACCGGCGGCCACCGGTTTCCGAGCCCGACCATTCCGGTGAGGTGATCACCGGCACCGGCCGCGCCTGGGTATCGGCGAAGGTGATCCGTTTCCCTTCGTGCTCGGCGGCCAGATCGGCCAGTTCGGTACCGGTGCGCCGTTCCAGCGCCTGGAAACCCTCGACCGCGAGACGTCCGTTGGTGGTTCCGGAGAGTGCCAGGATCGCTTCGGCGGCCTGATGGTCCTTGGCCAGCGAAGGCCGGCCCTGCGCGACCCCGGACACCACTGTGCCGTTCACCCCGGCGAGATACGCGACCTCCGCGTCGGGATGTGTCGTGACGCCCTTCGTGGTGAGGCCGAGCGTATCGACCAGCGGTCCCAGCGCCGCCATCTTCTCCGCGAGCTTCGGATAATCCCGTTCGACCACCACCAGTTTCGGCATGGTCTTACCCGGAATCGGTTCGCATTCACCGGCTTTCCAGTCCAGCACCCGCCCG
Source organism: Nocardia carnea (assembly GCF_029869215.1). Lineage (GTDB taxonomy): Bacteria > Actinomycetota > Actinomycetes > Mycobacteriales > Mycobacteriaceae > Nocardia > Nocardia carnea_B. Next base: position 32,775 of record NZ_JARWPM010000412.1, read on the forward strand.
CCGGCCTGCGCCATGGCGTCCGGCGAATCGTGTTGTAGCGGGACCGCGACAATATCCTTGCGCACCCCGAGATGTTTCTCGGCGAGCCAGGAGAAACCCCGCGCGATCCGGTGGAATGCCTCGAAATCGGTTTTCGCCTCCCACGGCGGCGAGATGGCCGGGGTGAAGGCGTGCACGAACGGATGCATATCCGTCGAGGACAGGTCGTATTTTTCGTACCAGGTGGCGGCCGGGAGCACGATATCGGAGAACAGCGTGGTGCTCGTCATCCGGAAATCCAGGGAGAGCAGCAGGTCGAGTTTTCCGGTGGCGGCCTCGTCGCGCCAGACGAGTTCTTCCGGGCGGACGCCGGCGGTGTCGTCGGTCTGCAGGTTGGAATCCGCGCCGAGCAGGTGGCGGTGGAAGTATTCGTTGCCCTTACCGGAGGAGCCGAGCAGATTGGCCCGCCAGACGGTCAGGACACGCGGGAAATTCTCGGGCGCGTCCGGGTCCTCGCAGGCGAAGCGCAGATCCCCGGATTTCAGTCCGGCCACCACATGTTCGGCCGCGGTCCGTCCGGCGGCCTGGGCTTCGTCGGCGAGGTCGAGCGGGTTGCGGTCGAAGGTCGGGTAGGAGGGCATCCAGCCGAGCCGGGTCGCCAGGGCGATATTGTCCGCGGCCGTACGCCCGGCGAACTTACCCGTGCCCAGCGGCGAGGCGAAGGCGTCGGCGGTGAACGGGTCGTAGCGCCACTGGTCGTTGGTCAGGTACCAGAACACGGTGCCCTGCATCTGCCGGGGCGGGCGCTGCCAGTCCAGGCCGAAGGCCAGGGTGGACCAGCCGGTCACCGGGCGGCATTTCTCCTGACCCACATAGTGCGCCCAGCCGCCGCCGTTGACGCCCTGGCAGCCGGTGAGCAGCGTCAGCGTGAAGAACGACCGATAGATCTGGTCGGAATGGAACCAGTGGTTGGTCCCGGCACCCATCAAGATCATCGACCGGCCGCCGGACCGGTCGGCGTTATCGGCGAATTCGCGCGCGATCCGCCGGGCCTGCACGGCCGGAACGCCGGTGATGGCCTCCTGCCAGGCGGGGGTGTAGGGCTCGGTGGCGTCGTCGTAACCGGTGGGCCAGCTGCCGGGCAGGCCCGGCCGGCCCACGCCGTATTGGGCGAGCAGCAGATCGAATACCGTGGTGACCCGTTTTCCGGCGACGACCTTCGTCGGCACCCCGCGGGTCAGTACGCCCGGCATATCGCTGTCGAAGCGGGGGAACTGTACGGCCGCAGCATCGTCGGTGCGGCCGTACAGCGTCAGGAGTGGCTCGACACCCCCGAGATCCAGATTCCAGCGTCCGGTGCCGTGCTCGCCGAACCGATCCCCCAGCGATCCGTTCGGCACCACCGGTTCCCCGTCGGAGCCGAGCAGCACGGTCCGGAATTCGGCACCCTCCCCGGTACTGCCGAGATCGGCGGCGGTGAGGAATTTGCCCGGTACCGCGACCCCGTCCGCGCCCTCGTCGACGGTGATGAGGAACGGCAGATCGGTGTACTTGCGGACATAGTCGAGAAAGCGCGGCGTACTGCGGTCGACAAAGAATTCCCGCAACACCACATGGCCCATCGCCATGGCCAGCGCGGCGTCGGTACCGGGCCGGGCGGCGACCCATTCGTCGGCGAATTTGGTGTTGTCGGCGTAATCCGGCGATACCACCACGACCTTCTGGCCGCGATAGCGTGCCTCGGTCATGTAGTGGGCGTCCGGGGTCCGGGTCACCGGGACGTTGGATCCCCACATGATGAGGTAGCCGGCGTCGAACCAGTCCGCGGATTCGGGTACGTCGGTCTGGTCGCCGAACACCTGCGGCGAGGCGACGGGCAGGTCGGCGTACCAGTCGTAGAACGACAGCATCGATCCGCCGAGCAACGAGATGAACCGCGCGCCGACGGCATGACTGACCATCGACATCGCCGGGATCGGGGAGAACCCGGCGATCCGGTCGGGCCCGAATTTCTTGATGGTGTGCACATGCGCGGCCGCGGCGATCTCGGCGGCCTCCCACCATTCGGCGCGGACGAATCCGCCCTTACCGCGCGCGGCCTTGTACTGCCGGGACCGTTCGGGATCGGACACGATATCGCCCCAGGCCAGCACGGGATCCTTCAAGCGCTGTTTGGCTTCCCGGTACAACTCCAGCAGCGTGGACCGCACGTACGGGTAACGCACGCGGGCAGGTGAGTAGGTGTACCAGGAGAACGAGGCACCGCGGGGGCAGCCGCGGGGTTCGTATTCGGGTTTGTCCGAGCCCACCGACGGATAGTCGGTCTGCTGGGATTCCCAGGTGATCACGCCGTCTTTCACGTAGATCTTCCAGGAGCACGAACCGGTGCAGTTCACACCGTGTGTGGAGCGCACCACTTTGTCGTGCGACCAGCGGTCGCGGTAGAACTCGTCGGCGCTGCGGCCACCGACCTTGTGCACGGTGCGGTGGTCGGTGGAGACGTCGCCGCGCTGGAAGTATTTGCCCAGCCGCAGCAGTGCGTCGCCGGCGCCCGGTTCACCGGGGCGGGTGCCCGGAGCCGTATTCGGTGAGCCCGGAGTACGTGAAACAACCACGACGCCCCCTTTTCTGCAAGCGGTGAGATCGGGCTGATGTCTCGACTGTAAGGACGGCGCCGGACCAGGCCAAACAGTCTTCTCACAACGAAAATGGGCAGGTCGTGAGCTGTGAGGCCACCGCAATCCGGCTGTCACGGTCGGCGGGGTCGCGGTACTGCCACCGGACGTGGCCACCTGGGGAAACAGTGGCACCGGCCACCGTTCGCCGACTCGGCCGGCCCGTTTCGGCGCCGGCGGTGAACGTTCGGAAATCGGTGCTTCTCCAGCGGTTTACATTTGTTTACAAATGCCGGAGTGGCCGCCGTCACCACCGATTGCGGCAGGTAAGGCGCTTCCTGCGGCTGGGAAGGTAGCCGCCGCCGCGAATCGTCTACGCTGACTGCCCGATCCGACCGCGTCGGCGGTCGCGCGAGCATATTCGAGGTGCGCGATGTTCAGCGTTGGCCGGTGGGGACGCAAGCGGGTAAGGACGACCACGGCACTCGCGGTCGCAGTGCTCACGGCCGCGGCTACGGCGCTACTGCCCGGCCTCGCGGCGGGAGCCGATCCCGCTATCACCGTTCATCCCGGGATGGAGGTCCGGCACACCGCGATCGCCGACGGCAAGAAGGTCGTCACCCGCTGCACGATCGGACTCACCGGATCGGTCGGCGCGGCGCAGTACGCGGTGACCGCGGGCCACTGCTACCACGACGGCATCGTCACCGATAAGAACGGCAATCCGATCGGCTGGTTCGAGCACCACCGCCCGGACGAGGGCCTGAAGTTCGGGTTCGCCCTGATCCGGCTGTACGACGGGATCGGTGTCGCCGCGTCCATGGGTCGGTTCGGGCTGTCCACCGTCGATATGAAACCGCAACTGGGGCAGGAGATCTGCAAGATCGGCGCCACCACCGGCTGGAGTTGCGGCACCATCACCGAACTGGACGAGCAATGGCTGTACGCGACCAACGCCCTCGGCGCCGAAGCCGGTGACTCCGGCGCCGTGGTCTACCGTCAGACCTCCGACGGGCATGCGGCGTTCGTCGGCATCCTGGTGGCCTACGACGATACGCAGGGCCGCAGCGCGGTCGTGGAACCGGCCGCCTGGCTCTTCGACCAGATCGAACGCTATGGACCCACCCGCGAGGATCCGTTCGTCTGGTACCGGGTCTGACGGCGGGGTCAGACTCCGAGCGCGCCCGCGAATACCGGCCACGAGCGGTGCAGATCGTCCTGCCAGTACGCCCAGGCGTGGGTTCCGGGATGGACGTGGACGGTCGCCGGAATCTGCCGAGCGGCCAGTTCGGCGGCCAGCGTGCCGGTGCAGGTGCCGACAATGGATTCCATGGTGCCGCCGACGAGCATCCGGTCGGCGAGCCGCAGCGGATTACCGTCGATACCCCGCGAATTCAGCACCTCGTGCGGGCCGGGCGAGCCGTTACCGGAGGAGATGTAGAGGGCGGTTCCGCGTAACCGTTCCAGGTGCAGCATCGGATCGTGGTCCGGCCAGGCGGGATCGCCGGGCGCGCCCCACATATTCGTGGCGTTCGCGCCGAACAGCGCCAGCTGCGAGTACACGATGGCGCGGGCCGCGGGATCGGTGGTGCGGGTGCAGCCGCTGTACGCGCCGACCGCCTGATATCGGCCCGGCGCGTGGATCGCCAGGTTCAGGGCCGAGGTCGCCGACATCGACAACCCGGCCACCGCGTTGCGGCCGGTCATCCCGAACCGGGCGTCGAGCAGCGGCGGCAATTCGCGGGTGAGAAAGGTTTCCCATTTACTGCGGCCCAGGACCGGGTCGTCGGCGATCCAGTCGGTGTAGTAGCTGGCCCGGCCGCCCATCGGCACGATCACGTTGACCGGTTTATCGGCGAAGAACTCCACCACATCGGTGCGCCGCATCCACGGCCCGCCGTCCTCGCCACCGTCGACGGCGTTCAGCAGATACAGCGCCGGGGCGCCCGCGCCCGGATGCGATATCCACAGCGTGATCGGTTTGTCCATGGCCGCCGAATGCACCACGACCTCGAACTGGCGGCCCCCGAGCGGGCGCACGTCCAGGATCCGGGCCGGGCCCTCGGCCGCGGCCGGCGCCGCCACGAGCCCGCCCGGTACCAGCGCGAGCAAGAACAGGTACACCAGGCAACGTGGCAGCCGGTACATGCCGAGGTTTCTACCACGGCATATACCCGGCCCGGCCGTATTCACCTGGCGTGTTCGTCGCCGTCGTGCACCCGCAACGCGGTGATCGCCCCCGCCTCGGCCTCCGGCACCCGCATCCGCTCGGCGATCGACCAGCGCAGGGCGCGCGGCAACTGTGGTGCGACCTTGCCGAAATACGCGTACAGCCAATCGGTCCGGGCGACCAGGAACGGATAGTCGGTGGTCATCATGGGCCGGATCACCAGCATCGGCAGTGGTGCGTCCAGTGGGCGGAACTCGGCGTTCCACAGCCCCGGCACCCGGCAGCCGGGATAGAACTGGCCGAGCATCAGGCCGTCGTGCACCACCGCGGTCTTGTGCCGGCGGTGCACGGCGTCGATCCGGTCGTGGCGGGTGAGGCCGGGGAAAACGGTGACCGTGGTGAGCCGGCGGTTGTCGGAATCACCGGCGCGCAGCCGGTTGTACAGCTCATGTGCATCCAGCACGGTGGCCGATATCTGCTCGGCGGTCAGGTCGTCGCCCCCGCGAACCACCGCTGCCCACAGGGCATGGTGATCGGCCGTCTGCCGGACGAACGGGCATACCGGGCCCGCCCGGCCCAGCTCGGGATGCGGCCGGCCGAGATAGTCGGCGATCCAGCGGACCAGCACCGCGGCGTCGGGATGTTCGGCGGTCCAGCGGGCGGCGTCGTCGTACACATCGTGCCAAGCCGAACCACTGCGCGGGCCGCGATACGGAGGGGTGGCCGTGTCGCCCGGTGCCGGGTGCGGGTGCCGCCGCGCGGCCGGCGGGTCGATGGCCCGCCGCCCGCTCATCGGCTGCCCGCCGGTTCACCGCAGCGTGCCAGATGGCCGGTCAGCACGGGCGCGATCACCGCGACCGCTTCCGGGTTCATCAACTGGCCGTGCGTGGCGTCGACCGGATACTCGAGCAGCTCGCCGGTGACGTGCGGCCGCCACAGTTGCGCGTCGAGCAGCTCGGTCATCCCCCGGGTCGCCGAGAAGTACAGCAGGTCGCCGTCGAATACTCCGGGCCGGTAGCGGGCCGATATCTCGACCCCGGCGATGTAGGCGCGATGCAGCCGGTCGAGCTGAACCGCGGTGAGACCGGCGCCCAGAGTCGGGCCCGCGGCCGCCAGTTCGGCGGCGGCTTCGGCGGCGGTCAGGTCCGGCGCCCGCGCGGCCTGCGCCTCGTCGGGTTCGTCGCCGAGCAGATGGGTCAGCAGGTCCCGCATCCGCGGTCGCGGCGGAGGCGGGGCGTCCGGTGGGAATACGACACTGTCGAGCATCGCGAGGACCGCGACCTCCCGGCCGCGCGCACGCAACCCGACAGCGACCGCGTGCGCGAGCTGACCACCCAGCGACCAGCCGAGCAGGTGATAGGGCCCCGCGGGCTGGACTCGCAGCATCTCGCGCAGATAGCACTCGGCGAGGGCCTCGGCTGTCAGGGCGCCGGGTTCCCCGGAAGTGAGCACCGGCGATTGGACCCCATAGACCGGCCGGTCGCCGATCTGCCGGGACAGGCCCGCATAGCACCACGCCAGCGGTACAGCGGAATGGAAACAGAACAACGGCGGCCGCGCACCCCCACGCCGCAGCGGCAGCAGAATCTGCAACCCTTCGTCGTCCGCCGCCCCGGCTCCGGAGTCCGCCCCGGCACCCGCCGCACTGCCGACCGCAGCAGGCGCGCGATCCATCGCCACGCCGACCCCCACACCGGACGCACCGTCCCGCGTCACAGGCTCGGCAAATGTCCCGGCGCCACGCTCATGGGCCGTTCCCGGGCCGGACGCGGAGTCCACCGCATCAGACATGCGATGGTCCACCGCGCCGGACGAATCGCCGGCGACCGCAGCGGATGCGGGCTCGTCGGTCGCGACCGCAGGGTCGTGGTCGTGGCCGGCTGTTGGGCCGATACCCCGGCTCGGTGGGGCCGCGGCCGGCGACCGGCCGGAGTCTGCCGGTACTTCCCGGTGTGCGGCGGCGGCGCCGGGGTCGTGGTGGCCCGCGATACGGTCGGCGAGATCCGCCACCGTCGGCGTGGTGTACAACCAGCGCACGGTGACCGGAACTCCCGTCGCTTCGGCGAGTTCGGCCGAAAGACCCACGCCCAGCAGGGAATTACCGCCGAGGGCGAAGAAATCGTCGTCCAGGCCGACCGCCGTGCGGCCGACCGCGCCGGCGACCCGTGCCGCGACCAACCGCTGCGTCTCGGTTTCGGGGGCGCGGTAGGCGTGCGGCAGCACGGGCTCGGGCAGCCGGTTGCGGTCGAGCTTGCCGTTGGTGGTCACCGGAATACGCGCGAGCTCGACCAGTGCGGCCGGCACCAGCGGTGCGGGCAGCACGGTGCGCAGCCGGCGCAAGGTGAACGCGGGGTCGAACCGGTGGCCCTCGGCAACGACGACATAGCCGACCAGCCGGGCCGCCGGTCCTTGGCCCGCAATCGTTACCACTGCCTGAGCGACCTCCGCGCCCGCGGTGAGCACCGATTCGATCTCGCCCGGTTCGATCCGGCGCCCGTGCAGGGTGAGCTGCCGGTCGGCCCGCCCGAGGTATTCGTAGCCGCCCGGATCGAAGCGCACCAGATCCCCGGTCCGATACAGCCGTGCGCCGGTGCCCGCCGGATCGGCGACGAAACGAGCGGCGGTGGCCGCGGGATCGTGCAGGTAGCCGAGCGCAACCCCGGGACCGCCGATATACAGTTCACCGCGCCCGCCGGCGGCCACCGGTCGCAACCGGGTATCCAGCAGCGCCGCCCGCACCCCCGGTAGCGCCGGACCGATGAGCGCTGGATCGTCCGGCCGCAGCGGGTCGCTCTGCATCGTCATCACGGTGGCCTCCGTGGGACCGTAGCCGTTGTACAACCGGACCCGCGGCGCCCAGTTCCGCACGAGTTCGGCGCCGGGGCTTTCACCACCGGTCACCACCACCCGCAGGCTCGGCGGTCCGGCAGGTTCGAGGGTGCCGAGTACCGCGGGAGTGCTGAGCAAATGGGTGATCCCGGCCGCCTCGATCACGTCGGCGAGTCCACCACCGGCCACCGGCCCCGCCGCGGCGACCACGAGCCGTGCCCCGGCCGCGAACGCCGCGAGCACCTCCAGCAGATGGGCGTCGAATACAGGCGAATGCGCATGCAAAACAATCGAATCGGTATCGACCTCGTAGTGATCCACGAGGTAGTCCGTCAGCGGGCCCAACCCCCGGTGGCCGATGAGCACACCTTTCGGTGTCCCGGTCGTTCCGGAAGTATGGATCAGATACGCCGGATGGTCCGCACGCAGCCCTGCCCATGGCACCGCCCGATTACCGAGGTCCGCAGCCGGATACACATCCGGCAGTCCAGTGCCGCCCTTCCCCCGGTCCCGGCCGATTGCCTTCTCCGGGTCAGGCCGGCCCGGGCCCGCGCCGCGCTCGCCGAGCCGCCGATCCGGAATCGTCTCCGCGTCCCGCGCCGGCTGGGGTGCGGAGGCGGTTGTTACGTGCACCGGCCCCCGAGCACGCTGCGCTGCCACAGCCACGGGATCGTCCCCGGGGGCTTCCGGTTCCCGCTGCCGTTCGGTCGAGCCGGCACCCTGTTCAGAGCCGGGGACCGGACGCTCCCGGCTCGCCGCGGACAACTCCGGCACCACCCGGGTAGCCGGTGCGCTCCCCGCCGCGCCCGATCGGTTCGGCGCGATATCGGCACCGGACGCACCGTCGCACGCGCGGCCTGTCTGCGCCGCCGCCCCGGCCGGTCCATCCAGCTCCAGCCAGCGCACGCATTCGGTGGCGTCGGCCCCGCCGCCGGAGCCGTCATCGTTTCCGGGCAGGTCCGGCCGTACCGCTGCCACCGTGAGTCCGAGCCTGATCCCAGCAGCGGCCAGTACTGCCGCGATCCGGTGGGGCGGGTCGGCGGGATCGATCGGTACGAAACAGGCGCCCACGGTGGCGATTGCCCAGAGCGCCAGCACCGATTCGATCGAACGCGGTACCGCCGCGGCAACGGGAACCCCTGGACCGGCGCCGCATTCGGCCAGCACCTGCGCCCAGCCGCGGGACAGGTCGTCCACCTGCCGATACGTCAGGGACCGGGTCTCGTCGCTCACGGCCACCACATCCGGACGGTGCATGCCCGCACGCAGTAGTTCGGGCAGCAGCCGAACGGCCGCGGCAGATTCCGGCCTCCGGGTATCCGGCGCGCCCGCCCGGATGACGGATTCGTTTTCCTCCGAGCGCCTTTCGGGGTTGTCGAGGCAGACAACCTGTGCGTTGGGCTCGGCGGCGAGGAAACGCTCGAGGTAGCCGAGGAATTCGCGGTGGTACCAGGCCAGAGTGGCGGCGGAGTAGCGAGCCGGGTTGCCCTGGAAGTCGATACTGATCGTGCTTTCCGATGGACCCAACTGATATGCGTTGACCAGGAGATCCTCCACCGGCCCCAGCGACAGCAGCTGCGCGTGCCCGGTGAGCGGCCCCAGCCGCAGCGGTTCCACGAAGCCCAGCACATTGATCACCGGCCCGAAACCGCCGCGCTCCACCCGGACGCCGCCGCGGTCGCGCTGGATATCCTCGTAGGGATACCGCTGATGACGCAGCGCCGCAAGTACTTTCGTGTGCACCGCGGATACCGCCGCGTCGACGGTCCCCCGGGCGATACCGGTGAGCCGCAGCGGTACGACATTCGATACCGACCCGGCCGACCGGCGCAGCCGGGCCGTGGTGCGTGCCGGTACCGGCAGCGACAGCACGGGGTCGTCGTTTCCGGTGAGCCGGGCGAACCAGCAGGCGAACGCGGCGATCAGGAGTTCGCCGAAAGAAGCCCCGTACCGAGCCCGGGCCGCGGCGACGTGGCGCGCGGTCGCCGGTGCGAGTGTCGCCGACACCCGGTGCGGCCGCGGCCGCGGCGCCGCGGGGTGCCCGGCGAGCCCGACCGGCTCGGCCAGGCCCGACAGCGCGGCAAGCCAGTATTCGCGGTCGGCCACTGCCCGCGCCGACCGCCGATAGTCCTCTTCGGCGGCCAGCAACCCCGAGATGCCCAGTCCGCCCGTATCCTCCACTGCCACACCGCTGACCGTGGCGCGGTACAGTTCGCCGGTCCGGCGCAGCAGTGCCACGGCACCGGCCCCGTCGAGCACCAGATGATGACTGCGCAGATACAGCAGATGCCGTTGGGCGGCCACCCGGTACAGAACCGCGACGGTGAGCTCATCGGTGCGCGGATCGAGCCGCGCGACATGGTCGTCCGCCATCCGGCCCAGCGCCTCGGCCACCGGATCCGGCCGGCCGGCGAGATCCAGTACAGCGAAGGGCAGCTCCGCCTCCGGACGCACCTGTTGCCGCGGCCGCCCGGCCACCTCCCGCACCCGCACACCCGGCGATTCGAGCTCCCGGGCAGCCCGCCGGCCGCACTCCCGCATCAACTCGACCTCGAGCGGACCACGCAGATCCAGGTACATCGCCACGGTATTCGCGATATCCGGGTACAGCTGCTGCGCCACCCACCAGCGCAATTGCGCGGCCGACAGCGGATACTCCGATCCCGTTCCCTGGTGCCTCACCTTGCCCGCGCCTCCTGCGTCCGGTCGGCACGGAACGGGTCACAGCGCGCGCCGATCCATGCGCGTCCGGCGCCCGGCCCGGGCCGCTACGACTACCTGCGGAATCCACCTGCGGCGAAACACTACGCCTGCCGAGCAAGGTAGCGCACCGGCTTCGGCTCGCCCCTCTGCAACTCCTCGCAGACCCCGAACGGATGCGCTAAAAATGCTTTTATGCGCACAACGATCGACCTGCCGCCCGAGCTCATGCGGGCCGCCAAGGTCGCCGCGACTCAGCGCGGGCTCAGCCTCAAAGAACTCTTCAGCAAGGCCCTGGCGCATGAGGTGGGCACCGGCGTCCGGTCGGCGAAAACCGGGCGAGTCCGGTTTCCCTTGGTAGGCGCTGCCGACACACAACCCACAGCGGATATCACCAACGCCGATATCGACGAAGCCCTCGGCCGGGACGACGCCGACAAGTACGCATGACAACACTCGTCGACGTCGGGGTGTGGCTGGCCGCGGTATGGGCACGGCATGTGCACCATCATGCCGCCATGAAGTGGTTCGATGACGAGAGCGGCGATATCCTGATGTGCCGGGTCACCCAGACCTCCCTGCTGCGGCTGTTGTCCAATCCGTCGGTGATGCGGGAGGACGTGATCACCCGCAGTGCGGCATGGCGGGTGATCGATCAACTTCTGGACGACGAACGAGTCGTCTGGACGGACGAACCCACAGATCTCAACGCCGTTTTCCGGGCGCTCTCCGCCCGCGACGAGACGAGTCACAAACTCTGGACCGCCGACTATCTCGCCGCCTTCGCCCAGACGAGCAATGCCGCACTGGTGACACTCGATCAGCAGCTCGCGGCGCGATATCCCTCGGTCCGGGTGGTCACGCTCGCGGGATAGCCGTTTCGGTCGGGTGCGGTAGCGCGCTCCGGCCGAGGCCGGCGGCACGGTAGCGGTCGGCGATCAACCGGACCACGGCGGGATGTACGCCGATCGGATCGGCGACGCCGGTGGCGCCTGCCTGGTGCAGGCGTTCGTGGAACAGTCCGTGCGCCAAGAGGTAGGAGGCGACGAAGACGCGCTGCCGCCCCCGCGCACGCAGCTGGGCGACCACGTCCGGAACACGGGGCGCGCCCGTGGCGACGTAGGCGGTGCGCACCGGCGTCGCGAGCTGGGCGGTCAGCATGGCGGCGGCGCGGCGCACATCGGCACGCGCCCGCGGATCCGAGGAACCGGCAGCGGCGAACACCACGGCGTCGCCGGGACGCCAACCGGCCGCGCGCAACCGCATGGCCATGATCCGGGCGAGTGCGGGATCGGGGCCCATCGCGGGCGTGACCATCACCGCCGGGTGGCCGCTGTCCGCGACCTCCCGTGGTACGTCCTGGTAGACGTGGTAGCCGGAAGCCAGGAAGGCCGGAACCACCACGGCGGGAACGGGATTCGGGGTTGCGGCCGTAGCGGTGAGGTCACGCAAGACCTCGGCCGGAGAAGGCCCGAGCACATCCACGAACGCGGTACGCACCGGCGGGACCGCATCGGCCACCGGGGTTCCGGCGCCGAGGCCCGCGCGGGGATCGGTCACGCACCCGCATCCCGCGAATCCGTGCGGGCCGGTCCGATGCGGCCCCCGGCGTTCGCGGACGCCGGGGGCGGTGTTGTGCGCACAACCCGATTCGGCCGGCCGGTGGCCCAATTCCCGGCCCACCGCCTCGGCCAGCGCGGCGATCATCTCCACGCCCTTCGCGCTGCGGGTTCCGTGTGCCACCAGAACCAGCGCGGGCGGTTGCGGCGGCCTCACCCGGAAACCACCGTCCGCACATAACGGTTACGGGCCGGGACCGCGGGCAGCGGTGCGGTGTCGGCATTGTTGTCGGTACATTCGGCCGGATCCATGGCCAGCCGGTAACCACGTTTGACCACGGTCTGGATCGCTTTCGGGGTGCCCAGGCCGGCCCGCAGGCGGGCGATGGCGGTCTCCACCGCGTGGGTGTCCTCGCCGCCGCCGGGCAAGGTCGCCAGCAGATCCTCCCGGGAAACCACGCGACCCGGATGCCGGGCCAGGGAACGCATCAGCGCCATCGGCGCGGGTGCCAGCTGTTTCACCGTGCCGTCCACCACCACGCACGCCCCGCGCACGCTGATGGTGTGGCCCGCGGCATTGATCCGCCCGGCCCGGCGAGGCAGTTCCTCGGCCACATGCCGGGCCAGCGCACCCAACCGCGCCCGGCCGGGCATGGTGACCGGAACCCCGAGCTCCTCCAGCGGCGCCGCGGTGATGGGCCCGACGCAGGCCGCGGGTACCCGGCTGCGCAGGGCGTGCAGCACACCCTCGAGCACACCGGTTTCCTTGGCGCGCATCAGCATCGACGCCACCGCGGGCGCGCTGGTGAAGGTCACGCAGTCGATCGCGGAGGTCACGATGGCCTCGATCAGGTTGTCCATCGGACCGCGATCGGCGGGCGGCTCCCACCGGTACACCGGCACCGGCACCACATCGGCGCCGGCGCAGCGCAGCACCTCGCAGAAATCCGGAATGGGCTCCCATTCGGTGGTCGCACCGTGCAACTGGACCGCGATCCGCACCCCCTCGACTCCCTCGGCGAGCAGATGATCGAGCACCTCCGCCGACGATTCGGACGCGGGCGACCATTCCTCTCGCAGTTCGGCGGCCCGGATGGCCCCCTTGGCCTTGGGGCCGCGGGCCAGCATCCGGGTACTGCCGAAGGTGGTGCGCAACTGTTCGGCCAGCCCCCACCCCTCGGCCGCCTCCATCCAGCCGCGGAAACCGATACCGGTGGTCGCGACGGCGATCTGCGGCGGGTCGGCGACGAGTTCACGGGTCACCCGTTCGAGTTCGGTGTCGTCGGCCAGCGGAATGATCCGGATGGCCGGCGCGGACACGACTGTCGCACCCCGGCGGGTGAGCAGGGTGGCGAATTCCTCCGCGCGCCGGGCCGCGGTGATCCCGATGGTGAACCCGGCCAGCGAGGTGTTCGTATCCGGGACCGTCATGCCGTACTGCCGTTCGGGGTCACGACCATGGGCTCGTCGGAAATGGAGACCAGCCCGTCGTCCACACGCACGGCGTAGACCGGCAGCGATTCGGACGCGTCGTCGAGGCAGTGGCCGTCGATCAGCGAGAACGCCTGCTTCAGCAGCGGCGATGCGACCACCGGTTCACCGCCGCGGTCGCCGACGATCCCGCGCGACATCACCGCTGCCCGGCCGAAGGGGTCGATATTGCCCACCGCGTACAGCGTGCCCTCGGGCAGCAGGAACAGCGCTGCCTGGGCGCCGCTGGGCAACAACACCGCCACACCGCGGCCGGGGATCAGATAGTCGAGACGGCAGGCCTGCGTCCACCCGGTGGTGGTCGGGGCAACGCCAGGGGTATCGATCACGGTCATTTGGTGTCTCCTCCACACGCCTTACCCATTGGTACCGGCGTCCTGTTTCCTCACGGTTAAGCCGTCATTTCCCACTCGTAGCGGCCGGCACCGCCACGCCCGCGGATCCGCCGGTTCCACGCCGTCCGGCGTCTCCGCTGCTCACAGCCTGTCGGCCGACCGGTATTCGCCCCGACGTCCACCACGCCCTCCATCGTTACGCTCGCTGCCGCTCCGGGCACGGCGGGCAGGCTGCGCCGTCGCGGCCTGCCCACCACGCCCTCCATGGTTACGCTCCGCTGCCGCTCCGGCCAGGGCAGGCGGGCTGCGCCGTCGCGGCTTACCCACCACGCCTCCGTGGTTACGCTCCACCGCCGCCGGGCATGGCGGGTAAGCCGAGCAACACCGGGACCTTGCGTTCGCCGCTCTCGTCGAACGAGATGGTCGGATCGGCTTCGGCCGGGGCGTTGACGAAGGAGACGAAGCGCGACAGTTTCTGCTCGTCCTCGAGCACCGCCGCCCATTCGTCGCGGTAGCCGGCCACATGCGCCGCCATCGCCGTTTCCAGATCGGCGGCGATACCGAGGCTGTCCTCGCAGACCACCTCGCGGATGTAGTCGATGCCCAGATCTTCCTGCCACGGGGCGGTGCGCTGCAGGCGGTCCGCGGTGCGGATGTAGAACATCAGATATCGGTCGATGTATTGGATCAGCGTCTCGTCGTCGAGATCACCGGCCAGCAGCACCGCGTGCTTCGGGGTGAGTCCGCCGTTACCGCCGACGTAGAGGTTCCAGCCGTTCTCGGTCGCGATCACGCCCACATCCTTGCCGCGGGCCTCGGCGCATTCCCGGGCGCAGCCGGAGACCGCCAGTTTCAGCTTGTGCGGCGACCGCAATCCGCGGTAGCGCTTCTCCAGCAGCACCGCCATACCCACCGAATCCTGCTGGCCGTACCGGCACCAGGTCGAACCGACACAGCTCTTGACGGTACGCAGCGATTTACCGTACGCGTGGCCGGATTCCATACCGGCGTCCACGAGCCGTTTCCAGATGAGCGGCAACTGTTCGACGCGGGCGCCGAACAGGTCGATCCGCTGCCCGCCGGTGATCTTGGTGTAGAGACCGAACTCCTTGGCGACCTCACCGATCACGATCAGCTGCTCGGGCGTGACCTCCCCGCCCGGCATCCGCGGCACCACCGAATAGGTGCCGTTCTTCTGCAGGTTCGCCAGGAAGTGATCGTTGGTGTCCTGCAGCGCGGCCTGTTCGCCCTCGAGAATGTGATCGCTGGAGGTGGAGGCCAGGATGGAGGCGACGGTCGGCTTGCAGATATCGCAGCCGGCGCCCTTACCGTGCCGGGCGATCAGCTCCGAGAAGGTGCGGATACCCGTGGCCTGCACAATCTGGAACAGTTCGGCACGCGACTGCTCGAAATGCTCGCACAGCGCCTTGGACATCTCGACGCCGGACTGTTCGAGCACCTTCTTGATCATCGGCACGCAGCCGCCGCAGGAGGTACCGGCCTTGGTGCAGGCCTTGATCGCGGGGATATCGCAGGCACCCTCGGCGATGGCCCCGCAGATGGCGCCCTTGCTCACATCGTTGCAGGAGCAGATCTGCGCCTCGTCGGGCAGCGCGTCGGCGCCGAGTTCCGCGCCGGCCGGGGAGATCAGCGCGGCCGGTTCGGCCGGCAGCGGCCGCCCGACCAGCGGGCGCAGCGCCGCGTACTGGGTGGCGTCGCCCACCAGGATGCCGCCGAGCAACGTCTGCGCGTCGTCGGAGATCACCAGTTTCGCGTAGGTGCCGCGCGCCGCGTCGTGCAGCACCACCGACAGTGCGCCCTCGGTCTTCCCGTGCGCGTCACCGAAACTGGCGACATCCACGCCCAGCAGTTTGAGCTTGGTGGACATATCGGCGCCGGGGAACTCACCGGCCCCGCCCAGCAGCCGGTCGGCGACGATTTCCGCGGTGGTGTAGCCGGGGGCCACCAGGCCGTAGCAGACCCCTTCCACCGCGGCGCATTCACCGATCGCGTAGATATTCGGATCGGAGGTGGCCAGGCCCAGATCGGTGATGATGCCGCCGCGCGGGCCCACCTCGAGGCCGGCGTCGCGGGCGATCTGGTCCCGCGGGCGGATACCGGCGGAGAACACCACCAGCGCGGCGTCGATCACGGTGTCGTCGGAGAGTTTGATCTCGAGCCGATCGGCGGGCACGGCCGCTTCCCGGCGTCCGATCTCCTGCGTGCCGACACCGGTGTGCACCCGCAGGCCCAGGTCGGTGACCAGTTTCTCCAGGATCGCGCCGCCGCCCTCGTCGACCTGCGCCGGCATCAGGCGGTCGTTGTACTCGACCACATGCGGGGTGAGCCCGAGCATCCGCAGCGCGTTGGCCGCCTCCAGGCCGAGCAGACCACCACCGACGACCACACCGTGCGCACCGGGCCCGGCCGCTTCGGCCGCGGCCTTGATGCCGTCGAGATCGTCGATGGTGCGGTAGACGAAACATTCGGGGTGATCGTGGCCCGGTACCGGCGGGACGAACGGATACGACCCGGTCGCCAGGACCAGTGCGTCGTAATCCAGCACCTCGCCGGTGGTGGTGGTCACCTTCTGGGCGTCCTTGTCGATGGCCTCGGCACGCTGCCCCAGGCGGAGGTCCACCAGATCATCGCCGGCGTACTCGTTACCGGGCAGCGCCAGCGAGGCCGGATCCCAGTTGCCGACGTAGGAGGACAACCCCACCCGGTCGTAGGCGGGCAGCTGCTCCTCGCTGAGCACGACGACCTGCCACTGCCCGGCCTCGTCACGGGAGCGGAGCGCCTCGACGAACCGGTGCCCGACCATGCCGTGACCGGCGACGACGACTGTTCTGCGCTGTGCGTTCATGGTGTCCTCCGTGGAGATCCGGTGGTCAGACCGACGACCGGGCGGACCGGGGTTCGGTGGGCTGGGGCGTACGGGCGGATTCGGCCCGGCGGACCAGGGCCTCGGCTTCGGCGACGATTTCCCGGTCGGGCGCGGTGCGGCGGGGCCGGCGCAGGAACACCGACCAGGTGACGAGGGCGCAGACGATGTAGAACGCCATGAACACCCAGAAGGCGGCGGTCGCCGATTGCGTCGACGCGTAGGACGACCGCAGCACCAGGTTGATCCCGACCCCGCCGAGCGCCCCGATGGCACCGACGAAACCGATGAGGGCACCGGAGGTGTTCTGCGCCCATGCGGCGCGGTCGGCGGGGCTCGCGTCGAGACTGCGCGATTTGGCGTCGAAGACCGACGGGATGATCTTGGTGACCGACCCGTTGCCCACCCCGGAGAGCACGAACAGCGCCACGAACCCGGCGACCAGCACCGCGAGCACCGGACCGGAGAAGCCGTGCGCGGACCCGTCGGCGACCGTCGAGGCCACCGCCACCACCACCGCCGCGACCATCATGGCCGCGAAGGTGAACACAGTGACCTTGCTGCCGCCGATCCGATCGGCCAGTTTGCCGCCGTAGGGCCGGGCCAGCGAACCGAGCAGCGGCCCGATGAACGCGATCTGCGCGGCGTGCAGGGTGGCCTCGGCGGCGGTATCGCCACCGGCAACGAAACTGATCTGCAGGATCTGGCCGAACGCGAAGCTGTACCCGATGAACGACCCGAAGGTACCGATGTAGAGGAACGACACCGCCCACGACTGCGGCACCTTCAGCGCGGTGAGCATGTAGGACAGATCGGCCTTCTGGTTCGGCAGGTTGTCCATGAACAGCGCGGCGCCGAGGCCGGCCAGGACCACCAGGACCAGGTAGGTCGCGCAGATCACCGAGGCGTACTCGTTGCCGAGGGTGGCGATGATCAGCAACCCGAACAGCTGGATGACCGGTACGCCGATATTGCCGCCGCCCGCGTTCATACCGAGCGCCCAGCCTTTGAGGCGCTGCGGATAGAAGGCATTGATATTGGTCATCGAGGAGGCGAAGTTGCCGCCGCCCAGACCGGCGAACGCCGCGACGATCAGGAAGGTCGTGTAGGACGTGCCCGGCTGGTTCACGAAGTACAGCGTGAGCAGGGCCGGAACGAGCAGCGCGCCGGCGCTGAAGACGGTCCAGTTGCGACCGCCGAAACGGGCCGTCGCCACCGTGTACGGGATGCGCAAAATCGCACCGACCAGGGTCGGTACCGCGACCAGGAAGAACTTGCCGGCCGCGTCGATCCCGTAGGTCTCGGTGGGCATGAACAGCACCATGACCGACCAGATGGACCAGATCGAGAATCCGATGTGCTCGGCGACGACCGACCAGATGAGGTTGCGCGTGGCGATCTTCTTACCGCCGGCCTCCCAGGCCGCGGTGTCCTCGGCGTCCCAGCGCTCCAGCTTCGGTCGCCGGAACAACGCCTGGACGGCATTGCGGCGACTTTCTGTCTGCGTGTTCAAAGGGCCTCCCAACGTGGTTCGACCCCACGTTAGGAAACGGGTATTGCCGCAATGCTGCCCAAAATGACCGCCGAATCAACGGTTTCTCACGCGGTTCGGACCGGGCAGGTGAGAAACCCGCGCTTGTTAACTCGGTGTCACACAGGAGTTTCCGGGCGTCACGAACTGCCCACTTTCACCGGGAAACACGGTGAGGGCCTGCGCAAATGATGACCTGCGTCACGCCCGGGCGCAACCGGGGAGCCGGATCCGGTCATGGGCCCGCGGCCCCACGGCGTGCTCAGCCGCCGGCGGGCCCGTCCTCGAGCAGCCGCGGTTTACAGGCCTGCCAGGCGCCGATCAGCAGCACCACCACGGAGACACCGAGCAGCGCGAACGGGGCCGCCCAGCCGCCCGTTACGGTGTGCAGCATTCCGAACACCACCGGACCGATACAGGCCAGCGCGTAACCGACGCCCTGGGTGAACCCCGACAGGGCCGCGGAACCGGCCGGAGTACGGGTGCGCAGGTTGATCAGGGTGAGCGCCATCGGGAAGGTGCTGGGCCCCAGCCCGAGGATCACCACCCACAGCACCGGCGCGCTCATCGGCGCGATCAGCAGGCCGGCGAAGGCCACGAGGAAACACACCGCGCAGCCCACGGCCACGGGGAAGGGATTGGCCAGGCGGGCCGCCACCGTCGGCGCCGTGAGGGCCGCGACGAGCCCCATCAACGCGAACAGTGCGACCATCGAGCCACCGAAGGCAGCGTCCGCGCCGGCGTCGGAGAGAATGGTCGGCAACCAGGTGAACACCGAATAGGTGGTCAGCGAGGTCATCCCGAACATGGCCGACATCCCCCAGGCGAGCGGCGAGCGCCATACTTTCGGGCCGGCACCCGGGGTCGCGCCGGGCAGGCCGGTCGTATCCGCCACCGCCGCGCCACGCCGGGTGCGCAGAACACCGATCCAGGGGAGGGCCGCGGCGAACCCGAGCAGCGCCCACACCCCCAGCGAGACCCGCCAGCCGTGCGCTTCGGCCAGTGGCACCGCCACCAGAGCGGGGATGACCGTACCGATCTGCACCATGGTGATGTAGAGCGCGCTCACCGTGGCGAGGCGATCGGGAAAGTACCGCTTCACCAGCGGTGGCACCACGATATTGCCGATCCCCATACCGCCCAGGGCCAGCGCCGAGAACAACAGCAGTCCGGCGGTGCCCGAAACGAGCACCCGGGCGAGCATGCCGATTCCGGCGGCGGTCATGGCCAGGAGCACGGTCCATTCCAGTCCGAGACGCCGCGCCAGCATGGGCGTGAGCAGACCGGTCACCGAGAACATCAGGGTCGGGATCATGCCGAAGACGCCGACGACGGCCGTGGAATAGCCGATGCGTTCGCCGATCTCCTCGGCGAGCGGGGTGAATGCCGTGACGGCTACGCGAAGGGTGAGCGCCGACATGATGATCGCCGCCAGTACCAGCAGGCGACCTTCGGTGAGCGTGCGACGCCGGCCCGCAGGAGACGGGTCGGCCGGACGGGTGGCCTGGGGCAACGCTGCAGTCACCGAGAAATCATAGGATGACCCTATGACTGGGGCAAGGGAGTTGTGACGGGCGGTACTCTGTCAGCGTGCAAAGCGTTCGCCGCACCAGTCTCATCGCCCAGGTCACCGAGCAACTCAAAGAGGATATCCGCTCGGGACGCTGGCCGGTCGGGACGCGGATCCCCACCGAACCCGAACTCGCCGAGCTGACCGGTACCGGTCGCAATACCCTCCGCGAGGCCGTCCAGGCGCTGGTCCATGCCGGCATGCTGGAACGGCGGCAGGGTTCGGGTACCTATGTCATCGCCACCTCCGAAGTCGGCGGCACCCTCGGGAAATACTTCGCCGAGGCCGCCGAACGCGATGTCCTCGAACTACGGCACGGTCTGGAGGCCACCGCGGCCGCGCTGGCCGCCCACCGCCGCGACGAATCGGATATCGCCGAGCTCACCCATCTGCTCGGGGAACGAAACCGGTTGTGGCGCATCGACCGTGCCGCCGCGATCGAAGCCGACGTCCAGCTGCACCGCGCGATCGTGGTCGCCAGCCACAACGCGGTGTACCTGGAGTTCTACGATTCGCTGCTCGGCTGTATCGAATCCTCGATCCGCTCGCGGACCAACCGGATCGACAGCTGGTACAGCGCCGAACACACCGAACTGGTGCAGGCGATCACCGACGGTGACGCCGAACGCGCCGCCAAAACCACCCGCTGCTTCTTGGACTCACTCCTCGCGGAATACCCCGACCGCTGACGAGTTCCAGCGAGGTTACGGACCGATCACCCACCCATTCGGTGATCGTGAGCGGGATTTGCGCCGATCGTCATAGCGCGCTATTCCGCTGAAACACCGTGCTTCTAGCGTTTTCTCACGTCACAACACCGCACTCGACCACCCGGCCGCCGCGCCGTACGCCCCGGTTCTCCGGGCATACCGAGTCATGACGAGAGGGACGCCGATGACCGCGATTGTCGACACCGGCCAGCAATCATCCGATACGGCACCATCGTTCACCCACCGGCGCCGCGGGCGCTGGATCGACCGCTGGGAGCCCGACAACGAACAGTTCTGGTCCGCCGGCGCCGACCGCACGGCGCGCAAGAATTTGATCTTCTCGGTCTTCGCCGAGAACCTCGGATTCAGTATCTGGGTCCTCTGGGCCAGCGTGGTCACCAGTATGGGTGCCGCCGGCTTCGGCTTCCTGGAAGGCCTGGGCAGCGGTAACCCGGTCGCGGTGAGCAACGCCCTGCTGCTGACTTCCATCCCGACACTTGTCGGCGCGGCGCTACGCATCCCCTACACCTTCGCCATCCCCCGCTTCGGCGGCCGTGCCTTCACCGCGTTCAGCGCGGGCATGCTGCTGATTCCCGCCCTGGGCCTGATCTTCTTCGTCAACCAGCCCGGCACCCCGATGTGGGTTTTCGTGGTGCTGGCGGCACTGTCCGGTTTCGGTGGCGGCAACTTCTCCTCGTCGATGGCCAATATCTCGTTCTTCTTCCCCGACGGGAAGAAGGGCGCCGCCCTCGGAATCAACGCCGCCGGTGGGAATCTCGGGGTGGCCCAGACCCAGCTGCTGCTGCCGTTGCTGATCACCCTCGGCACCCATCTCACCGCGAAGGACGCCGCCGGATACCGGTTCGGCATCACCCTGTCGGTGCTGGTGTGGGTGCCGTTCATCCTCGCCGCCATGTTCGGCGCACTGCGCTATATGGACAGCCTGTCCACCGCGAAATCCGACGGCCGCTCCTACAAACTGGCGCTCACCAACCGGCACACCTGGGTGATGGCCTTTCTCTACATCGGCACCTTCGGGTCGTTCATCGGGTTCTCGTTCGCCTTCCCGACCCTGATCAAGGCCAACTTCCCCGATCTGGCGAGCATCGGCTGGATCACCACCCTCGGTAACCTGGCCTTCCTCGGCGCCCTCGTCGGCTCGTTCTCCCGGCCGTTCGGCGGCTGGATCTCGGACAAACTCGGGGGCGGCGCGAAGATCACCATCGCCGTGTTCGCCGGGATGGCGGTCGCGGTGGCGCTCATCATGGCCGCGCTGGAGATGAAGAGTTTCCCGCTGTACCTGATGGCCTTCCTGGTGCTGTTCGTGCTCACCGGTATCGGCAACGGTTCCACCTACCGGATGATCCCGTCCATCTTCAGCGCCGAAGCAAAGAAGTACGCCTCCGAACACGGAATCGAACCGCTCGAAGCCGCGGCCTCGGCCAAACGGCAGGCGGGCGCGGCGATCGGGGTCATCGGCGCGGTCGGCGCCTTCGGCGGTTTCGTCCTGCAGCAGGCGTTGCGCCTGTCCAACACCAACTTCGGCACCATGGAACCGGCTTTCTGGGCGTACGCCGCCGCGTTCCTGGTGATGGCCGGGGTCACCTGGTGGTTCTACCGGCGGGCCTCGTTCGCCGTGCACCGGGTCCCCTCGCTGGCCTACGCGAACGTCTGACGGAGTGACGAGGGGGGGGGGGGCGGGGGGAAACGACGCCCCCCCCCAAGAAAAAACACCCCCCCACACAACAAAAAAAAAGCAGCGCGCCCCCCCCCCCCCGCGG
>NZ_JARWPM010000413.1 GCF_029869215.1 Nocardia carnea
GCGGGGCCGGGCCGCGGGACCACAAAACCACCCCCCCCCCCCCCACTCCCCCACCAAACTCCCCGCGGGGGGCCCCCCCCCGCCCGCCCCCCCCCCCGGCCCCCACCGCCGAACTTCGGGTGAACGGCGGCCCAACGCCGCCCACCCCAGGATGAACCACCGGTTTGACGGACCTGTTACCCGCGGCGAAATTCCTGGAGTCGACACGAACGAACCGCCGGAAACGACGAAAGCGGGCCCACCGCAGCGGACCCGCATATCGTTCCCGGCAGAGCGGCTCAGTCCCGCAGGGGACGGCCGTAGGAGTCGGTCACCTTGCCGGTGAGCATCATGATGCCGTCGATGAGACCCCAGATCGGTCCCACGATTCCGCAGGTGAAAATGGTGGCCGCGATCTGGCCGATGGCGATACCCGTGTCACCGATGTAGAACCGGCCGACACCGAACCCGCCGAGGAAGATCTGCAGCAGCCCCGCCACCAACTTCTGCTTGTCCGACAGCGGCACACCGTACATATCGCGGCCGTACGGCGCCTCGGGGTCCATCGGGTTGTACCCCATGGGCGCGCCGTAGCCGGGGCCCGGCTGCCCGTAGCCCGGTGCGGCGCCGTACTGCGGGTCCGGTTGCCCGGGATAGGGCTGCTGGCCAGGATACGGCTGCGCCCCGTACGGCTCCGACGGGTACGGCTGCGACGGGTACGGCTGGGCCTGCGGCTGCGACGGATAACCCGGCGCCCCGGGTGATTTGCTCAGATCCGGGCCGGTACCCGGCGGGCCGTACTGAGGTCCGCCCTGCTGGTACGGATCGGTCACATTCTCCTCCTTCGTGGTGCCCCCGGTATTGGAGGACAACCGATTTCTCGCCTCCCCTCCCCCGAGATGCTGCCAGACGGCCACGGTAGCCGCTTCGCAACGCCCTGTCCTGTGCATGGCGCCGCCTACGGCGACGCAGGGGTTCGGGCCCTTGGTCGCGTTCTTTCACTCCGACGCTCTGTGTTCGATTGCGCCGCCTCCGGCGTCGCCGGTTCGGGGCCCCCGGAGTCTCGTTCTTCACTCCGCCGCTCCAGAACGAGACGGGCCCCGAACCACGGAGGTGGACGGTATAGGAGACCTGGCTGCTCAGGCCTTCTCCGTTGCGCCGGCTGCGGAGTCCGCCTGCTCATGGGATGCAGGATCGGTGTGTGCGGTGCCGGATTCGTCCCGGGTGGATTCTTTCGCGCCGGGCTTCGAGTCCGTGGTGTTTTCCTCGCTCGCGGATTTCGGCGACTCCTCGTCTGCGACGTCTTTCGCGAGGGCGTCCTTCGTCATATCGGCCTCGGCGGCGTCACCGGCGGTTTCGGCGTCGGTGTCCGGAGCCGGCTTCGTGGACTCGTCTCCGGCGGGTTCGGCAGGTTCGCCGGTGGTGGAACCCGGTTCCGCGGCGCCCGCTGCCCGCAGGGCTCCCCACTGCCACGGCCACGGACGCGGCCCTGCGCCCGGTTGCAGCTGATCCGCGGTTTCCCGGCCCTTCGTCGCGAACAGGAAGTAGGCGATCGCGGCCAGGAACACCAGCGCGGAGGTGAACGAGTTGATCCGGATACCGGCGATCTGGGTGGCCTCGTCGTCGCGCATCAGTTCCACGAAGAACCGCCCGAAGCAGTAACCGGCCACGTACAGCGCGAACAGGCGCCCGTGCCCGATGCGGAACCGCCGGTCGATGTACACCAGCGCCACGACCACCGCGACGTTCCACACCAGCTCGTACAGGAAGGTGGGATGGACGACGGATTGCACCTCGCCCGAGGAGACGCCGTTCATCATGTCGAGCCGGCCGGACTCGTCGAAGCGCAGGTAGATCTCCAGACCCCACGGCACCTCGGTTTCGCGGCCGTAGAGCTCCTGGTTGAAGTAGTTACCGAGCCGGCCGATGGCCTGGGCCAGCAGAATCGGCGGCGCGATGGCATCACCGAGGGCGGGTAGCGGGATCTTGTAGATCCGGCAGGCGATCCAGGCGCCGATACCGCCGAGGAACACCGCACCCCAGATACCGAGACCGCCCTGATAGATCTTGAGCGCGTCCATCGGGTTGCCGTCCGCGCCGAAATACTTCTGCCAGTCGGTGGCCACATGGTAGAGCCGCCCGCCGATGAGCCCGAACGGCACGGCGAATACCGCGACGTCCAGCACGGCCCCGGCTTCACCGCCGCGGGCACGCCAGCGTTTCTCGCCCCACCAGATGGCGACGACGATGCCGAGGATGATGCACACCGCGTACGCGCGCAGCGGGAACGGCCCGAGCTCCCAGACGCCCTGCGGCGGGCTGGGTAGGTAGGCCAGCAGTTCGGTGGCGGGCGGAATGGCGCCGCCTGGGGTTCCGGCGGTCGAGGCGGTCTCCGGTACGGCAAGAACGGTCACGGGGCAACCGTAGTCCAGGAGGCTCCGTTCGCAAGTACGGCCATCGGCCGAGTTGGCGCGCAGGGCCCGCCGGGCGGGTCGGCAAGTCCGCGTACCGGGTATTCCGAGTCCTCAGGGCAGCGGGCCGCAGGGCAGATCAGGTCAGAATTCGACCGCCGCCACCCGCGCATATCAGCAGGCCGGGATCAGGATGCCACCGCGGCGGCCCGGACTCCCCCGGCCAGTTCCGCGGTGAGGGCACGCACCGCGTCGAGGCTTTCGGCGGCGGCGGTGACCAGGGCCGAACCCACGATCACGCCGTCGGCGTAGGCCGCGATCTCGGCGGCCTGCGCGCCGGAGCGCACCCCGAGGCCGACACCGATCGGGATATCGCTGTGCGCGCGGATCCGGGCGCACAGCGCGGGTGCCATGGTCGAGACCGCGTCCCGGGCGCCGGTGACGCCCATGGTGGAGGCGGCGTAGACGAATCCGGAGGTGGCGTCGAGGGTCGCGGACAGCCGTTCCTCGGTGGACGACGGCGCCACCAGGAAAATGCGGTCCAGATGGTGCGCGTCGGAGGCGGCGAACCAATCGCCGGCTTCCTCCGGGATCAAGTTCGGGGTGATGATGCCCGCGCCGCCCGCCGCGGCGAGGTCGCGGGAGAACCGGTCGACCCCGTATTTGAGCACCGGGTTCCAGTAGCTCATCACGACCGCCTGCGCGCCCGCCTCGGTAACGGCTTCGACCACGGAGAACACATCACGAACCCGGACACCACCGCGCAGTGCCTGATCGGCGGCGGCCTGGATGGTGGGCCCGTCCATCACCGGATCGGAGTAGGCGACCCCGACTTCGACGATATCGCAACCGGATTCGACCATCGCCCGCACGACCCGGCGGGAACCCTCCAGGTCCGGATACCCGGCCGGCAGGTAGCCGATGAGCGCCGCACGATCGTCTGCCCGGCAGGCCGCGAAGGTGGCGCCGAGACGGGATTCGGAACTCACTGACCGTTCTCCTTGCCGGTGTCCGGATCGTCGAAGAGCCCGAACCAGCGGGCGGCGGTATCCATATCCTTGTCGCCGCGCCCGGACAGGTTCACCAGGATGATCGCGCCCTCGCCGAGTTCACGGCCCAATTCCAGGGCGCCCGCTACGGCGTGTGCGGATTCGATGGCCGGGATGATGCCCTCGGCGCGGCTGAGCAGCAGCAGGGCGTCCATGGCGGCGGTATCGGTGACCGGCAGGTATTCGGCCCGGCCGATATCTTTGAGGAACGCGTGCTCCGGGCCCACGCCGGGATAGTCCAGTCCGGCCGAGATGGAATGCGATTCGATGGTCTGGCCGTCTTCGTCCTGCAGCAGGTACGAGTAGGCGCCCTGGAAGGCCCCCGGCGAACCACCGGCGAAGGTCGCCGCGTGCCGGCCGGTTTCCACCCCGTCACCGGCGGCTTCGTAGCCGACCAGCCGGACGGCGGGATCGTCGATGAAGGCATGGAAGATGCCGATCGCGTTGGATCCGCCGCCCACGCAGGCGGCGACGGCATCGGGAAGCCGGCCGGTCAGGCTCTGCACCTGGGCGCGGGCCTCCAGCCCGACGACCCGCTGGAAATCACGCACCATCATCGGGAAGGGATGCGGACCGGCGGCGGTGCCGAAGCAGTAGTAGGTGTCGTCGGCGTTGGTGACCCAGTCGCGCAGGGCCTCGTTGATCGCGTCCTTGAGGGTCTGCGAGCCGAGGGTCACCGAGACGACCTCGGCGCCGAGCAGCCGCATCCGGGCCACGTTCAGCGCCTGCCGGGCGGTATCGACCGCACCCATGTACACGATGCACCGCAGGCCGAGCAGGGCGCAGGCGGTGGCCGTGGCGACCCCGTGCTGCCCGGCGCCGGTTTCGGCGATGATCCGGGTCTTGCCCATCCGCTTGGCCAGCAGCGCCTGCCCGAGCACATTGTTGATCTTGTGCGAACCGGTGTGGTTCAGGTCCTCACGTTTGAGCAGGATGCGCGCACCGCCCGCGTGTTCGGCCAGGCGCGTGCATTCGAACACCGGCGACGGGCGGCCGGTGTAATCACGCTGCAGCCGATCCAGTTCACCGAGGAAACCGGGATCCAGCCGGGCCTTGTCGTATTCGGCGGTGACCTCCTCGATCACTGCCATCAGCGCCTCGGGCACATGCCGGCCGCCGTAGACGCCGAAGTGGCCACCCTCGTCGGGCTCGTGCTCGCTACGCTGCGCGACGCCTTTGCTGGCCGCGGGCAACGGGGTGTCGGTGGACGATCCGTGCGCCGCCATCAGCGCCCCCGCCGGGCCGGTTTGGGGCAGGAGGGATGCGTGCCGGCGGTGACCAGTTCGGAGACCGCGGCACGGGGATCACCACTGGTGACCAGGCCCTCGCCGACGAGGACCGCATCCGCACCGGCCCCCGCGTAGGCGAGCAGATCGGCGGTACCGCGCACTCCGGATTCGGCGATCCGCACCACTTCGGTGGGTAGCCCCGGCGCGATCCGGGAGAAGCAGTCCCGATCGACTTCGAGAGTTTTGAGGTTGCGGGCATTGACGCCGATCACGCTGGCACCGGCGGTGAGCGCGCGGTCGGCCTCTTCCTCGGTGTGTACCTCGACCAGCGCGGTCATCCCGAGGGATTCGGTGCGATCGATCAGCGAGGCCAGGGTGTCCTGTTCCAGGGCGGCGACGATCAGCAGGATCACATCCGCACCGTGGGCGCGCGCCTCGTGGATCTGATACGGGCCCACGACGAAATCCTTGCGCAGCACCGGAATGTTGACGGTGGCGCGGACCGCGTCCAGATCCTCGAGCGACCCGTGGAAACGCCGGCCCTCGGTGAGGACGCTGATGATCCGCGCGCCCCCGTCCTCGTAGGCCTTGGCGAGGCTGGCCGGGTCGGTGATCTCGGCGAGCGCCCCCTTGGAGGGACTGGCCCGCTTCACCTCGGCGATCACGCCGATTCCGTCTTCGAGAAGTGCGGCCTTCGCATCGAGCGGCGGGGGCGCGGCGGCGGCCGCTGCCTTCACCGCGGGGAAGTCCAGCACCGCTTCCCGAGCGGCTACATCCGAGCGGACCCCGTCGAGAATCGAGTCGAGTACCGTCATCTGGCTCGAATCCTTTCTGGGGAGACACGCGAGTTACTGCCTGCAGGATTCCCCCAGGCGCTGTCTCACCGATGCTGAACAAGAGTAAATGGCAGGCCGCGGCGCGCTGAAGCCGGGGGCGGGTCACCCGGTTTCGATCGGAGTGCTATGGGGTACCGGGCGGATCCGCGGGGCCGGACCCGCGCCGGTCGCGCTCGGGATCCGCGGCGCTGTCCCGGCCTGCCGGATCGCCGTGCGGTTGCTCCGGCACGACGGAGCCCGGTACCGCCGTCTCGGTTCCCGCGGCGCGGGGACGCGCCGTGGCGCCGGGGAGATCCGGCGACTCGGCCGGGCCGGTGGGATCGGTGGGGTCGGCACCGGCGTCCAGCGCGTCCCACAGCACGCGTTCGGGTAGCACATCACCCGACTCGCGTTCCTGGACGGCGCGAGTGGCCGCGGCCTTGCGGGTGGCGGGGTTGTCGTACTTGCCCGACAACTGCTTGGCACCCGACGGCATGCGGGCGAGGAGGAGCCCGGCGCCGAAGGCGGCCAGCGCGCCGCACAGGGTGAGCACGGCCGGGGCGCCGGCGGTCACCAACTCCTGGACCTCGGCCCGGCCGGGGAGTTCGGCGAGATCCGCGGCCCGCTGCTCGGTGGCACCGGACCCGGTGAGCAGCGCCAGCGCCGGCACCGCGGTCACCGCGGCGATCAACGCGACCACCACCCCGACCAACCGGCGCACCCAGCCCTTGGTGGCGAGGACGGCGGCGATCGCCGCCAGCAGGACCAGCGCCAAGGGCGTCAGCGCACCGAACCAGACCCCGCCGTTCAGTTCGTCGGTCCGCGGCTCGGTCAACCCGTCCGCGGAGGTCACCGTGACCCAGGTGAGCCGGGAGGACCCCCACAGTGCCGCCGCCCCGAATGCCAGCAACGCGATCGCGGCGACCGGATAGCGACCGCCCCGGGCAGGCGCCGGTGCGACCTCGGCCAAGTCCTGCTCATCACCCCAGTCGAGGGGGCCGGGACGCACAGCGCCGGGTCCGGCTGCGCCGACCACGCCTGGGCCGGCGCTGGGGCTCACCTCGATGGGAGCCGACTCCCCGGTGCGCGCGGCCGCGCCGGATCCGGTGTCTTGTGGCGCGGTGGAGCGCCCGGACCCGTCCTCGGGGTCTGGGATGCCGGCGGTGTTGCGGGGGGCGGCGTCGCCTGCGGTCATACGCCCCCTCCGGAGGAGGCGGCGACCGATTCGCGGTCCTCGTCCCCGGCCGGTTCGTCGCCGAAGGCGCGCACGGTTTCGGCGGCGGCGACGGCGCGCAGCACGGCCATGGCCTTGTTGCGGGATTCGGTGTCCTCGTATTCGGCCTCGGAATCGGCCACCACGCCCGCGCCCGCCTGAACGTAGGCGGTGCCGTCCTTGAGCAGGGCCGTGCGGATGGCGATGGCGGTATCCGCGTCACCGGCGAAATCGAGGTAACCGACCACGCCGCCGTACACACCGCGGCGGGTCGGTTCGAGTTCCTCGATCAGCTGCATGGCCCGGACCTTGGGAGCGCCGGAGAGGGTGCCGGCCGGGAAGCAGGCGCGCACCGCGTCCAGGGCGATCTTGCCGGGGGCCAGCCGGCCGGTGACCGTGGAGACCAGATGCATCACATGGCTGTAGCGCTCGACGTGGCGGTACTCGGTGACCCGCACCGTTCCCGGCACGCAGACCCGGCCCAGATCGTTGCGGCCCAGATCGACGAGCATGAGGTGTTCGGCGTTCTCCTTCTCGTCGGCCAGCAGGCCCTTCTCGAGCAGCAGATCGTCTTCCTCGGTGGCGCCGCGCCAGCGGGTACCCGCGATCGGATGCGTCGT
The DNA here is from genome assembly GCF_029869215.1 of Nocardia carnea. Taxonomy (GTDB): domain Bacteria; phylum Actinomycetota; class Actinomycetes; order Mycobacteriales; family Mycobacteriaceae; genus Nocardia; species Nocardia carnea_B. Next base: position 7,317 of record NZ_JARWPM010000413.1, read on the forward strand.
CGCGACCCCGTCCTGCACGGCCACCAGCGCTTCCGGGCTGGACCCGACGATGGAGAACGCGGTCTCCCCAGCGCTGTCGGGGATGTGCAGGAGAAACATGTACGGGCTCGGGTTGGCCGCGCGCAGCATCCGGTAGAGGTCGATGGGCCTGCCGCCGTAATCCATTTCGAAACGCTGCGACAACACCACCTGGAAGGCTTCACCGGCCTCGATCTCGGCGACCAGGCGGCGTACCCCGGCGCCGAATTCGTCCGGTGTGCGGGCTCGGCGATAGTCGGGTTCGGGCTGGTCGAACACCGAGACCGTGGAGACCGCGGGGGCGGCCAGCGCGGCGGTCATCCGGTCGAGCCGGGCCAGCGCGTCGTCGTAGGCGGCGTCCACATTGTCGGCGGTGCCGTTCCAGTTCACGGCGTTGGCGATCAGGGTGATCGCGCCTTCGTGGTGATCGAACGCGGCCAGATCGGTGGCCAGCAGCAGCACCATCTCCGGCAGGTGCAGATCGTCGGCGGCGTGTTCGGGGAGCCGTTCCATCCGGCGCACCGCGTCGTAGCCGAGGTAGCCGACCATACCGCCGGTGAGCGGGGGCAGGCCGGGCAGCCGTTCGGTGCGCAGCAACTCCAGGGTCTCGCGCAGCGCGTCGAGAGGGTCACCGCCCGAGGGGGCGCCGGCCGGGGTGGCGCCCAGCCAGGTGGCCGCACCGTCGACGGCGGTGAGCGCCGCCGGGCTGCCCGCGCCGATGAACGACCAGCGCGACCAGGACCGGCCGTTCTCCGCGGATTCGAACAGGAAGGTCCCCGCCCGGTCACCGCCGAGTTTGCGGTAGGCCGACAGCGGTGTCTCCGAATCGGCCAGCACCTTCCGGGTCACCGGGACGACCCGGTGTTCGGCGGCGAGTTCGCGGAATCGTTCGCGGGTGGTTGTCGCGGGAGCGCCGTGCATTCGAACCATCTTTCCAGCCGGGCGCCGGGCGCGCTCGACGCACCCCACGAGCAGGTGCCCGCCGGTACTGTCCTGGGTATGCAGATCGGCCAGCTCGCCCCGGCATTCGAACTACCGGACCAGACCGGCACCCTCCGTTCCCTCGATTCCCTGGTGGCCGGCGGGCCACTCGTACTCTTCTTCTACCCCGCCGCCAACACGCCGGTGTGCACCGCCGAGGCGTGCCACTTCCGCGATCTGACCGCCGAGTTCGCCGCACTCGGCGCCGGCTGCGCGGGGATCAGCGCCGATGCCGTGGACGTCCAGGCCGGGTTCGCGGGCGCGCAGCGGCTGGAATACCCGCTGCTGTCGGATTCCGACGGCGCCGTGGCCGAGAGCTACGGGGTCAAACGGGGACTGCTGGGCAAACTCATGCCCGTCAAACGACACACCTTCGTCATCGATACCGACCGCACGGTACTCACCGTGATCAGCAGCGAACTGCGCGCGAATGTGCACGCCGATCGGGCGCTGGAGTTCCTGCGCGGCAGAACCACCGCATAACGGCGGGAGTGCGACCCCGGCTGTGAATGGCCTCACCTTGACTTCCGAGTTGACACACTCTCGAGCGAAGTCGTGGCAAACTTCTCCTACAGCCGGGTGACCCTGCCGCTATCGTCACCGGGCCGGAGAGAAGGCGGACTAGTGACGGAGTGGCTGAACCCGGTCGAAGGACGGGCCTGGCGCGCGGTGGTCGCACTGCTCAACCGCTTGCCGGGGGCACTGGACACCGACCTGCAGCGGGAATCCGGCGTGACCCATTTCGAGTACTGGGTACTCACCCTCCTTTCGGAGGCACCGGATCGCCGGCTGCAGATGAGCGAACTCGCGCAACGGGCAAATTCATCGCTATCCAGGCTTTCGCATGTCGTGTCCAAACTCGAGCGGATGGGCTGGGCGAGGCGTACCGCCACCACCGGCCGCCGCGGGGTGCTGGCCCTGCTCACCGAGGAGGGGCACCAGAAGGTCGTCGAGACAGCTCCCGGATACATGGACGTGGTCCGCCGGCTGGTGTTCGACGGGCTGGATGCCGAGCAGACCGCGGCCCTGGCCGAGCTCGGCGAGACGCTCACCACGCATCTGAGCACCGTGCTCGGCCGCGCACCCCAGTAGCTCCGGGCGTTTTGCGCGGCACTCCCGCCCGGCGGCGGACGGCGACCACTCCCACGGCGAGCAGCACCAGCCCGAGGGCGGCGGCCACCCGGTCGATTCCCGTTGCGCGCGTGCGGCCTCAGGCCGGTTCGGACGGGAGCAGCACGTCGGCGTCGAAACAGGTGTGGGTGCCGGTGTGGCAGGCCGCGCCCTCCTGATCGACCACGAGCAGCACGGTATCGCCGTCGCAGTCCAGCCGGACCTCGTGGACGTACTGGGTGTGCCCGGAGGTCTCCCCCTTGACCCAGTACTGCTGCCGCGAGCGCGAATAGTAGGTGGCGCGGCGGGTTGCCAGGGTGCGGGCCAGCGCTTCGTCGTCCATCCACGCCATCATGAGCACATCGCCGGTCGCGCGTTCCTGGGCGACGGCGGCCACCAGGCCGTCATCGGTGCGTTTGAGCCGCGCCGCGATCGCCGGGTCCAGGCTCATCAGCGCACCACCAGATCGTTCGCCCGCAGGGCGTCCTTGACCTGCGCAATGGTGAGGTCGCCGAAGTGGAAGACACTCGCGGCCAGTACCGCGTCCGCCCCGGCCTCGACCGCGGGCGCGAAATGCTCGACGGCGCCGGCGCCGCCCGAGGCGATCACCGGGATCGGGACGGCGGCCCGCACGGCGCGGATCATCGGCAGGTCGAAGCCGGTTTTGGTGCCGTCGGCGTCCATCGAATTCAACAGGATCTCGCCCACACCCAGTTCGGCTCCACGGACGGCCCATTCCACCGCGTCTATCCCGGTGCCGCGACGGCCGCCGTGCGTGGTGACCTCCCAGCCGGACGGCGTATCCGGTTCGCCGGCGGGCACGGTACGGGCGTCGACCGAGAGCACGATGCACTGCGACCCGAATCGCTGCGACATCTCGTGCAGCACCTCGGGCCGCGCGATGGCGGCGGTGTTCACCGAGACCTTGTCCGCGCCCGCGCGCAGCAGCCGGTCCACATCCTCGACGGTGCGGACGCCGCCGCCGACGGTGAGCGGGATGAAGATCTGCTCGGCGGTCCGGGTGACCACGTCGAACATGGTGGCGCGGTCGCCGCTGGAGGCGGTGACATCGAGGAAGGTGAGTTCGTCGGCGCCCTGGGCGTCGTAGGCGGCGGCCAGCTGGACCGGGTCACCGGCATCCCGCAGGTTCTGGAAATTGACGCCTTTGACCACCCGGCCCGCATCGACGTCCAGGCAGGGGATGACGCGTGTCGCCAGAGTCATTGCTGCTCCCTGATAGCCGTATCGCGATCATCGCCCACCGGGGCGGCCGCGGCGCCGCGGGTCGCGGCGATCATGTCCAGTAGTTCGGCGTGGATCCCCGGGGCGGCGGCCAGTACCGAACCGGATTCGATGGTCCACTCGGCACCCTCGAGGTCGGTGACGATGCCGCCCGCGCAGCGCACCATGAGTGCGCCCGCCGCGTTGTCCCACGGATGGTGGCCGAACACGATGGCACCGCCCAGGGTGCCGTCGGCGGTGAAGGCCAGATCGATACCGGTGGAACCGTGCATGCGCACGCGCGAGGACAACCGGCTCAGCGCACCGAGCACCCGGTGCCGGAACAACCCCGGCACACGGCCGGTGGATTCGATATTGAAGGCGCCGAACCCGATCATCGCCTCGTCGAGCACGCCTGCGGTCAACGGGGGCTGCGCCACCCCGTCCACCAGCAGCGGCCCCCCGGCGAGCGCGGCGTAGCGGCGGTCCAGCGGCGGGAACCAGGCCATCCCGAGCACCGGTTCCCCGTCGCGGACCAGCGCGAGCAGGGTGCCGGTGAGCGGGTGGGCGTTCGAATAGTTGAAGGTGCCGTCGATGGGGTCCAGCACCCAGGCGGTGCCGCTGGTGAGGGCCGGGCCGCCGAACTCCTCACCGTGCACCTCGATACCCGTCCGGACCTGCAACTGCTCGGAGATCGTGCGCTCGAGTTCCAGATCGAGTTCGGTGGCGAAATCGCGCGACCCCTTCGCGACCGCGCTCGGTGCGCCGAGCCCTTCGAGGAAGCGGTCCCCGACACCGTCGAGCACCTCGGCCGCCGTGGTCAGCAGTCCGGCCAATTCGGTCTCTGCCCTGGTCATCGCCTCGGCTCCCGGATTCTCGCGATCGGTGTATGGCCCTGCCCGCGCACGATCAACGGACGGCGGCCAGCGCCTCGGGCAGGGTGAACCGGCCCGCGTACAGGGCTTTGCCGACGATCGCGCCTTCCACGCCCTCGGGCACGAGTTCGGCGATCGCGGTGAGATCGGCCAGCGCCGAGACCCCGCCGGAGGCGATCACCGGCGCCTCGGTGGCCATACATACCTCGCGCAGGAGGTCGAGGTTCGGCCCGGTGAGGGTGCCGTCCTTGGTGACATCGGTGACGACGTAGCGGGAGCAGCCGTCGCGCTCCAGCCGTTCCAGCACCTCCCACAGATCCCCGCCGTCGCTCACCCAGCCGCGGCCGCGCAGCCGGTAGTCGCCGTCGACGATCTGCACATCCAGGCCGACCGCGACCCGTTCGCCGTACTCGGCGATGGCGCGGGCGCACCACTGCGGATCCTCCAGCGCGGCGGTACCCAGGTTGACCCGGGCGCAGCCGGTGGCCATCGCGGCCTTCAGCGATTCGTCGTCGCGGATCCCGCCGGACAGTTCGACGGCGACATCCAGTTCGCCGACCACCCGGGCGAGCAGTTCGCGATTGGACCCGCGGCCGAATGCCGCGTCGAGGTCCACGAGATGCACCCATTCGGCTCCGGCGTCCTGCCAGGCGAGGGCGGCGTCGCGGGGCGAACCGTAACTGGTTTCACTGCCCGCCGCGCCCTGTACCAGGCGGACGGCCTCTCCATTGGCGACATCGACAGCGGGCAGCAGCACAAGACTCACTCGCAACAGCGTAATAGCCCGGGGTTCGCCCGCGGCGCGCGCCCGGTCGCGAGTCGGAGCCGCCCGCGGCGTGCGCCGGGGGCCGGGGCGGCGTTAAGTGATATCACCCACTGGGCCGGTCGCAGCGCCCGCTACACTCGTCGGCGAACGCGTGAAGGTCACGGACGCGTTACGCGTGAACGGTCACCGACGCGTGATGTGAAAGGGCACCGACGCGGAATGTCACGATTTCGAGAAAGTTCGGAGTAGGCGCCATCGATACCGGTCAGATGATCGCGGATCACTACCGCCTGGTCGAGCAGATCGGTAGCGGCGGCACAGGCGTGGTCTGGCGTGCCGTCGACGAGCGTCTGCAACGGTCGGTGGCGATCAAGCAGATCCATATCAAGCCGAGTCTGCCGCCCGCCGAGCGCGATGTGCTGCGCCAGCGCGCGAGCCGGGAGGCCCGAAACGCGGCCCGTTTCCAGCATCCGAACGCCATCGTGGTCTTCGATATCACCGAGCACGGCGGCGATCCGTGCCTGGTGATGGAGTACATGAAATCGCGCAGCCTGGCGCAGGTGCTGTCGTCGCAGGGGCCGCTGCCGCTCCCTCAGGTCGCCCGGATCGGCGAACAGGTGGCCGCGGCGCTCATCGCGGCACACCAGGCCGGCATCGTGCATCGCGATGTGAAACCGGGCAATGTGCTGCTCGACGATCACGGCACCGTCAAGATCACCGATTTCGGTATCTCCCGGGCCACCGGTGATGTGACCCTCACCGAGACCGGGTTGATCTGCGGAACCGCCGCCTACCTGGCTCCCGAGGTCGCGCGGGGTGCCGATCCGACTCCGGCCGCCGATGTGTTCGCGCTGGGCGCGACGCTGTTCCACGCGCTCGAGGGCGAACCGCCGTTCGGGTCCGGTAACCCGCTCAAGGTGCTCTACGCGGCGGCCAACGGCCAGGTGAGCGAACCGCAGAACGCCGGCCCGGCCACCGATTTCCTGCTCGATCTGCTGGAGGCGGATCCGCGGCTGCGGCCCACCATGCAGGAGGCCCGCGAGCAGCTGTCGCGCTTCGCCGGTTTCCCGGGCGCGAGCGCGGAGCATGTCGGGTTCGTCCCGGCGCGCGAAGCCTTCGACCGCAACGGCCACGATCGCAACGGCCATTCCGGCGGCGCCGCGGTGAGCACGATGGAAAGCCCCGCACCCGGCCGCACCCGGGGCTCGGCGCCCGCCCCGGCCCCGCGCCGGCGGCCTGAACCCCGCGACGACGACGGCTATGACACCCGCCCGCCGCGCCGGGCCGCGAATCATCCCCCCACCAGCACTCAGCCCGTCGCCGGGGGGCCGGGCTCCGGTGGCGGCGGTGTCCGGCGGGCAGTGCTCATCGGCGGTATCGCGGGTGCGGCGGTGGTCGGCGGCGTGCTGTGGTTCAGTTCGTCGGATTCCGGCGACAACAGCGCCGCTCAGGCCGATACCTCGGTGAGTTCCACGGCGCCGCGGGCCACCGGCACCACGGCGGCCACCAGCCCGGCGCTGGGTACGACGCCGAGCAGCGGCCAGGTCGAATGGGTGCAGGCAGGCCAGCTGCTGGAGCAGTTCTATATGGATCCCGCGGGGTCGTGGTCGCTGCTGACGCCGGCCGCCCAGCAGGTCTACGGCAGCCAGGCGGAGTTCCAGGAATACTGGTCGACGCGCACTGTGGAGAGCTTCAACCGGATCGAAGCCTTCAAGGGCAACAATCCGGACGGGTCGGTCGATATGCGCGTGAACAATCTCAGTTACGGTGGGCAAACCGGCAATCCCACAGTGCGGGTAGTGCTTTCGGGCGGCCGGCTGCTCATCGACAGCGATACCCGCTGATCCGTCACCGATCCCGTCCCGGCGGGGCCGGGTTAGGCTGGGCGACATGGATATTCGTGGGATGCTCGCCGCCGAGCGAGCGGAGCTGACCGCGCTCCTGCGAGACCTGTCCGACGCGGAGTGGGATGCCCCCACCCTGTGCACCGGCTGGCGGGTGCGTGACCTGATCGGACATCTACGCTACGACGCGATCACCCTCTCGGAGTACTTCGGGATCGCGGTACGCCACCGCTTCGCCATCGACGGCGTCAACAACGCCATGGCCGCGGAGGGCACGCGCCGGACGCCGGTGGAACTACTCGCCGAATTCGAATCCGCGCCGCGGACCGTCTCCCGGCTGTGGCCGCGCCTCGGCCTGGCCGACCTGCTGGTCCATCAGCAGGACATCCGCCGCCCGCTCGGCCGGCCCCGCGAAATCCCCGCCGACCGGCTGCGCGCCGTACTCGACCGGCCCGACCCGTTCGCCCGCCCCTGGCGGCTCACCAAGGGGTTACAGTTCGTCGCGACAGATTTCGACTGGGTCAAGGGTTCCGGGCCGGTGGTCCGGGGCCGCGGCGAGGCGCTAGCGTTGGCCATGGTGGGCCGCCCGGTGGTCCTCGACGAACTCGAGGGCGAAGGAGTCGCCGAACTACGTCGCCGCTGCAGCTGAACATCCGAAGTCCGCTTCATCGATGGGAGACGCGCAGATGACCGATTCGCCACTCGCCGCGATGGCGGCGATGATCGGTGAATGGAAGACCACCACCGATAAGTACCCCGATGCCGTCGGGCGGACGACAATCGAGTGGCTGGCCGGCGAAGCCTTCCTGCTGGTGCGGTACATGGTGCCGGAGGCAGGCATCGAACGAACCTGGGTCATGGGGGTCGACGACGCCTATCCCGAACGGCTGAAGGTCCTGCAGTACGACAGCAACGGGGAGCGCCGGATCTTCAACGGGGCCGTCACCGGGCCGCTGTGGCGGGTCTGGCGCGACGCTCCGGGCGATTCCCAGCGGCTCACCGGCGCCCTGGATGAGGCCGGTAACACACTCCGCGCCACCTGGGAACGCTCGGAGTCCGAATTGGACCCCCGCACCTGGGAGCACGAGATGGATTTCGTCTACACCCGGATCTCCTGACCCGGACCACACGGATAACCGGTGGTACCGGCCCGTTAGGCTGGACGATGTCAACTCGGACAGCCGGACAAGGACCGATACCACCATGACTTCCCGTATCGAGCTCGCGCGCGTCGATCTGCGCGGCCGCACCCCCACCACCGCGCAGTTGCGCACCGCGCTGCCGCGCGGCGGGGTCGATGTGGACTCGGTACTGCATCAGGTGCGGCCGGTGGTCGAGGCGGTCCGCGATCGCGGGGCGGTCGCGGCCCTGGAATACGGCGCGAAGTTCGACGGCGTCACCCCCGCCACCGTGCGGGTCCCGGCAGCGGAACTGACTGCCGCCCTCGCGGGACTGGATCCGGCGGTGCGGGCGGCGCTCGAGGTCGCCATCGCACGCACCCGCGCGGTGCATGCCGATCAGCGGCGTACCGATACCACCACCGAGGTGGTGCCCGGCGGGACCGTCACCGAACGCTGGGTCCCCGTCGAGCGGGTCGGCCTGTACGTGCCCGGCGGTAACGCCGTCTACCCGTCCAGCGTCGTGATGAACGTCGTGCCCGCCCAGGCCGCCGGGGTGGAGTCGCTGGTGGTGGCCTCACCACCACAGGAACAGTTCGGCGGGCTGCCGCATCCCACCATCCTGGCCGCGGCGCAACTGCTCGGGGTCGAGGAGGTGTGGGCCGTCGGCGGAGCGCAGGCGGTCGCGCTGCTGTCCTACGGGGGGACCGATACCGACGGCGCCGCCCTGGCACCGGTCGATCTGATCACCGGCCCCGGCAATATCTATGTCACCGCCGCCAAACGCCTGTGCCGCGGCCTGGTCGGTATCGATGCCGAGGCCGGTCCCACCGAGATCGCGATCCTGGCCGATGCCACCGCCGATCCGGTACATGTGGCCGCCGATCTGATCAGCCAGGCCGAACACGATGTGCTGGCGGCGAGTGTGCTGGTCACCGATAGTCCCGCCCTGGCCGACGCGGTCGACACCGCGCTGACCACCCAAATGGCCGTGGTGAAACACGCCGAACGGGTGACCGCTGCGCTCACCGGCAGCCAGTCCGGCACGGTGCTGGTCGACGATATCGACCAGGGCCTGCGCGTGGTCAACGCCTACGCCGCCGAACACCTGGAGATCCAGACCGCGAACGCGAACGCGGTCGCCGCCCGGGTCCGCAGCGCGGGCGCGATCTTCGTCGGCCCCTACGCCCCGGTGAGTCTCGGCGACTACTGCGCCGGATCCAATCACGTACTGCCCACCGCCGGCTGCGCCCGGCATTCGTCCGGGCTGAGCGTGCAGACCTTCCTGCGCGGTATCCACGTCGTCGAATACACCGAGGCGGCCTTGAAAGATGTGGCCGGACATGTCGTCGCCTTGGCCGACGCCGAGGATCTGCCGGCACACGGGCAGGCCGTGCGGGCACGTTTCGAGGCGCTGTCGTGAGCGCTTCCGTCCCCACCGTGCCCGGCGCCGGTATCGGGCTCGACGCCCTGCCGCTGCGTGCGAACCTGCGCGGTAAATCCCCGTACGGCGCACCGCAACTCACCGTTCCGGTGCAGCTCAACACCAATGAGAACCCGCATCCGCCGACACGGGCACTGATCGAGGACGTGGCCGGGGCCGTCCGCGCCGCGGCCGCGGATCTGCACCGCTACCCCGACCGCGACGCCGTCGCGTTGCGCACCGACCTCGCCGCCTACCTCACCCGCCAGACCGGTGTCCCGGTCGACGCGGCGAACGTCTGGGCGGCCAACGGCTCCAACGAGATCCTGCAGCAGCTGCTGCAGGCGTTCGGCGGGCCGGGCCGGCGGGCGCTCGGTTTCGTGCCGTCGTATTCGATGCATCCGATCATCTCCGAGGGCATCGACACCGAATGGGTGGAGGCGAAACGGTCGGCGGATTTCTCGCTCGATATCGACGCCGCACTGGCCGCCATCGCCGAACGCCGGCCCGATGTGGTGTTCGTGACCAGCCCGAACAATCCCACCGGGCACAGTATCCCGGCCGCCGACCTGGCCCGGATCCTCGAGGCCGCACCCGGGATCGTCATCGTGGACGAGGCCTACGGGGAATTCTCCGCGCAGCCCAGCGCCCTCGGGCTCATCGACCGCTATCCGGCGAAACTCGTGGTGAGCCGGACCATGAGCAAGGCATTCGCCTTCGCCGGCGGCCGCCTCGGCTATCTCGTCGCCGCCCCCGCGGTGATCGACGCGCTGCTGCTGGTGCGGTTGCCGTACCACCTGTCGGTGGTCACCCAGGCCGCGGCCCGCGCCGCGCTGCGCCATGCCGACGAGACCTTGGCGAGCGTCGCCGAACTGGCCGCGCAGCGTGACCGGGTGGCCGAAGCACTTGCCGGACTGGGTTTCACGGTGGTGCCGAGCGACGCGAACTTCCTGCTGTTCGGGACATTCCGTGACGCCGCCCGCGCTTGGCAGCACTACCTCGACGAGGGGGTGCTGATCCGCGATGTCGGTATCGGCGGCCACCTGCGCGTCACCATCGGCCTGGCCGCCGAGAACGACGAATTCCTGCGGGTCAGCGCGAAACTGGCCGCCACCGAACTCACCAGCTGAACCGACCACGGAAGTGAGCATGAACCGAACCGCGCGAGTGGAGCGCACCACCAAGGAATCCAGCATTGTGGTGGAGCTGAACCTGGACGGCACCGGGCAGACCGATATCGCCACCGGGGTCCCGTTCTACGACCATATGCTCACCGCGCTCGGCACCCACGCCAGTTTCGACCTCACCGTGCGCGCCGACGGCGATATCGAGATCGAAGCGCACCATACGGTCGAGGACACCGCCATCGTGTTCGGGCAGGCACTCGGCCAGGCGCTCGGCGACAAGAAGGGCATCCGCCGGTTCGGTGACGCCTACATCCCGATGGACGAAACCCTGGCGCACGCCGCCGTCGACGTCTCCGGCCGCCCCTACTGCGTGCACACCGGAGAACCCGAGCACCTGCTGCACGCCGTGATCCCCGGCGCGCCGGTACGCGGTCGCAACGAACCGGGCGCCCCGTACTCGACGGTGCTCAACCGGCACGTCTTCGAATCCATCGCGCTCAACGCACGGATCGCGCTGCACGTCCGGGTGCTGTACGGCCGCGATCAGCATCATGTCACCGAAGCCGAATACAAGGCGGTCGCCCGGGCACTGCGCGCGGCCGTCGAACCCGACCCCCGGGTCCAGGGCGTGCCGTCGACCAAGGGCGCGCTGTGATGCGGTCCGTACATGTGAAGGAGACACCGTGACCTCGGTGGTTCTGCTGGACTACGGGTCCGGCAATCTGCATTCCGCCGAACGCGCGCTGGTCCGCGCGGGTGCGCGGGTCGAGGTGACCGCCGACCCGCAGGCAGCCCTCGCCGCGGACGGTCTCGTAGTGCCCGGCGTCGGTGCCTTCGCGGCTTGTATGGCAGGTCTGCGGGAGGTGCGCGGCGAGCGCATCATCGGTCAGCGGCTGGCCGGCGGGCGCCCGGTGCTGGGGATCTGCGTGGGGATGCAGATCCTGTTCGATCGCGGTGTGGAATTCGGTGTGGAAACCGAGGGGTGCGGGGAATGGCCCGGCACCGTCGACAAACTCGAGGCGCCCGTGCTGCCGCATATGGGCTGGAATACCGTCGAAGCACCCGCGGACAGTGTGCTGTTCGCGGGAATGGACGCCGGCACCCGCTTCTATTTCGTGCACACCTACGCGGCGCGATCCTGGGAACTCCCGCCCAGCGACCACCTCGCCGCCCCGAAACTCACCTGGGCCGAACACGGCAGCCGCTTCCTCGCCGCGGTCGAGAACGGGGCGCTTTCGGCCACCCAGTTCCACCCCGAGAAGTCGGGCGACGCGGGCGCCCAGTTGCTGTCCAACTGGGTGAAATCCCTCTGACACGGCCCAGCCGACGCGCTCGGCGGCTCGGCGCCGGACCGCGCCGCCCGGCCGGCATGTCGGCCCGGGGCCTCGGCGCGCAGCCGCGACAGTAGGCGATTGCGTCCGGTATCGGCCACTACGGTGCCAGGAAGGCCGACCTTGAACAGCTGACCCGGCGACCGGTACCCGTTCAGGCCGCGCATTTGGCACCGGGCGGGGCCGGCGGCGCCGCGACGACCCCGGCGGCGACATCGACCAGGAAGTCGCGGTTTCCGTCGAGTGGTTCGGTGCCCACGAGCAGACGTTCCACCACACAGCCCGCTTCGAACAGCGCCGGGCCGACGTTGTGGCGGCCCGGTTCCACGACACCGTCCAGGGTTCGTCCGCTGACGATGGAGTACATCGTGCTCGGCTTACCGGCCAGCATGAGGGCGGCCCGCATCTGCATACTGGCCGCATAGGGCACGACCTCGTCGGCCGTGCCGTGGATGAGGAAGGCGTGCCGGATGTTCATCCGGCCGGCCTGTAGCGCCGGGGAACGTTCGGCGTAGGCGAGCGGGCAGACGGCCGGGAGACAACCACCCGCGTCGCGCTGGATCTGGGCCTGCAGCGCGGGATAGTCGGCGGCGGGGCCCTGGAAGTGGGTGAACAGATCCGAGGGGCCGAAGGTGTCGACCCAGTAGTCGAACAAACCGGCGGGACCGTAGGCCGCGGCCAGGCCCGACGTCATGGCGCCCTGGCTCCAACCCCACAGCACGGTGCGTGCGACCCGCGGATGCTCCCACTTGTACCACTGGGTGGCGGCCACCAGATCCCGCCAGCCGGCCCACAGATTCCAGTCGCCGGTCGGCCACTGCGGGCTGCCGCGCAGGTCCATGGACAGGATCGGAGTCGCGGTGCGGGCGGCGATCGAGATCAGATAGTCGGAGTACTGGGCCGCCGAACCCTTGTGCCCGTGCGCGGCCACGACCAAGGCGTTGCCGACGGCGCAGCCCCGCGGTTCGTACACCAGGCCGGTGGCTTGTTCACCGTCGACCGGTATCGCGACAGGTCGCGTCTGCACGGAGCAGGCGCCGGTGGCGGCCGCGGGCGCGGCGGCCAGCAGGGTTGCCGTCAATGCCGGGAGCAGCATCCCGGCCAGATAGCTCAGTACGCGTCTGCTCATAATTCGATAGTTCCACGCCCGGGGCCGGGAAAGCGGGAACCCGGCTGGGCCCGTCGGCAATTCGCGCGCGGCGCCGACCGCGCCGGCGGATCGGCTGCCCATCCGCGGGCGAGCGCGGTGCCTCGGGGTGTCGGAGGGCATCGCTACCATCCGCCTCGTGTATGCCTTCTCCACAGCGCAGCGACGGGCCAGGATCGGGGTCCGGCATCGGCTGGCCGCCGAGTATCGCGGCGATGATGCCGCCGAGATCACCCGTTCCCTGGTGGTTCTGCACGCCACCGACCCCGCGACCGTGCATCTGTCGGTGGCCGCACGAGGCACTGCGCTGGGCCCCGCGGATGTCGAGCGGGCACTGTACGAGGATCGGTCGCTGCTGCGCATGCTGGCGATGCGGCGCACGATGTTCGTCGCCCCGGTCGAGCTGGCCCCGGTCCTGCACGCCTCGTGCGCTATCGACCTTGCCCGCAAACAACTCCGAACCTACGCGAAGTTGCTGGAGCAGGCCGGTATCGGCGGCGACGATCCGGAAGCCTGGCTGGCCGCCGTCGCCGACGAAACCCATCGCGCACTGCTGGCCCGGGGCAGCGCCACCGGCGCGCAATTGAGCAAGGACGTCCCCGCGCTGCGCACCCAGCTCAATACGAATCCGGAGAAGTCGTACTCCCGGCCGATCTCGATCACCACGTGGGTGCTGGTTCTGCTGGGCACCGAGGGCCGCATCGTCCGGGCCCGGCCCGGCGGCAGCTGGTCCAGTAGTAGTTATTCCTGGGTACCTGCCGAATCCTGGCTTCCCGCGACGATTACCGGCATGGACGCCGGACAAGCCCGCACCGAACTGGTGCGCCGCTGGCTGCACACCTTCGGTCCGGCGCCGATCGGCGATATCAAATGGTGGACGGGCTGGACGCTGGGCCAGGTCCGCACGACCCTGGCCCGGCTCGACACGGTGGAGGTCGATCTCGACGGCACCACCGGGCTGCTACTCGCCGATGATCTCGACCCGGTCCCGCCACCGCGCCCCTGGGCGGCTCTGCTGCCCGCATTGGATCCCACCCCGATGGGCTGGCAGTCCCGCGACTGGTACCTGGGCGGGCACAAGGAGCAACTGTTCGATCGCAACGGCAATATCGGGCCGAGTATCTGGTTCGACGGCCGGATCGTCGGCGGTTGGGCGCAACGTAAGGACGGCGAGATCGTGACCCGGCTGCTGGAGGATATCGGCGCCGACGCCCGCGCCCTGGTCACGGCCGAGGCCGAGCGCGCCACCGGATGGTACGGCGAGCTACGCCCGATTCCCCGCTTCCGCACCCCCTTGGAACGGGAACTCACAGCCTGACCGCGCCGAGACAGGTTGTCACCACGCATATCCGAATGTTCGACGAGCAGGGTCGACCGCCCCCCTGCGGGAGCCGACATTGCGAGCAGGACACCGTTCACCGACCGAATTCCTCTGCGGGCATTCGGAATCCGAGGCGCCGATATACCCCGATCCCTTTATTGATCACGAAGCCGATCCGGTGTTCCTGGCGGCATACGACGGCGAATTGCTCGGTTACCTCACCGGTTGCGGGACACGGAGGCCGGGCTGTTTCCGGCCGGCCGGGTCGCATGATCGTCGAGTATCCGGCCGAGCAGGGAGATCAGGGTGCGGCGTTCCGCGGCCGTCAGCGCCGCGAGCAGATCCTGCTGCGCGAGGTCCAGCCTGTGGTCCAGCTCGCCCAGGTGTTGTCTGCCGGGATCGGCCAAGCTCACGATATTGCGTCGCCGATCCCCCGGATCGGTGACGCGCTCCACAAACCCTCGGCCCACCAGGTCGTTGAGGACGGCGACGATATCGCTGCGATCAATTCCGGTGCGACGCCCCAGTTCTGCCTGGCTGGTGGCACCGCCCTCTTTCAGGGTCGTCAGCACCGCATAGTGGTGGCGGCGCGAACCCGTTCCGGCCAGCGCTTGTTCGGTCGCCCGGCCGGCCAGTAACGCGGTGTGGTCGATCAGTCGCGTCGGTAGACTACGCAGCCTGCCCGCGGCCCCCTGGTGCGCGGCTTCCATACCGGGAAATCTATCAACACCCCGTGGGCAGTACCCACAAACTTCCGCTCTCGCGCAGCTGCATCGCGGATACTCACACCGGCCGATGCGGGTCCGAGTTCGGATCCGGAGAATTCGGCCGGCGTCGACTCTCGCCGGGATCTGACCGCCTTCTCGGGACGGCCATATGCGAGACTGACGACGTGCAGCCGAAGCGTAGGGTTCACTTCGTGGGCAGCTTGCCCGCACAGTTGGACAGTCCAGCGAAGGCGATGGCGTTCGCCGTCGAGACGGCCGGTGAGTTCCTGGACGGCATGGTTCCCGGTGGCGAAGCGGATCCCTATCGCGCCCAGTGGTACATCAGACCCATCATCGATCGGCTCGACAGCATCCCCGTACTGGAGCCGGTGCGTCGCGGTGATTGGTCGACGCTGCGTTCCCGCAACACCTTTCGGCTTCGGGCCGGCCGATCATTGGGCGAAGCCGATATCGACGCCGCGCTCGGCTATGCGGCAGAGGCCGAGCGTGCCCTCGAGGCATTGGCCGATATGCGCCGAACCGATCCCGGACTGCGCTTACAGGTAGGTATACCGACGCCGTTTGTCATCGGTTTCATCGCTTTCGAGGCACGGATGCTCGTATGGCGTCGCCGCTCCACCGGCCGCGGTGACCGGAACTTCCCCTACTACCGCCCGATCGTCGACGCGACCGTCCGGGAAATCGTCCGAATCCACGAAACGTTGGGGGACAACGTCGTATTCCAACTCGAACTCGCCGCGGAGACCCTCCTCTGCGCGCGGATGCCCGCGATCGTGCGGCAGGCCGTGGCCACCGGGGCAGGCCGGGCGATCGCGCGTCTCGTAGCACGGGCACCCCAGGGAGCCCGTTTCGGAGTGCACCTCTGCTACGGGAGTCTCGACGACAAGCCGGCCGTGGTGCCGGGATCGACGGCCGCGGTCGTGGCGCTGGCCAACGCGATAGCGCGATACTGGCCCGCGGGGAGACCTCTCGAATTCGTTCACCTGCCCATCGGCGACGGCAGGCAGGCACCGGTCCGGCCGCGCTACTACGAACCCCTGGCACACCTGGAATTGCCTGCCACTACGCGTGTTGTCGCCGGGCTCGCGCATCCGGAGCAACCGCTCGCGCAGGCCCGGCAGAGTCTGGCGGCGGCGGAGTCGGCCTACGGCGGCCTGGTGGACGTCGCGGCCCCGTGTGGTCTGGGCCGGTACAAGACCGTCGACCGGGCGCGCTCCGCAGTAGCACACGCAGTCGCCCTGGCCGAGACCGATCTGTGAAACGTCCGGTGGTCACGGTCGCCGCCGTCCGTCGTCGCCGGTCCGAGCCTTCCCGGAGCAATTCGGCCGTCCGGAACGCCGACTCGTTCGGGTCACGTATCCCCCACTCCGTACGAGACCGAAAGATCTTCGGTGCAATGCACACCCGAGATGCCGTCGGCTACGATTGCTCCCGTGGTCGAAGGAATCGAAGGGCCTGCGCCGGAAAACAACCGGCTGCCGCGCCCGTTCGACACGGATAAGCTGACTTCCGCCAGGGTGTACGACTACCTGCTGGGCGGAAAAGACAATTACGATGTCGACCAGGACATGGCCCATCAAATGTTGTCCAGCACACCCGAACTCAAGACGCTGGCCTGGTTCACCCGGAGTTTCATGCACAAAGCGGTCCAGGTAGCCGCTGATGCCGGTATCCGTCAGTTCATCGATCTCGGCTCGGGTACCCCGAGTTCGCCCAATGTGCACGAGGTGGCTCGGGAGATCGAGCCGTCGGCGCGGGTGGTGTATGTCGACTACGACCAGATCGTCGTCACCCATTGCGATGCGCTGCTGGCCCGATCGCCCGGTGTCGCCGCACTGTGGGGAGATGTTCGCCGTCCCCACGACATTCTCGACGAGCTGGTCCACCTCGAGCTGATCGACCTCGACGAACCCGTAGCAATCCTCCTCGTCAGTGTGCTTCATTATGTGATGGACCACGAACACCCCGCCGAGATCCTCGCCGCCCTCCGTGATCGGATCGCGCCGGGCAGTTATCTGGCGATCACGCACGGCTCCAGTGATTCCAGCCCGGAGATACTCCAGGTGCTCGCCGGCACCAACGGCACCTCGGCCCAGGTCGCCTTTCGGTCCACCACCCAGACAGAGGCATTCCTCACCGGATTCGAGTTGCTCGAACCCGGTGTGGTGCCGGTACAGCAGTGGCTCCGCCCCGGCTTACCGGATACTCGAATGGTCATGCTCGGTGCCATCGGCCGCAAACCGTGAGGAGCCGAGATGAACACGCTGATTCCTCGACCACCTGACTCTCCGAGCGTGTAACAGATGCTGTCCCGGTCCATCAGAGGATGAAAATGAAGACCCTCAAAACTGTCGCTGGTGTCATCTCGACAATCGCCACGGTCGCCGCGGTCACCACCGGCGCCTCGGTTGTCAATGCTCCTGCCGCCTCCGCGGCGCCGGGTGAGTTCCTCATCACCCGGGATGTCCCTACCCTGGAAGATCTGGACGCCCAGGTCGCGTTCCTGATCGAGAAACCCGCCTCCGACGAGGCCAAGGCGGCCAATATGGAAGGCGGTATGCGGGCCGTCGTGGTGGCGCGCACCCTCTACAACACCGGCCTGTATCGAGCTCCGCGCGGGTCGAACGAGATCACCGGTCCCGAAACCCACGAAGGCAACGTGCACACCGCTATGCTGCGCAGCAAGACAGCGGGCCAACCGGACCTCGTTGCGCGGGTGGTCTGGAAGCGTATCGACGGTGTCTGGAAGCTGTCCAACAGCTCCGTATGCGAGGGCGTCAAGGCCGTAGGGCTGGCGATGGCCTGCGATTTCTGACCGGTTGCAAGCATTGTGATCGACATCCGTGATCTCACTCTGGGCTATCCAGGCGTCACCGTTCTCGAAATCCCCGAATTGAGGGTGGCCGACGGGGCACTCACCTACCTGCTCGGTCTCAACGGCACCGGTAAAACCACACTGCTGCGGAGTATCTGCGGCGTCATCGCGCCCGCCCTCGGCACCATCCAGGTCGACGGCACCCTCGTCCGGGCCCATCACACCACACCGGCGACGCTCGGACTGCATATCGACTACCGGGCCTTCGACCCACGTCACACCGCACGGCGGCACCTCCGCTGGATCGCCCGGGCCCGTGGGCTCCCCACCGGGCGGGTGGGCGACGTTCTCGAGATCGTCGACCTCGCCCGGGTCGCCGATCGCCGATTGGGGCACTATTCGCTCGGTATGCTCCAACGTGTCGGCATCGCCGCCGCGTTACTTTCCGAACCTCGAACCCTGTTGCTCGACGAACCGCTCAACGGCCTCGACATCGCGGGCATCCGCTGGATTCGCGAACTGCTGCGCGACCTCGCCGATGCCGGGACCTGTGTCCTGGTGGCCACGCATCTGCTCGACGAGGTCGAACGCAACGCCGACCATATCGTCATCCTCGGAAACCGGCGCATTCTGGCCGACCAGCCGTTCGCCCACCTCATGGACACCTTGGGTCCCGGCGAGACCGGACTCGAAGACGCCTACCTGCGAATCGCCGGCCTGCCTACCGATATCGCGTCCGGCACGGCCTCATGAACAGTCCCGGTGCGGCCACACTGATCCGCCGCGGTATCGCCGCCGAATGGACCCGCACCACCGGGCGCAGTTTTCTGTGGATCGTCGCGGTTCCCCTCACCTTCGCGCTGCCGCTGATCGTCACCTTCGGAATCGCCGCTGTCGCAGAACGGCTCGCAAGCCTCCCTGGGCAGAGTTACCTGGCCACAGTCTCCACAACCAACTCGGTGTACTGGGTGATCACCTTGGCCGTATCGGTCATGATGGTCACCACCGCCTACGCCCACGCCGCGCAATGGCGCGGTCGGACGAGTGATCTCAATGAGTTCCTGTTTCCCCGGTTCTGGACGGTTGCGCTGGCCCGGTGGTTCTACTACGGCACCATCACCGCGATGTCGACAGTTGTTCTGCTCGTCGTCGTCATGGTCACCCTGCCGACGCAGTTCCCCCAGATCTATGGTGCTGTGGACATCACGGACTCGGCCGGTCTCCGGTTCCTCTGGACCGTCCCGATCTACGGGTTCGCCGCTTGCGGTGTGGGTGTCGCGGTCGGGTCATTGATTCGCACTCCGTCCGCCGCTGTGGCCGTCCTGCTGTTCTGGGTCTATGTAGCCGAGAATTCCATCAATATGCTGCCCCACGGGTACACCTTGCAGGCCTTTGCCCCGTTCCTCAACGCCGTCGCCGCAACCGGCCAGGAAGTCGCGTTCGTCCCCCGCTTCGGCCGCAACGGTTCTCTGCTCTACTTCGTCCTCTTCGCGGTCGTCCTTTTCGTCGCCGCGGCTGTCCTGCCTGCCCTGATTCGCAAGATATCGGCATATCGCAGAGCTGCGGTCACCAAGTCAGGTGCCTGATTCACGGCGCCGACTGCGGGGTCGTCACGGTCATCGATCCGGCCGCACCGTTACCGGGAGACCGGACGAACCTCGAGCGGAAGCCTGCCGAGCCCAGGGATCGGCCCCATGGCCCGCGGGACCTTCTCGGTGACGACCGGCCGGAACTCCCACTTCGACAACAAACTGTGGAGCGTCGTCTGCATTGCCAGCCACGCAAAATTGTTGCCGATACACATCTGATTGCCCATGCTGAACGGGACGAAGCTCCGGCATTTCGTTCCCGAGCTCGAAGCCGGCCACCGATCGGGGTCGAAAGTGTCCGGCTCGGCGAATATTTCCGGGTTTCGATGAATGGCTGCAATGCTGTAGCCGATATCTGTCCCGGCCGGAAAGGTGAAACCGTCGAGATCGACAGTGGTGACGGTGCGTCGGGTTTGCAATAGTGGTGAATGAATCCGCGTGACCTCGTTCAGGAACCGGTTCAGATAGTCGAGCCCGCCGAGGCTCCGGGGGTCGAGTTCCCCCGCATCGGCGATCTCGTCCCGCAGTTTCGCAGCCACCTCCGGACGCTGTGACAACTCGTACAGAGCCCAGGTCAGCGTGGTGGTCGAAGGGTCGATTCCGCCGAAGAGTACGGTCACGGCCTGCTCTGCCAGGAACTTGTCACTGTGGTGTTCGTCCGCTGAGGAATCCAGCAGGATGTCGATCAAGTCGTTGCGGCGATCACCACTGCCCCGGCGCGCGACGAGCAGATCCTGACAGTATTCCCGCAGTTGCGTGCCGGCAGACAGGAATTTGCGGTTCACCGGTAGCGGCAGGTTCGCCAGCCTCTTGGGCAACACACTGCCCACCATGGCGCCTGCGCCGATATCCTCGACCAGACCCGAGATGAACTGCAGCTCTCCGGTATCGGGTTTATGCGAGAACATGGACTCGAGCACGTTGGCGATCACCACTTCCAACATTGCCGAACGAGCCTCGATGTGGTGGCCCGGCCGCCACGAACTCGCCAATGCGTCCGCGTTCCGCTTCATGATATCCGCGTGGCTTTCCAGCTCTTTTCGATGGAACGCAGGTTGCAGCAGGCGGCGAAGATCCCTGTGCTGCTCACCGTCGGCCACGATCAGCGATTCCCCGAATATGAGACGGATTCGTTCGAACAGGAGCCCTCTCTCGTAGGCGTCGGAGTTCTCGACCAACACCTTGTGAAGTAGTTCGAAATCGGTGATGACATAGACAACGAGACTGCCGATATCGACACGTACGATTTTCCCGATGCCCGCCAGATCCGCCATGAACCGGACCGGATCACGCCACATTCCCCAGCCGTGTCCGATAACAGGTAAACGACCGGGCCCGCACGGGACGTCGCGGATATCCACTGTTTCTTGCCCCTTACTATCGGCAGGTCCAGGCCACGGACTTCGGCCTGTCAGATCGGATCGCCGAGTCCTGTGGTCGATCCACACGTTACCCCAGCCCGGATTCGCGCGGCGGCGGGTTGACATGCGAATACGCCTGTCCCGCAGGGCGTAATGCCATGCTGCGGACGGAGCGCCACTCCGGCACGGGATCGGTATCGGTCATGCCGCTGCCGACGGGACGCGGTGTCGAGCGCGGCTTCGGTCTTGTTACCCGGGCACTGGTCGCGCGTCTTCGAACGCGCCGCCCGGCCGAGACCGATACGCCAACCCTTCGGCGACACTAGCCGACTTTGTCGAGGAGCTCACGCAGGAGCAGCGGGGTTCTGCCGGGTGGGTGCGCGTAGCCCGCACACAGGGTGTCCATGAGCTTCCGGTAGCGCTGCAGATCGGCAGCTTTGTCGAGATAGAGCGCGCTGGTGAGCTGTTCGAGATAGACGATATCGGGCAGCTCGTCTTCGGGGAAGCGCAGCATACTGAAGGACCCGCCTTCGGCGGGCGTGGGACCGGCGGATTCCGGGAGCACCTGCATAGTGATATTGGGCTGCTCGGTCAACTCGAGCAGGCGCTGCAGCTGGTTACGGGCCACGCACGGATCCGGTGGCAGCCTGCGCAGCACGTGCTCATCGATGACCGCCCACACAGTGGGCGGGTTCGGTGTGCGAGTGAGTATGCGCTGGCGTCGCATCCGCATATCGACGAGGCGCTGGGCGTCCTCCCGGGAATCGAGACCGAAGACGTAACGGGCGTATTCGGCGGTCTGGAAAAGGCCCGGGATGTAGTGGGTTTCGTAGATGCGAATGCCGAGGGCGGCCTGTTCGAGACCGACATAGGTCTCGAACCAGGAGGGCAGTAGGTCATTGTAGCGATGCCACCAGCCCGGCTGGTTGGCTTGACGAGCCAGAGCAAGGAAGCGGTCGCGCTCGTCGGTGTCGTGCACACCGTACAGTGTGAGCAGGTCGCCCATATCGCGGGCTTTGAACCCGGTCCGCCCCAGCTCGAGCCGGGCGATCTTGGATTCGGTTGCGCGCAATGCCTCGCCCGCCGTCCCGCGACTGATCCCGCGTTCCTCGCGCATTTTCCGTAGCTGGACGCCGAGCGCGATCCGCAAGACAGTGGGTCCACGTTCGACGGAAACCTCGGCTGTCGCGTCACCGTCGTGGTCGAACCTCGCTGCCGCGGAGCCGGCCCTGGCTGTCATCGACTCGACTCCCATCCAGTACGAATCTGTAGCCCCCTCCTGGTTGTACCCCCCGCAACACCTTACAGCATGAAGCTATCGAAGCGGCCGCCCTTGATCTCGCGCAGCAAGGCAGCGAACTCGGCGCGCCCGAGAGTCAGAACGGAGCCCTGTGGGTCTCGGGAGTTGCGCATTCCGATGCTGTCGCCGGAAATACGGCCCAGCTCGACACAATTGCCGTTCGGTCCACTGTAAGAGCTCTTCCGCCAGGTGATTGCACTCGGGACCGAGGGGAACTCGGCGGTGGGATCGGACATGACACCCTCACTGTTCCTGTCGATGAACAAGATTCGCGGCCTACTGTACACACAGATGCACATGCAGTTGCATATCCATTCGAAGATGCAGATGCATCTCCCGTTGCGTCTGCGCCCAGAGTTTGGAACACTGTCGTGAACCGGAACACCTTGCGTGAGGATGCAATCCGGGTAGTCGAGCGGTGTTCTTCGACAGGAGACGTTCGGCCCCAGTTCGTCTCGCGGGGACAACCGGCAGTGGCCCAACCCTCGCGGCCGGGAGTGGCGAACGGCCGGCACAACCGACGGTGTTGCCGTGTACACGGTGCGCGGCCGGCCGGTCCCGTCCGGATCGGCATGAGGGATTCGAGTCGTCCCGATACGGGGTCCAGAGTCCCCCGCACCGGGAACCATCAGCCGCAGGGGAAGCCGAATGAAGCGAGAAGGACCGCGTACGACGACAACCGCCGACGGCAAGAAGACCGCGGTCTGGTCTCTGACACAAAGACGCCCGTGGATTCGGCGCGTATCACTGCTCGGCGACCCGAGTCCCGCGGTCCAGTGGCCCGACAAGCCGCTGCCACTGGCACAACGTGGAACGGTCGTATTCGCCGAAGACGCGGCGCCGCTGGATCTCGCCGATGCCCGTGAGGTGTTACCGCAACATCAGGACCTGTGGGATGCGGTGCAACGGGAGTTCTGGACGGCTCTACTCGACTCGAGTTCCCCCCGGCCGTGAACGCGGCCCATACCTCGACGTGCCGATACTGCCGGAGAAGTACGGGGCGGACGGGGCGAGCGGACCGACCCGCGCACCCGCCTGTCGACGGACAGAGCCGGACCGACGCCCAACTCTGGCTCCCGGTGGAGCCGGAGCACGGCCGACCAGTGCTGGGAAGAGCACGGTCAGCTCACGGCCCACGGGGCACGAAGCAACGCTGCGGCATCCTCGTCGGGAAGTTCGATATCGAACACCTTCGCCAGCGTTTCCGGCAATTCCGAGAGGTTCAGCTCCCGCGACCGGCTGGAACCGTCGGGGTGTTCTGTGGTGAGGACGCGGCCGTCGAGGATGTGGTGGGCGTCGGGATGGAAACGCTGGACGAACGGCCGCCGAGTGAACGGTGACCGCGGTGACGTCGCGACGAAATGGTTGCCGACCTCGTAATCGATCCGGTACTGCGGGGCGAGGGTGAAGGTGTAGCGGTCGACCCATCCGTCCTTCGCGAACTGGTGCAGCACCCACTGTTCGGTGTCGAGTTCGCCGTATTCGCATTCGAGCCGGAACCGCCACTCACCGAGCGTGAACTCCCCGGACGTATCGACGAGCGCATACGGTTCGGCGGGACCCGCCCCGAACCCCACATCGGCCAGCCACGCCCGATCGTCGTCGGTGGTGGTCACCCGCAGGAGTGCGTGGGTGGCCGGGCGCACTCCGCCCGCTCCCATCGTCACCCGCCCGGCCAGCCCGGTGACTCCGAAGCCCAAACGTTCCAGCGCCGCCGCGAACACGGTCACGTTCTCGTAGCAGTAACCGCCGCGCCGCTGCCGTAACAGCTTGTCCTGCAAGGTTTCCAGGTCCAGCGGCACCGGACGGCCGAGTACCGCCTCCAGATTCTCGAACGGGATGGCGGTCGTATGAGCGCCGACCAGCCCGCGCAATGTACCCACTGTCGGCGTCCGCGGCCCGGTATACCCGATCCGCGTCAGGTACAGGTCCAGGTCCAGCCGCTCGCCGTTCCAGTGATAGGCCTCGTCCACGGGCTTCGGCATCGCACTCCTCGTCTCACCGGGTGTTACCACGAGCAACCGCTGCGGTCCGGCAAATGTTCCGGTGCCGGGCAGCCGCTCGCACACAGGCCGGCGGTTTCGCGAACCCGGGCAGGTTCCGGCGGTACCGGTCTGCCGTTCACCGTGACCGCTGATCCCGAAAGGGTGGATACCGTGCATTCACCGATCGCCGACTACCTGCAAGAAGTTCTCGACGATCTCCGCACCGACTCCACCGGGGCGGTAGCCGGCTACATTCCCGAACTCGCCGCCGCGGACCCCGAGGTGCTGGGAACGGCCGTGTGCACGGGGGACGAGCGCCGGTTCATGGCCCGATTGACGGAACCGAAATCGACGGCGATACGCCCCCGCTCATCCTTCGGTCCGGCCGCCGGAATCGAGCGATTTGAGGTATGCGCGGTTACCGGGTTTGTCGCGGTATATGCCGAAACATGCAGTCCGCCGGTAGCCGCTGCACTCGTAGAGAGCGTGGGCGGCGTGCTGTTTACTGCCGGTGTCGAGGATGATCGTGTCATAGCCGTCGCCGCGGGCACCGCGTTCCAGCTGGGAAAGCAGCGCTCGGGCGATCCCCTGACGGCGGACGTCGGCTTCGACATACATACGCTTTATCTCTGCGGTACCACCGCTCTCGTCGTCGTGGTGGCGGCGGTAACCGCCGCATCCCACTGGGATTTCGTCCACGTAGGCAACGAGGAACCGGCCCCGGTGTTCGGGGGAGAACTCCTCGGGCGACAGCGGCGACTGGTCTGCGCGCCCGTACAGAGCCTCATTGGTGCGGTTCGCGGCCCGGATCATGGCGGTTGCCGAGGGGGAGTCATACGGCTCGGTGCGCAGCTCTATCACGACCGGCGCCGCGGCCGAACGGTTTTCCATACTGACTGATTAGCAGAGCTCGGCCGGTCGTAGCCTTGCGGGCTTGTCGACAAGCATCCGGACGGCGGCCGCAGCCCGCAGACCCACCATGCCGTGACGGTCGAGTCCGGTGGCGATCTACCGCGACCCCAGCCTCTCGATCGAACGAGTGAGTTGCCAGGCCGTAGCCGATCCGATCACGGCCCCAGCGGACAGCTGTAGCGCAGCTACATATCCAGCCCGAGGTCCAGGACGCGGACGGAGTGGGTGAGGGCGCCTACGGCGAGGTAGTCGACGCCGGTGCGGGCGTAGTCGGCGGCCATGTCGAGGGTGAGACCGCCGGAGGATTCCAGTTTCGTATCGGGGGCGAGGGCGTTGCGGCGCTGGACGGCGGACTGTGTTTGCCAGAGGGGGAAATTGTCGAGGAGGACCAGTTGGACGTTTTCGGCCAGGACCTCGTCGAGTTGGTCGAGGGTGTCGACTTCGACCTCGCAGTCGATATCGGGGGCGGCGGCGCGGACGGCGCGCAGGGCATCCACCACCGAACCCGCGGCGACGACATGGTTGTCCTTGATCAGGGCGGCGTCGCCCAGGCCCATCCGGTGGTTGACGCCGCCGCCGGCGCGGACCGCGTACTTCTGGAGGGCGCGCAGGCCGGGCAGCGTTTTGCGGCTGTCGCGGATGCGGCAGTTCGTGCCGGCCACGGCGTCGACCCAGGCGGCGGTCGCGGTGGCGATCCCGGAGAGGTGGCAGAGCAGGTTGAGCATGGTGCGTTCGGCGGTGAGCAGGCCGCGGGTGGGTGCGGCCACTGCGAAAACCGTGTCGCCGGCGGCGATTCGGGTGCCGTCGGCGACGCGTTCGGTGAGCTCGTAGTTGCCTGCCCCGATCACCTCGTCCAGGACCAGGAGTCCGATATCGATGCCCGCGACCGTGCCCGGCTGCCGGGCTACGACAGCGGCCTTCACCGCGGCGTCTTCCGGAACCGTGGCCACGGTGGTGATATCGGGGCCGTACCGGAGGTCCTCGTCGAGTGCGGTGCGGATGAGACCGCGGACCGCCTCGGGCTCCAGCCCAGCGTCCAAAGTCATTGTCAACTCCTCATATCCGATTCTGTGCGGGGCATTCGACCAACAGCCACCCCCACTCGCGTACCGGCCTGGCCGAGTGCCCCGGTCGACGCTCCGCGAAGCCCGGTCACGAGGCCGCCGGCGGTGCGGCGGCGACGGCGCACGGCGCGCCGCTGTCGCCGCCGTTCCGCGGTTCGCCGGACCGTTCCGCTGCGATCTGCGGGGCGCCGGTGCTGCTCAACCGCACCGCGATGGGTCGCGCCGAGCCCGGCGCCGGGGCCGGGTGGTCGGCACGGGTGTGGCAGCCGCGGCTCTCGATGCGCGCCGAAGCGGCCAGCAGCAGAGCCCGGGCTGTGACCGTGAGGGCGGCATCTTCGTACTCCGCGATCAGCGCCGCCGGCGACTGCGCCCCAGACGAGCCGTTCACCTGCGATGACAGCGTTTCCGGCGGCGACGGCCTGCTGGCGGTGGTCGCCGTACCAAGCACGGTGCGCCGCGCGTCGGTGGCGCCGCTGAGAAGGCCACCTGCCTGCGCGAGCCCCCGCCCGTCGCGGACGACGGAGGCATGGTCGGTCATCGTCCGCTGCAGCAGACTTCGGTGCGCTGCCGGCCGGTGCGCGGCGGGCCGGTCGGGGACCAGCGCCGGTTCGCCCAGCCGTTCCAGCGCGGCCAGACCCGCGCGTTCGCCCATCACCAAGCCCTCGAGCAGGCTGTTGGAGGCCAACCGGTTCGCACCGTGCAACCCGGTACGGGCGACTTCTCCGGCCGCGTACAGTCCCGGAACCCCGGTCCGTCCGTGCAGGTCGGTGACCACACCCCCGCATTGATAGTGTGCGGCGGGCGCGACCGGAATCAGATCACGCCGGGGGTCGATCCCCGCGACCCGGCACGAGGTCGTGATCGTCGGGAATCGATGGACGAAGTCCGGCACACCGCGAGCGTCGAGATAGACGTGGTCCTCACCCCGTTCGCGCAGCCGGGCGGCGATGGCCCGGGAGACCACGTCCCGCGGCGCCAGATCACCGCGCGGATGAACTCCGGCGGTCACCGATTCGCCGCGGGAATCGACGAGGACCGCACCTTCGCCGCGCACCGCCTCGCTGATCAGCGGCTGCCGGCCGAACCCGTCGGGCGAGTACAGGACGGTGGGATGGAATTGCACGAACTCGAGGTCGGCCACCATCGCACCCGCCCACAGGGCCAGGGCCACACCGTCGGCTGTCGCCCCCGCGGGGTTCGTGCTGAGGGCGTAGAGCTGGCCGAGGCCGCCGGTGGCCAGCAGGACGGCCGGCGCGTGGACACGTCCGACACCACGTTCGGAGACGGCGATCACTCCCTGTACGCCGTGCGCGTCCGTGACCACCTCGAGTACCGCGGTTCCGAACAGCACGGGCAGGCCCGCCGCCGACAGCGCCCGTTGCACTTCCGCGCCGGTCGCGTCACCTCCGGCATGGATGATGCGGCGGGTACTGTGGCCCCCTTCGCGGGTCCGGGAGATCTGGCCGTCGCGGCCGAGGTCGAATACCGCACCGAGGTCGGTGAGGGCGGCGACCGCATCGGGGCCCGCGGCCACGATGGATCGCACCGCATCCGGGTTGCACAGCCCGCCGCCCGCCGCGAGCGTATCGGCTACATGGGAATCCACCGAGTCACCCTGCGGGGCGACGACCGCGATACCGCCTTGGGCGTATTGAGTGGCGGTATCGCTGGGGCCGCCTTTGCTCAGGATCAGTACCCGCAGACCCCGGCGCGAGGCGGCGCGCGCTGCGGTGAGCCCGGCCACGCCGCCGCCGATCACCACGAGGTCGGCGTGTTCTTCCCAGCCGGGGGCCGGTCGTTCACCAATCATCATGTCCTCCACTGCCGGGAGCCGTCACCGGTGGGCCGGCGGTACGACCGGCCGTCGAGCCGACCGATTCGCCCGGCCACGAGTGCGGCCCGGCCGCACCGGGCCTCGGTGACCGCCGCGCCGAGGCCCCGGCTCATCCGCCGAATCCACAGCCACCGGCTACCGCCGCCCGACCGGCGCCGCGCGCACATGCACTACGCGCCGGCGGATGTACCGACGCTCGGCGAGCGACCCGAATCGGCCTCATTCCCCGCCGCCGGGGTTCCCGATCTCGATCATGCGCTGGACCGAATTACGGGCCAGGGCGGCGGTTTCCGGGTCGACGTGGACCTCGTCGCGGTTCTCCCGCAGGCAGCGCAGCAGCGCGGCGGGGGTGATCATCTTCATGTACTTGCAGGCGGCGCGGTCGTTCACGGCCCGGAAATCGATCCCGGGCGCGGCCTTGCGCAACTGGTGCAGCATGCCGACCTCGGTGGCGACCAGGACCTGGTTCGATGTCGCGGCGCGGGCGGCGTCGATCATGCCGCCGGTGGACAGGATGTGCACCCGGTCGGCCGGAAATTCGCCCTCGCCGGCGAGGTACAGCGCCGAGGTCGCGCAACCGCATTCGGGGTGCACGAAGAGTTCGGCGTCGGGATGGGCGCGGGCCTGGTCGTTGAGTTCGTCACCGTTGATCCCGGCATGGACGTGGCATTCGCCCATCCAGATGTGCATGTTCTCGCGACCGGTTTCCCGTTTGACGTGCGCGCCCAGGAACTGGTCGGGCAGGAAGAGCACCTCGCGACCGGGGTCGATGGAGGCGACCACGTCCACGGCGTTGGACGAGGTGCAGCAGATATCGGTCAGCCCTTTCACCGCGGCGGTGGTGTTGACATAGGACACCACCACGGCACCGGGGTGTTCGGCCTTCCAGTCGCGCAACTCCTCGGCGGTGATCGAATCGGCCAGCGAGCAACCGGCCCGCTCGTCGGGGATGAGCACGGTTTTCTCGGGACTCAGGATCTTGGCGGTTTCGGCCATGAAGTGCACCCCGCAGAACACGATCGTGTCCTCGGGTGCCTCGGCGGCGATCCGCGACAGCGCCAGCGAATCGCCGACGTGGTCGGCCACGTCCTGGATCTCCGGCAGCTGGTAGTTGTGCGCGAGAATGGTCGCATTGCGTTGCCGCGCCAGGCGTTTCACCTCGGCCGCCCATTCCGGCGTCGCCGCCACCCCGGTATAGCCCGTGGGCCCGTCGACGATCCGCTCCCGCAGTGCGGTACCCGGCGCCGGGGCCAATTCTGCTCCCATCGTCGCCATGGTCGCTCCTTCCTACGCGCGCTCGGCAACTCCGCCGATTCGCACTCAACCAGGTTTTCGACTTATGATCGAAAACGTGGACCAGTTTAGCACCATCCATGAATCGCTCACCGCGGTGTTCCAGGTTCGCCGCTTCCCCGCCAATATCGCCGCAGGTGAGAGCGGTCGCGACGGGGTGATCGACCGCTGCCCGCCGGGCCAGCGCAGCGAACTCGCGGTACTGCTGTGGCAGCGCGCCCTCGACCCGCAGCAGGGCACCTGGTCGCTACCGGGCGGGCGATTGCGCAACGACGAGGATCTGGACACCTCGGCCCGCCGCCAGCTCGCCGAGAAGGTCGATGTGCGCGAGGTGGACCACCTCGAACAGCTGTCGGTGTTCAGCGCACCGGACCGGGTGCCGGGACCGCGCCGGATCGCCTCGGCCTATCTCGGCCTCGTCCCGCTCACCGCCGATCCCCGCCTGCCTTCCGATACCCGCTGGCATCCGGTATCGGCTCTGCCCGAGATGTCCTTCGACCACGGCACCGTGGTCGGTCACGCCCGCGCCCGGCTGGCCGCCAAACTGTCCTACACCAATATTTCGTTCGCCTTGGCCCCGGACCGGTTCACCATGTCGACACTGCGGGAAATCTATTGCGCGGCATTGGGATACGACGTGGACACCACCAACCTTCAACGGGTGCTCACCCGCCGCAAGGTAATCACCCCGACCGGCGATACCGCCACCCCTGGACGAGCCGGAGGGCGTCCCGCGTCGGTCTACCGATTCACCGATTCGGGTCTGCGAGTCACCGACGAATTCGCCGCGCTACGCCCCCGTGGGTAGCGTCGAACCCCCGCGCGCGGAACCGAAAACCGGGTGCGGCCGATAACGCCGCACCGCTACTGTCCCGGGTACGCGCCCGGCAGCAGAGCGCGATCGGGTATGGAGTAACGGCAGCTCACCGGATTTTGGCTCCGTTGGTCCAGGTTCGAATCCTGGTACCCGAGCGGCATTTCCGCCGGTTTCGCCGGCGCGCGCTCAGGTTCTCATCTGCGGCCGGGGCACCGAGGTGCGCCGTTCCGGCGGCGTGCGCCGGTCCACAGCCCAGGCGATCAGCTCGACGAACCAGAACAGCACCAGGAACACCGTCACCACGACGGTCGGAACCGCCAGGAACACGATCGAGCCCACCGCGATCACCAGCCACACCGCGAACGCGGCCGGAGTGATCCCCGCCAGCCGGCTCCCCAGCCGCACCGCCGCCCACATCATCCAGCGCCGCGGCCGCGACACATCGCATTCGCGCAGTGTGCGCCGGAAGATGCCGTCGGCGTCGGCCGCGCTCACCCGCTCCGTCCGGCACAGGTAGTCGTGCAGGATCGCCGCCCGCGTATACACCCCGTACCGGGGAATGAGCCAGACCAGCGGCCGCGGCACCGAAGCGAAATCGGTGCGGAAATCCGCCGGAACCTCGAACTCCTCGTCCGCGCCCTGATATCTCAGCGGCTCCCGGACCTTCCAGAACTTCCCGTCGATCTCCTCGACCACGAGCGCACTGGTGAACCCCACGTCTTCTCCCTGTCGTCTCCCCGAACGCGCTCAGCCTACGGCCGGGGAACACGGTCCGCGCGACGGGCGGGTGCCCGGTCCCGCTGCGCGAGACGACCACACTGCGGGTGAGACGTATTGCCGCTCCCGGTTTTCCGCGCCGGGAGCGCCGAGGTCACTTCGACAGCGACGGTCCGGCCGACGGCGAATCCTGTGGGGAAAGCGCAGGTTCGGCCCGCACCGGAGCGCCCGAGGACACCCGCTCGGCGGCGGCGCCGGGATAGTAGGCGTCGTCGTACTCCGGCTCCGCGTACGGCTGGGGTCGCGACTCTCCGAAGGGGCTGGCGAAACCGCTGCCGAGATCCTCGCCGGCGCTGAGACCGGCCAAAACCAGGATCACCAGCGCCGCGGTGAGCGGCTGGACCAGCAGGACGAGTGAACTTTCGAGACCGACCGGCAGCGCCACGATCTGCCCGACCGGCGGATCATCGGGCCGCGGGTTGTTCCAGGTGTTGACCGCCTCCCCGGCCCACGCCATCACCCACGCACCGGCCGCCGAACCCAGCAGCAACCCGAGGAGCTGGATCGGGCCGCGCATCCGCCGCCATCGCCAGGCCGCGGCCGCCGCGAGCAGCCCGGTCA
Source organism: Nocardia carnea (assembly GCF_029869215.1). Lineage (GTDB taxonomy): Bacteria > Actinomycetota > Actinomycetes > Mycobacteriales > Mycobacteriaceae > Nocardia > Nocardia carnea_B. The sequence continues at coordinate 38,635 of NZ_JARWPM010000413.1, forward strand.
CCGCGCCCGCACCGGCGAAGATCGCCAGCGCGTCGAACCGGTGCAGGCTCTCCCCCACCAGAGTGGCGCCGCGGCCGGGTTCGACGACCAGCACCAGTTCGGTCGGTGCGAGCAGCCCCCAGACCGCGCCCGCGACCACACTCAGCAGCACCACCGCGGCCAGCAGCACGGCCGCGGCCCGGAGTTCCTTGCGCGCCCCGCTCATCCCTACCGCCTTTCCAGGCCGGTGGAATCGATGCCGCCGTGCCGTGAGCACCGGGCCCGCCAGCCGCCGGGGTCGATCTGCACGACCATCCGGCGTCCGCAGTGCGCGCAGAACCGGGGCGGCTCCAGGCCCAGGGCCACGGCCCGGGAGGCCGGTTCGTCGTGCCCGGGCACGATGGGTGCGCCCGTGAACGGGTTGTAGCGCTCGTCCATATCGCCGACAGTACTCATCCGGGGCCGCCTTCCGCGGTTGACGCCGCCGATCAGAATGTCTCGTTGAGTGCCTTGACCGGCATCCGCAGTTCGCCGAGCAGGTCGAGGTCCTGTTCGGCCGGGCGGCCCAGGGTGGTCAGGTAGTTGCCGACGATCACGGCGTTGATTCCGCCCAGGATGCCCTGCCGCGCGCCGAGGTCTCCGAGGGTGATCTCCCGCCCTCCGGCGAAACGCAGGATGGTCCGCGGCAGGGCGAGGCGGAAGGCGGCGACGGCACGCAAGGCGTCGGCGGCGGGCAGAACCTCGAGATCTCCGAAGGGGGTCCCGGGACGGGGGTTGAGGAAGTTCAGCGGTACCTCGTCGGGTTCGAGGACCGCCAGTTCGGCGGCGAATTCGGCGCGTTGTTCCAGGGTCTCCCCCATTCCCAGGATGCCGCCGCAGCAGACCTCCATCCCGGCCGCGCGCACCATCCGCAGGGTGTCCCAGCGTTCCTCCCAGGTATGCGTGGTGACCACGTTCGGGAAGTGCGAGCGGGCCGTCTCCAGGTTGTGGTTGTAACGGTGCACACCCATCGCGGCCAGCCGGTCGACCTGATCCTGGGTGAGCATGCCCAGTGAACAGGCGATCTGGATATCGACCTCGTTGCGGATGGCCTCCACCCCCGCGGCCACCTGTGCCATCAACCGTTCGTCGGGACCCCGGACCGCGGCGACGATACAGAATTCGGTGGCGCCCGTTTTGGCGGTCTGTTTCGCCGCCTCGACCAGGCTCGGGATATCGAGCCAGGCGGCGCGCACGGGCGAGGCGAACAGTCCCGATTGCGAGCAGAAATGGCAGTCTTCCGGGCAACCGCCCGTTTTCAGGCTGATGATTCCCTCGACCTCGACCTCCGGGCCGCACCAGCGCATCCGGACCTCGTGCGCCAGTTCGAGCAATTCCTCCAGCCGGTCGTCACTCAGCCGCAGGACGGCCAGGGTCTGCTCGCGGGAGAGTCCGATACCGCGGTCGAGCACCTGCTCGCGGGCCACGGCGAGCACGTCGTCGACGGATGCTCCGGTGGTGACGGGGGCCTGGGTCACGGGCGAATCCCTTCGTGGGTGGTGTGCCGCGGCCGCACCGGAACACACCTGACTTGAACAGCGTTCAGGACAGGGTAGCGGCAAAGATTGAACAGCGTTCAGGCTGGGGTAGCGTCAGGGGCGTATCGAAGCCACGGGAGGACCGACTGTGCAGCTACACCGAGACGACGTCGTGGACGGGGCGCTGGCCATTCTGGACCAGTACGGCCTCGCCGACCTCACCATGCGCCGGCTCGCGGGCTCGCTGCGCGTCCAGCCCGGCGCGCTGTACTGGCATTTCCCGAACAAACAAGCCCTGCTCGGCGCCGTCGCCGACCGCATCCTCGCCCCCATGGAACAGCCCGTCGGCATGACCGATTGGGCGGCAGCCCTGAGCGAACTGGCACACCGGATGCGCAACTGCCTGCTCACCTACCGCGACGGCGCGGAATTGGTTTCGGCCACCTACGCCTCGCGCCTGACCACGAGCACAGGCCGCGAACGGATCGCCGGCGCCGTCATCCGCGCGGGTATGCCCCGCGAACGGGCCGAACTCGCCGCCTACACGCTGCTCTACTACGTGCTCGGCCATACGGTCGACGAACAATCCCGGATGCAGATGGATTCGGCCGGTGCGCTGCCGGAATCGCCACAGCCCGGCTCGGCCGAACCCGCAGAGGTCCCCGATCCCACGGCACGCTTCGATTTCGGCCTGCAACTGTTCACCGCCGGGATCCGGCATCAACTGGGGGCAGGTATCCGCTGAGGTGTCTGGCAGCGCCTCCGAAACCGCCGAGTTCGGGAGCGGCTCCATCGAAGGCTGATGCCGGCTCGGCAGTCTGGCGGACTTGAACGGTGTTCAAGTATGGTGCTGGTCGTGACCCACGATCCGCTTGCCTGGCTCGACGACCGCGCGGCCGACCGTGTCGGCGCCGGATTGCGGCGCCGACTGCGGCCGCGCACCGCGGATTCGCCGGCGCTGGATCTGGCTTCCAACGACTATCTGGGGCTCGCGCGGCACCCGGAGGTGGTCGCGGGGGCTGTCGAGGCGGTGCGCCGCTGGGGGGCCGGGTCGACCGGTTCCCGGCTGGTCACCGGGACCACCACCGACCACGAGCTGCTCGAAGCCGAACTCGCCGAGTTCACCGGCTTCCCGGCAGGCCTGGTTTTCGCCTCCGGCTACGCCGCCAACCTCGGGGCGGTGACCGCGCTGGCGGGCCGGGGCGCACTGATCGTCTCCGATGCCGGCTGCCACGCCTCCCTGGTCGACGCGTGCCGGCTCTCCCGGGCGCGGGTGGCGATCGCGCCGCACCGCGATACCGCCGCCGTCGCGCGCCTGCTGGCCGAGCGCACCGAGGAACGCGCCCTGGTTCTCACCGATTCGGTGTTCAGCGCCGACGGCGACCTGGCGCCCCTGGCCGAACTGCATCGGGTGACGCGCGCCCACGGCGCGGTCCTGCTCGTCGACGAAGCGCACGGGCTCGGGGTCCGCGGTCACGGCGGGCGCGGCCTGGTGCAGGAGACCGGGCTGGCCGGCGAACCCGATGTGGTGGTCACCGTGACGCTGTCCAAGGCACTCGCCGCCCAGGGCGGTGCGGTATTGGCCCACGAGCGGGTGCGCGCGCATCTGGTCGATACCGCCCGCACCATGATCTTCGATACCGGCCTGGCACCCGCCGCCGTCGGCGCCGCCCGCGCGGCATTGCGCATTCTGCGCCGGGATCCCGCACTCGGGCAGCGGGTTCTGGATCGCGCCGCTGATATCGCCCGGATCGCCGGAGTACCCCGCCCCGATTCGGCCGTCGTACCGGTGATTCTCGGCGACCCGCATATCGCCCACAACGCCGCGCTGGCCTGCCGCGAACGGGGCGTCGAGGTGGGCTGCTTCCGCCCGCCGTCGGTACCCGAGGGCACCTCCCGGCTACGGCTCACCGCCCGCGCCGACCTCACCCCCGCCGATCTCGCCACCCTCACCGCGGTCCTGACCCCGGTGCTGGCACACGCCCGCGACCACGGGGCGGTACCGGTATGAGCGGGTCCGGCCGCGAGGCAGTAACGCAGCGCCGCCACCTGCCCCCAACCAGCCGGAACACGCACAGTCCGGGCGAGCCGCCGGTACAGCACCGGACCGAAAAGCTGTCGGTTTCGCCGAAGGAACGAAGCGCTGGCGAGCCGGGCTCAGGGGCGGCAGCGCAGCACCGGTACGAGCAGCCGGCACACAGCCCGAGCACGCACAGCACGAGCCGGACGCCGAGCGTTGCGGCTCCGGTTCGGCATCGGCCCGGACCGGCCTCGCACCCGCATGACCAGCGGGAGACGCGGTTGCTTTTCGTCACGGGAACGTCCACCGAGGTCGGTAAGTCGGTCACCACTGCCGCGCTGGCCGCGATCGGACGCGCCGCCGGACTTTCGGTCGCGATCTGCAAACCGGCGCAAACCGGCGTCACCGCTACCGAACCCGGCGACCTCGCCACGATCACCGCGCTCTCCGGGGTAACCGACACGCTCGAATTGGCGCGCTACCCCGACCCGCTCGCTCCCGCGACCGCCGCCCGCCGCTGCGGCGCCCCACTTCTCACGCTGCCCGACACCGCCGCCGCCGTATCGGCTCTCGGTTCCACCGCCGATCTGGTTCTCGTCGAGGGCGCGGGCGGCCTGCTGGTGCGGCTGGGCGAGTTCACCCTGCTCGACCTCGCCCGTGAACTCGCGGCGCCGGTGCTGGTGGTGGCGGCATCGGGACTGGGCACCCTCAACCACAGCGAGCTGACCATCCGGGCGCTCCGGCAGGAGGGTGTGCGCTGCGCCGGGCTGGTGGTCGGCTCCTGGCCGGAGCAGCCCGATCTCGCGACCGGGACCAACCGCACCGATCTGCCGGAGGTCACCGACACCGAACTCGTGGGAGCGGTACCCGCGGGCGCCGGCTCGTGGCCACCGCCGCGGTTCCGGGCGGCCGCGCCCGATTGGTTCGACCGGGAGTGGAGCCGAACGCAACTCGGGATCTCCCTGCCCGCGGACCAGTTCCGACCGGAGCCTGTCGCAACGGATATCCAGAGTCCCGGTAAGACCACTACCGGCCCGGTCCTGGAGATCCCGGGCCGGCCAGCTCTCGGTCCCTGCTGAGCCACATCTCGTGCCGACACCGAATCCGCTGCGGGCGTGCTGTGGTGGTGCCGGACGTTCGTTCCCGGTGATCGCCGGGCGCGCGGCTCGGATGGCGCGGCCGGCGCGATTTCCGGCCACACTGGCACACATTCGCCTGTACCCGATCAGGAGGCACCGATGGGCTCCGCGCATCCGGCCGAACCCGACCCCGCCGAGGCCGCGACCGCCCCGCTGTGGCGTGCGGTGCAAGCGTTCCGGCTGGTCACCTTGCTGTACGCGGTGGGGCAGCAGATCGCGTCGGTGCGGTATTACGAGAACCCGTGGCTGAGCTGGTTCTTCGTCGCGCTCATGGTGATCTGGTCCGGGATCTCGGCGCTGCTGCTGGCCCGGGTGCACACTCCCGGCACCCTCCGCATCCGCCCGCTGGTGGTGCTCGGCGACCATCTGGTGGTGCTCGGCTTGATCGCGGCGACCCCGCTGGTCGCCGATTACGCCTGGTATCACGGACATCAGCCGCTGCCCACCACCATGTGGTCGGCGAATGCGGTGATCTCCGCGGCGATCCTGCGCGGGCCGCTGGCCGGGGTCACGTCGGGCCTGCTCATCGCGGCCGCGATCATCACCATGCGGCAGCAGTGGGGCGAGGATGTGTGGGCGGATGCGACGGCACCGGTGCTGGTGTCGGTGGGCCTGGCACTGGGCCTGGCCGCGAACACCGCCCGCCGCGCCCAGGAACAATTGCAGCGTGCGGTGCGGCTCACCGCCGCCACCGAGGAGCGCGAACGACTGGCCCGCCAGGTGCACGACGGCGTGCTGCAGATCCTTTCCTACATCAAACGCCGTGGCACCGAGATCGGCGGTCCGGCAACGGAATTGGCGCAGCGAGCCGGTGAGCAGGAAGTCGCGCTCCGGCGGCTGATCTCCGAACAGGCCGCCGGCCGCGAGACCGGCGAGACCACAGTGGACCTGCGTCCCCTGCTCACGGCACACGCCACGCCTCGCGTGGTGGTCTCCACCCCGGGCGAACCCGTTCCTCTCGGCCGCTGGACCGCGCGGGAGATCACCGCCGCGGTGGCCGCCGCCCTGACCAATGTCGAACTCCACGCCGGCCCCGCGGCCCGCGCCTACATCTTGCTCGAGGACACCGGCACGGAATTGATCGTCAGTGTCCGCGACGACGGCGTCGGAATCGCCCCGGGCCGCCTCGCCGAGGCCGCGAACGAGGGGCGGATGGGGGTGTCGCGCTCGATCACCGGCCGGATCGCGGCGCTCGGCGGCACCGTCGAACTGCTCACCGCGGATACCGTCGGCGAAGGCACGGAATGGGAGTTCCGTATTCCCCGCGCCTGACCCGGACGCATCCGCCGCGCGGCGGTCATCACCGCCACGACAGCGTCGGAATTCCACAATTCCTTCGGGGGACTCTTGCACTCTCATGGCGTGAGTGCTAAATATTATCTCTGTCAGATGACAGAGGTTATCTGAGTTCCCTTCGACAGTGAATGGAGTGAACTGGAGGTGGCGACCATGCTGATGCGTACCGACCCCTTCCGCGACCTCGATCGCCTCACGCAGCAGGTTTTCGGCACCCCGGCCCGTCCCGTGACGATGCCGATGGATGCCTGGCGCGACGGCGACAACTTCCTCGTCGAGCTGGATCTGCCCGGTATCGACCCGGAATCACTGGATCTGAATGTCGAACGCAACGTCGTCACGGTGCGTGCGTCGCGCCCGGAACTGGACGCCGACCGGTCGATGATCGCCGCCGAACGCACCCGCGGTGTCTTCAGCCGGCAGCTGTTCCTCGGCGAGAACCTCGATACCGACGCGATCCGCGCCGACTACCGCGACGGTGTGCTGCGGCTGGTGATCCCCGTCGCCGAGCAGGCCAAACCCCGCAAGATCGAGATCGCACGCCACGACCACGAGCGGCAGGCCATCAACGCCTGATCGCCCGGCCGGCGTCCGACCGAGGGAGCCCGGCCATGACCACACCGACCGGTACCTGCCCGGACGAGCTGTCGCGGGTGGATCCGCGGCTGCTGGTTCTGGACCCCGAACTCGAGGAGCTGTTCGCCGAGGTCGCCGAGGCGCTGTATATCGCCCCGGCGCGCCGGCCGCCGCGGCTGCACACGGCCCGCGATCCCCGGCCGCGGTGCGTCGTCCCCCGGCGGCAGCCTCCTCGGCCGCGAGGCCACCGGCCGGATCCGGCGCGGGCGCGCCAGCGCGGCCCGCCCGGGTACGCCGGATCCTCCGGTGGCCGATCGGAAAGTCGAGAGCGAGGTGATGCCCGTTACCGCACTCGCAGTAAAAGTTCTCCAATTCGCTCCGGCAAGCGGGTGGGCCCGCATATCCCGGTTCTTCCGGGCCCACCCGGACGTGGGGGGGGGGGCGGGCGGGGGGGGGGGGGGGGGGCCCGGCGCGGCGCGTGGGGGGGGGGGGGGGGGGGGGGGGCGCCCCCCCCCCCCCCCCCCCGCCGCGGGGTCCGGCCATCTCGCCGTAGCGCGGGCAATCCTTCGCGGTGTACTGCTGGAACGGGGTGAACGACACGTCCAGGCTCCAGAAC
>NZ_JARWPM010000414.1 GCF_029869215.1 Nocardia carnea
CCGCGAGACGATGCGGCGCAGCCGCGAGTATCGCGGTCTGAACGCAGGGACCTCAGGGGCCGAACCCGGCGACGCCGTAGGCGGCGCAAATAAACACAGCAAAAATTACAGCGGCACCCGGCGTAGTAGACCGTCTTCGGCGTCCGCGGCTTCGACCTCGTCCCGGGTGACCCCGAGGATGAACAGGACGGCATCCAGATAGGGATGCGACAGCGCCGTATCGGCGACCTCCCGGAGCGCGGGTTTGGCATTGAACGCCACACCCAGGCCCGCCGCGTTCAGCATGTCGATATCGTTGGCCCCGTCCCCCACCGCGACCGTCTGTTCCATCGGGATCCCGGATTCGGCCGCGAAGGCCCGCAGCGCGGTCGCTTTGTAGGCGCGGTCCACGATCTGACCGGTGACCCGGCCGGTGAGTTTGCCCCCGGTCACCTCCAGCACGTTGGCCTGGACGAAATCGAGGTCGAGTTCGCGGGCGAGCGGGTCGATCACCTGCCGGAAGCCGCCGGAGACCACCCCGCAGCGGAACCCGAGCCGCTTCAGCGTGCGGATCGTGGTGCGCGCGCCGGGGGTGAGTTCGATCGTCGCGGCGACCTCCGCGATCACCGATTCGTCCAGCCCCGCGAGGGTCGCCACCCGCTGGCGCAGCGATTCCGCGAAGTCGATCTCGCCGCGCATCGCCGCTTCGGTGACGGCCCGGACCTGTTCCTCGACGCCGGCGTAGGCGGCCAGCATCTCGATGACCTCACCCTGGATCAAGGTGGAGTCCACATCGAAGACGATCAGTCGTTTCGCCCGCCGGGACAGCCCCGCGCGTTCCACGGCGATATCGATCCGTTCGGTCACCGCCACCTCGGCCAGCGCCGTGCGGAGCCGGGAATCGGTGTCACCGGCCCGGTCCGGCGCGGTCACCATGAGTTCCATCCCGGTGACCGGGTAGTCGGCGATACCGCGGATGAGGTCGATGTTCACGCCGAGCGACGCCAGTTCCCGCGATACGGCGCTGAACGCCCGCGCGGTCACCGGGGCGCCGAGCACCACCACGGCGTGGGTCGATACGGGCGCCCGCGCGGCATCGGCGTCGACATCCACGTCGACCTGCATGCCGACGGTGTTCATCGCTTCTTCCAGCTCGTCCTGCAAAGCTTCGGGGTCGGCGGGGCAGGTGATCAGCACGCCCAGGGTGAGCCGGCCGCGGATCACCACCTGCTCGATATCGAGCAGGCTCACCCGATGCCGCGACATCGCGGTCAGCAGCACCGACGTCACGCCCGGACGGTCGGGCCCGGTCACGGTGACCAGAACGGTCGTCTCGGCCAAAACGGCTAGCTCACTCTCTGTATCCATGGCGCCGCTCCGGCGCCGGAGGTACGGGGTAATCAGTCTCGAGATCGGCGAACCCGAGGTTCACCCTCCGCTGTTTCCTCCGCTTCGCGCTGTTATTTTTGCGCCCCCTTCGGCGGCGCAGGGTTCGGGGGCTGCCTCAAACGAGATGTGCACCCGCTGGTATCCCAGCAGGTGCACATCTCGGTCATGCGACGGGGCTAGTTTTTGGCCAGCGCGGGCTCGTCGGGGTGGTGTTTGGATCCACCGTTGAACCCGACGTGGGCTTCCTTGCGCATCCGCTCGACCATATGCGGGTAGTGCAGTTCGAACGCGGGACGTTCGGAGCGGATCCGCGGCAGTTCGTAGAAGTTGTGCCGCGGCGGCGGGCAGGTGGTGGCCCATTCCAGCGAGTTGCCGTAGCCCCAGGGGTCGTCGACCGTGACGACCTCGCCGTAGCGGTAGCTCTTGAAGACGTTCCAGAAGAACGGCAGCATCGAGGCGCCGAGCACGAACGCACCGATCGTGGAGATGGTGTTCAGCGTGGTGAAACCGTCACCGGCCTGGTAGTCGGCGTAGCGGCGGGGCATACCCTCGGCGCCCAGCCAGTGCTGCACCAGGAAGGTGAGGTGGAACCCGAGGAACGTGGTCCAGAAGTGCCACTTGGCGAGCCGTTCGTCCAGCATGCGGCCGGTCATCTTGGGGAACCAGAAGTAGATACCGGCGTAGGTGGCGAACACGATGGTGCCGAAGAGCACGTAGTGGAAGTGGGCGACCACGAAGTACGAATCGGTGACGTGGAAGTCCAGCGGCGGGCTGGCCAGGATGACACCGGACAGACCACCGAAGAGGAATGTCACGAGGAAGCCCACCGAGAACAACATCGGGGATTCGAAGGTCAGTTGCCCCTTCCACATGGTGCCGATCCAGTTGAAGAACTTCACACCGGTCGGGACCGCGATCAGGAAGGTCATGAACGAGAAGTACGGCAGCAGCACCGCGCCGGTGGCGTACATGTGGTGCGCCCACACGGCGATGGACAGGGCCGCGATACCGAGGGTCGCGTAGACCAGCGTGGTGTACCCGAAGATCGGCTTCCGGCTGAACACCGGGAAGACCTCGGAGACGATACCGAAGAACGGCAGCGCGATGATGTACACCTCGGGATGCCCGAAGAACCAGAACAGGTGCTGGTACAGCAGGATGCCGCCGGTGCCCGGATCGTAGATGTGACCACCCAGGTGCCGGTCGTAGGCCAAGGCCATCAGCGCGGCGGTCAGCAGCGGGAAGGCGAGCAGCACGAGCACGCTGGTGACGGCGATGTTCCAGGTGAAGATGGGCATCCGGAACATGGTCATACCCGGAGCGCGCAGGCAGACCACGGTCGTCAGCATGTTCACACCGCCGAGGATGGTGCCCAGGCCGGAAACGGCCAGGCCCATGATCCACAGGTCGGCGCCCACACCCGGCGAGTGCAGGATATCGGTGAGCGGCACGTAGGCCGTCCAGCCGAAGTCCGCGGCGCCGCCCGGGGTGATGAAGCCGGCGGTCGCCATGGTCGCGCCGAACAGGTACAGCCAGTAGCTGAACGCGTTCAGCCGGGGGAAGGCGACGTCGGGGGCACCGATCTGCAGCGGGAGGATGACGTTGGCGAACCCGAACACGATCGGGGTCGCGTAGAACAGCAGCATGATGGTGCCGTGCATGGTGAACAGCTGATTGAACTGCTCGGGCGAGAGGAACTGCAAACCCGGGCGAGCGAGTTCACCACGCATCATCAGAGCCATCAGGCCACCGATGGCGAAGAACGCGATCGACGTGGTCAGGTACATGATGCCCAGGACCTTGGGGTCCGTGGTGGTCACCATCTTGTAGATGAACGACCCCTTCGGCCCCAATCGCGCCGGAAATGGCCGAGTCGCTTCCACCCCCTGCGGGATTGGCTTGGGCTCTACGGCAGTCACTGATCCTCCTGAAAGGTGCCTTTAGGTCGCTCCGCAGGCTCCACTGTTTGCCCGCTGCCCCGCTCGCACGGGACAGCCAACGGTTAGCTTGCGCTTCTCGAATCGTAAACCGTCCCCGGAGAGCGAGCCGAACGGGTCCTACTCTGTGTCGTACTACCGCCTCACCGACACCCCGCCGAACCCTCTCGTACTGGATCGACAACGGGCCACACCAGCGGTTCGGTGCCCGTCTCGTACTGGATCGGCAATGGACCACACCAGCGGTTCGGTGCCCGTCTCGTACTGGAGCGACAGTGGATCACACCAATGGTTCGGTGCCCGTCTCGTTCTGGAGCGACAGAGCGGGGGAGCGAAGCGGAGGAGCGGCGGAGTGAAGAACGAGACCAAGGGGGCCCCGAACCCCGCGCCCCCCCCGCGGGCGGCCCCCCAAACAAAAAAGAAACCAAAACCCCCCCGACGGGCGCCCCCCCGGA
>NZ_JARWPM010000415.1 GCF_029869215.1 Nocardia carnea
CCCCCCCCCGCGGCCCCCCCCGGCGCGCCCCCCCCCCCCCCCCACCGGGCCCGGGGGTGGGGGGGGTGGGGGGGGGGGGGGGGGGGGCCCCCGCCGCGCCCGCCGGGTCGGCGCCGCGGCCCCACGGGGTCGGTTTGGCCATCAACCCAGTGTATTTCTGCGTTCACCACTGGGAACAATCGCTGGAACAGTGCGCCCGACAACTATTTCCGGTGTCAGGCGGCATCCGAATGACCGGCGCGGCCGGCCGCCACGAGGTCCACGACCGTTTCTCGCAGCACGGTCCGGGCCAGCAACGCCTGTTCGTGCAGGGCCGTCGAAACCGGGCTACCGGCGGCCGATTCGGCTTCGGCGAGATCGACGAGTTCGTTGACGATATGACACAGCGCGAGCAAGCGCCGCACCGTATCCCGTCGCTCGGCCGGCGGTATGACTTCGGGGTCCACGCTCATCACATCGCCCGCCGTCGACGAGTTGTTTCGCGGCGCCCGGTAGCGTCGCTCCGGAAAGCCGATCGACCCGCCGGGAGGCACTGGTGACCGTGGTCCGGATACTGCTGACGCTACTGGCCGTGGCGCTCATCGCGCCGCTGTCCGCCTGCGCCACCGGCGACGTCGCGCCCGAGGACCCCACGCCGGCCGGCCGCGGCGATCTCGTATCGGCCACCCCGATCGTGACGATGGACGCCGCGCAGACCCGCGACTACCTCACGAAATGGAAGTATCCGGTTCCGCGGGCCAACGGTGTACGCACCTATCGGGTCGTCTACGGCACCGTCACCCCGGACGGTGCGCCGACCACCGCGAGCGGGCTGGTGGTCGTCCCCGAAACCGATATCCCGCGCCTGCGCACCGTTTCCTACGCGCACGGCACGGTCGTGCGCCGGGACGAGGCACCGTCCGCGGCGGGTGAGTCCGATCGCGCCCGCACGGTGCTGTTCGCCGCCGCCGGCTATCTGGCGGTCGCGCCCGATTATCTCGGGCTGGGTTCGGGGCCCGGCCCGCACCCGTACGCACACGCACCGTCGGAGGCTTCCGCCTCGGCCGATCTGCTGCTCGCCGCGCGTGCGCTGCTCGCCGAACAGGGCCGCGAGGTACATCCCGACATCCTGGTCACCGGTTTCTCGCAGGGTGGACAGGCGGCTCTCGCGCTCGGCCGCGACCTGCAGGCCGGAGCGGTCCGGGATGCGCGCCCCGGCGCGGTGGCGGCGGTGAGCGGTCCGTACGCGATCCAGGAGGTCCAGGCCCCGGCCGCGCTGGACGGCCGTGTCGAACCGCGCCAGGCCGTCGTCTTCCTGGCGTACTGGACCACTGCCATGAACCGGATCCACCACCTCTACGACGATCCCGCCGCCGCGTTCCGGCAACCGTACGCACAGCAGGTCGAGCAACTCTTCGACGGCCGGCACGATCTGCTGACCATCGCGTCGAAGCTGCCGCGCACCCCGCAGGAACTACTCACCCCCGAATACCTCGAGCTGGCCCGCAATCCCACCGGTACCGCCCTGCGCGCCATGGCGGACAGCGATACCGTCTGCGACTGGACTCCTACCGCGCCTGTCCGCTTGTACGCCGCGACCGGTGACCGCAGTGTCCCGTTCGAGAACTCCCAGCGGTGTATGAAGGCCGAACTCGGTGCGGGCGCCGAGCTGATCGATCTCGGCGCCCTCGATCACGGCGCCACCACGACCACCGCGCTCCCGCTGATCCTGGATTGGTTCCTGCAGACGGCTCCGCCCGCCTGAACCGGGCGGTTCGGGCGGGCGGAGCGATGCGGTCCGGTGCGCTCAGTGCATGAGTACCGGCGCCGGGCTGTTCTCGCCCGCCTTCGGGACCGAGCTCGCCTTACGCGGCAGCAGCAGCGAGAACGCCACCGTCACCACACACAGCACGAAGGCGACCCAGAAACTGCTCGCGTAGGCGTCCGACATCTCGCCCAGCATCACGGCCTCGAACTTGTCACCCAGGCTCGCGATGTACTGCAGCACCCCGGGGTCGGGCTGTGCGCCCGTGCGCTGTGCCTCCATCATCGCCTGCCCGGCCGATACCGCCTGTGAATCCTGCATCCGGTTGGTCAGGACCACCGAGATCACCGCGACACCCACCGAACTGGCGATCTGCTGAATGATGTTGAGCAGCGTGGATCCGCGTGCCACCTGTGCCTCCTGCAGAGTACGCAGCGCGGCCGTCATCAGTGGCATCATCGTCAAGCCCATACCGAGACCCATGACGAACAGCACGCCGAGCACGTAGACGTAGGAGCTGTCGGCCTCGATCTGGGTGAGCCCGAAGATGGTCGCGGTCAGAATCGCCAGGCCGGCCGGGACCACCCGGCCCACCGGCACCTTGTCCACCAGCATGCCCGCGATCGGCATGGTGAGCAGCGAACCGATACCCTGCGGAGCCACCAGCAACCCCGCCATCAGCGCACTCTCACCCCGGACCTGCTGGAAGTAGGTCGGGATCAGCAGCAACCCGCCGAAGAACGACGCCGAGAACAGGAACATGGTGATGGTGGCGACGGTGAGATCGCGATTCTTGAACAGCCGCAGATCCAGCAGCGGGTTCTTGGGCTTGAACGAGTAGAAGACGAACGCGGCCACCAGAGCGCCACCGACCAGCATCGTCGCCCACACCTTCGGGGTGTTGACGGTGCCTTCCTCCGGGATGGAGGAGATGCCGTACAGGAACAGCGCCAGACCCGGTGAAAGCATCAGCATGCCCACGAAATCGAATTTCTCGGTGGGGTGTGCCTCGTCCTTCGGCAGCGCGAACCAGGCGTAGACGATCGCGATCGCACCGAGCGGCAGGTTGATCAGGAAGATCCAGTGCCAGGAGGCGTCCTCGATGAGCCAGCCACCGAGAACCGGGCCGAGAATCGGGCCCAGCAGCATCGGAACACCGAGAATGGCCATCAGCCGGCCCATCCGCTCGGGTCCCGCGGCCTTCGTCATGATGGTCATACCGAGCGGCATGAGCATCCCGCCGCCGAGCCCCTGGATGACCCGGAACCCGATGAGGGCACCGATGTTCCAGGACAGTGCACACAGCACCGACCCGACGGTGAACAGCAACAGCGCCATCATGTAGAGGCGTTTGGTGCCGAACCTGTCGGCGGCCCAGCCGGTCAGCGGGATCACGGTGGCCAGCGCCAGCGTGTAGGCGGTGACCGTCCACGCGACCGTGGAGTAGTTGGCGACATGGAATTCGGATTGGAACGTCGGCATCGCGACGTTGACCACCGTGATGTCCAGGATGGACATGATGGATCCGAGGACCACCACACCGGCCAATTTCAGAACCGACGCGTCGATTCTGTCGGAAGCCCCCGCGGGTGGCGCGGGGGCTTGGGTTGCGTTCACGAATTGTCTCCTGAGGGTGCTGGGGGGTATGCCGCGACTTTCTGAATGGCCCCGGACTCGAGTACAGCGGTGAGGACCTTGCAGAGGTCGGTACGCAGTGCGTCGGGTAGGCGGGCGACCGCCTGGTCGATCGTCGCGCGGTGGATCGCGATCTGGTCCCGGGCGAGCTGATGCCCGTGTTCGGTGGGGCCGACCAGTTTGACCCGCCGGTCGGTGGGGCTTTCCTGCCTGGTGAGCAGGCCCAGGCGGACCAGCCGGTCGACATTGCGGCCGGCCGCCGTCATCGACAGGCCGAGTTCCTCCGCGATGGTGTGGATCGGCTGCGGCTCGCGGTGCTGGACGACACTGAACAGCACCCGGGCCTGAGCGACGCTGAGATCCAGTTCGGCGAGCCTGTCGACTCCCTTCCACCGTCCCGGATCGCAGACCCCGAGCACGAAATACTCGATCAGCGTGCTCGTTTCCACCTCACTGGCCACCGCGCGATGATAGGGGACCCCGTGATAGTTGCGGAAGCGGGATTATCGCGTCTGTGATGGGAACCATAAAGGGGTGCCCCGGAGCATCACGTGATCCGGCGACCGCACGTTCGTTCCGACGCGCGCCGGTGTCCGCGAACGGTGGCTCCGATCATGGTGTCGGCGACGTCTTCGGGTGTGCCCGTGCGGCAGCTCCTGCCGCCCAGAGGAGCCGCCCGCTAGTTCATCGGGTGCGACCCGGGTCGCTCACCGGTGAGGAACAGGCCGATCCGCCCCGCGACCTCCCCGGGCCGCTCCAGATGCAGGAAATGCCCCGCATCCGTCACCGTTTCGCTCACGCCGCCCGCCGGTGCGAGAACCTCACCCACCCGTGCCGCGAACACCGGATGCATGGTGGTATCCGCCGAACCGTGCAGGTACAGCATCGGCACCCGGGGCGCCTGATCCCAGTACCGGTGTGGTCCGGCGTACGGCTCCGGAACCTTCGCCGGACGCAAGAACGCGCGATAGTAGGAGAGCGCGGCGGTTCGATGTGCACCGGTGGGCAGCGCGGCGAGCGTATGGGCGATATCCTCCGCGGCCGGGTAGCCGGGGGACCAGTCGTGCCAGAGCCGGGGTATCAGCCGGTCGAGGCTGCGTTCGGCGATTCCGGGCAGCTGGTTGAACAGGATGTACCAGCTGTACCGCAGCTGCCGCAGGTACGCTCCGGCCGATCGCCGGGCCGTGGCCGGTCGCGGCCGCATCGCCGGAACCGGTGGCACCGCGAGCGAGACCACCTGCCGGAACGGGCAGTCGGGCAGGGCGGCAATCGTATTGGCGGTGAGCGCGCCCCAATCGTGTCCGATGAGGACGGCGTCGGCCGGGTTGCCGAGCGCTCGGTACAGGGCCAGCGCGTCGTAGGCGAGTGCGCCGAGATGGTAGTCCCCGTCCGCTGGGACAGCGGTCGGGGCGTAGCCCCGGGTGAACGGTGCGATCACCCGGAACCCGCGGTCGGCGAGTGCCGGTCCGAGATGCCGCCAGGTCCACGCGGTGTCCGGGAAGCCGTGCAGGCACAGGGCGAGCCGGCCGCCGGGCGCGCCCCACGCCAGCGCTGTCATCGCGAGATGGGGCAGGTCGAATTCCACGGTCTCCGGTTCCCGCGGGTGTTCTGTGTTCATCCTCTGTCCTCTCCGATCCGACCGCCACGGTAGCGGTCCGCGTCCGGATTCCGCCCCGGCGTCGCGGCATTCACCGCTAGCGGTATGCTCACAGCCCCCGGGAGAGGTAGCTGTGCCGGTACTGCGGACGAGCTCGGATTCCGCACAGCCGATCGGCTCTGATTCGCACAGCCGCGGGGGTTGTTGATGTCATATGTGGCAATGTTGTTCGGGGATCGGAGGAGCTAGCCCATGGCGCGCAAGGTCGTCATCAGTTTGATCGATGACCTCGACGGCGAATCACCCGCGGCCGAAACTGTGGTGTTCGCACTCGAGGGAGTGAAGTACGAGATCGACCTGACCGAAGCCAACGCGGGGGAGTTGCGCGCAGTCTTCGGCAAATGGACCCCGTTCGCCCGCCGGGCCGGCCGGATCGGGCGGACCAAACGGGAACGGGCCGGTGGATCCGTATCGGCGAAGGTGATCCGGGAATGGGCGCAGCGCAACGGGCACGAGGTGTCGGCGCGGGGCCGTATCCCGGCCGGAGTGCTCGCCGAATTCCACCGGGTGAACGGTTAGGGCCCAGCCGCCGCCTCCCCTGCGGCGGCGTTTTTGGGGGAACGGGCCCCCCCGGGGGCCGGGGGGGAAACGGGGGGCCCGGGGCCGCGGGGGGGGGGCGCCCCCCCCCCCGCGGGCCCCCCGGGGGCGGGGTTTTCCCCCCCGCCCCCGCCGGGGCCGCGCCCTTTTTTTCCCCCCCGCCCCGGGGGGGGGGCGGTTCCCCCAAAAAAGCCGCCGCAGGGGAGG
>NZ_JARWPM010000416.1 GCF_029869215.1 Nocardia carnea
CCACCCCTGTGGGCCCCGGGTGGCCCGTAGATCGTCGGTGGCCGGGCCGAGCGCGCTCACTGTGGCGAGGAGATCTCCGGCAAGTACCTCCGGAAGGGGATTGCCCTCGGCTTCCGGCGCGGTGAGCAGTGCGTGGGCGCCGATTACTCAGCCCGGAGATGGGCGCGGCTGGCGTAGATGTGTTCGGCTATGAGGTTCGCGATTCGTTCGGGAGCCTCCAGCATGGGCACGTGGCCGGCCCGGTTCAGCATGATGCGGTCGGCGGATTCCGGTAGCTCGCGCAGGAACCGCCGGCCGTGCACCGGGGCGGGGAGAACGCGGTCGGTATCCGCCAGGATCACCCGGACCGGGGTGGTCAGATCGGACATATCCGCCAGCGCCGGTCCGCGCAGGGTGCCGATGGTCAGCGCGGGCAGCGCGGGGCAGTGCAGCGTGGCCAGGATCACGGCCGAGATATCCGCGCGGGAGACCGCCCGGGTGTTCCTGGTGAGCAGATGGGCCATCGCCCAGCGCGCGACCCGGTGATCGACCGGAGAACCGCCCAGCCGCCGGAGAATTTCGGTGATCGGGATCATCGGCGCGATCTTGGCGGCGGCGCGCAACTGCGTCACCGACGGGGTTTTCCAGCCACCGGCCGGTGCGATCGCGGTGAGCGTGCGGGCCCGGCCGCGGCGTGCCAGTTCGAATCCGACCCAGCCGCCCAGCGAATTACCGGCGATATGGCAGGTTCGCCACCCCATATCGTCCAATTGCTCCTCGACCCGGTCGGCCAGGGTGGCGGCGGAGTAATGGCCGTCCGGGAACTCCGGCCCGCCCCAGTGCCCGCCGAGTGCCGGCGCGAAAACCTCACACCGGGCGGCCAGCAGGGTGGCGGTCTCTTCCCAGCAGTGCGGTGAGAGCAGGACACCGTGCAGGAGGAGCAGCGGTTCGCCGGAGCCCAGATGCAGGGCGGTGACCGGCCCGGGTGCTGTGGCTGCGGAGGTGCCTGACATCGATGTCGTCACCCCTTCCTGGCAAGTAGCGGTGACGCACTATTCTACGGGCGATCCGTCGTGAGCGGAGTTACGGTCGGCGGGATTGTTCGCTCTGCCGTAACCAAGAAGCGATGGCCTGGCTGTCACCGCTCATTCACCGTGCCCGCACGAGTACGGATCGAGCTGAGCTGCCGCACGGTCGGCCGGGGCCCGCCCTCGGCGCCGGTGGTTCCGGTCAGTAGCCAACGTAGGCTTCGCTCCTGCGCATAGCCTTGATACCGGGCACCCCTTCCAGTGATCCGTAGCGACTGATTGCGTACCGGGTGCCTGCGATGATGTTATCGACCGGATTCCAGATGTCCTTGTGGCCAGGTAGCGAGTGTGCATCGAAAGTCGGGTCGATGGTCTGCATGAGCCCTTTGGACGGCGTCCCCTTGTCCCAGTTGCTATCCCAGTCGTTTAATGCGTTGGGGTTACCGCTGGACTCCTTCATGATTATGGTGTAGATGATGTCGGCGTCCGATTCGTCGACCGGAACACCGTTCTGCTGGAGGATTCGGATCGCTTCGTTGATCCATTTCTCCAGGTCGCCCTCAGGCTTCCTCAATGGTGGCCCAGAGGAAGTGGCGGTTACCTCGTCGGAGCTGTCGCTCATCAGCGAAGAGCTCGGCGATCCGTCGCCGCTTGTGAACGTCGGGATTCGCGGTGTGGTGTAGCCGGACCGTGGGGGCGCAGGAGGTTCGCCGCCGGGGATGTTGAGCGCCGCGGCCGCCGCCCGGTCCGAAACACCGCTGACCGTTTTGTATGTCTTGTCCAAGGTCTCCCATAACCCTGTGAAAAGACCGGCGACGACGGCGTCCGGCAGTCTGTACTTGGGGTTTCCTTGTGAATCGAGCACCTGATTACCGGTGGCATCGGTCACCGGGATTTTCGAACCGTCGGCATCGTCGATTTGGTCGTTGAGACTTTTCACCGATGCGTCGATGGTATCGCAGGCTTCGGTCACCACTCCGCCGATCGCGCCGGCGGTCACGGGAATGCCCTCGTCCTCCGCTGTGTAGACCGATTGGACCGCAGATACTTCGTCTTTGTGTTCGCTGTAACGATCGAGCATCACCGACTGGTTGTCGGGTTTCTGTATCCCCTCTTTGCGCAGCAGTTCGCCCATGTTAGGAGCCTCCGAGGGTTTGCCGTTCCCCAGGGTTTCGCACTGCTTCTGAAGAACTCCTTCGCCCACGGCGAACAGGCTTTTCAGTCCATCGGGTGCGCAGTGTGGAAGGTCGTGCAAATCGCCCATCTGCCTGGTGTTCTTAGGGCTCATGGGCACTTCGCTTCCGGCCGGAGAAACAAGGGTGACACATGTGATTATCGGATGTCCCCTGGGGTGGGAACGGCGAACGAGCTGCGCGCTCGGGCCGGGGCGGGTGGGGTGCGGCAACAGGCTTGTACTGTCGGCCTGTGCCTTACATCCTCTCCACCGTCAATGTCAACGGCGTCCGGGCCGCTGCCGGCAAGGGCCTGCTGGGCTGGTTGAGCCGGACCGAGGCCGATATCGTCTGCCTGCAGGAAACGCGCGCCGACGATACCCAGATCGCGGCCGCGCTCGCGCCGGCGCTGGCCGAGGGCTGGCAGCTCGCACACGCCGAACCCGGCGCGAAAGGCCGTGCGGGGGTGGGGGTGCTGTCGCGGCGGCCGATGCGGTCGGTGCGGGTCGGGATCGAACCGGACAGTGAATTCGTTTCCACCGGACGGTATATCGAAGTCGAATTCGACGATGTGACCGTGGCCAGCGTCTACGTGCACACCGGTGAGGCCGGAACTCCCCGGCAGGACGAGAAGTACCGGTTCCTCGACGAGCTGGCCGCGCGGATGTCCACCCGCACCGGCGCATTCGTCATCGCCGGTGACTGGAATATCGCGCATACCGAGCGGGACCTGAAGAACTGGAAAGGCAACCTGAAGAAGTCGGGCTTCCTGCCCGCCGAACGGGCCTGGCTGGACCGGCAACTCGCCGCCGGCTACGTGGATGTGGTGCGAAAACTTCATCCGGAGGGTGATGGCCCGTTCAGCTGGTGGTCGTATCGTGGGCGCGCGTTCGACAACGACACCGGGTGGCGTATCGATTACCACCTGGCGACGCCGGAGGCGGCCGAGCGGGCGAAACAGGCCGTGGTCGAACGTGCCGCGACCTACGCCGAGCGCTGGTCCGATCATGCTCCGGTGACCGTCCAGTATCGATAAAGGGGAGTACTGTGCGCGCGAAAATCCTGAAGATCCTGTCGGCCGCCGGCGCGGCCGCGGTGGCGATCGTGGTCGCCTTCCTGAGCGCTCAGGGCGGTGGTGACGAGGGGTCGCCGGCGGCGTCGTTGTCCAGAGCGGCGGCTTCCTCGACAGCGAGTGACCCGGCCGCGCCGGGTGGGGCCACCGACTCGCCGGTGGCTTCCCAGGTGTCGGGTGTTCCGGAGCGGGCCTACACCACGCTCGCCGAGATCGACGCGGGCCGCTGGCCGGATTCGGCGAACGCACCCGGAACGAAGGGCGGGGAGACCTTCCGCAATCGCGAGGGCCGGCTCCCGGCGACCGACGCGTCCGGCACGAAGATCACCTACCGGGAATGGGACGTGAACCCGAAGAAACCGGGGCAGTCCCGCGACGCCGAACGCATCGTCACCGGTAGCGACGGTTCGGCCTGGTACACCGGCGACCACTACGACACCTTCACAAGGATGCGCTGATGCCCGAACCCCTCGCGCTCGCGGATTTCCTGAACGTCACCTACGACGCCGAACTCCGCCCGTCCGGTGATCAATTCACCGCGCTGGGCGCGCTCGACGTGGATACCGCCGAGTTCAGCCGGGTCCGCTACGCGGCGCCCGAGGGGTTCGCGGTGCGCGAGCTGCGCGGCAGCCGGATGCGCACCGTGCCCGCGCTGTACGACGAATTCGCCGCGGCCCTGCAGTTCCCGTACTACTTCCGGCCGAACAAGGATTCGTTCGACGAATGCCTGCTCGGTCTGGACGACACACTCGGCGAGGCGAGCGGTTACGTTCTGGCGATCCGCGAGGCGAGCGAATTGCTCGCGGACGCACCACACGAACGTGAATGGTTCGCCACGGTGGTCGAGGACTGTGCCGATTTCTGGCCGTCGCGCGACGTGGTCTTCCGGGTGATCCTCCAGGGTGAACCGGTGGGTGTGCCGGTGGTTCCGCTGCGCTTCTGAGCGGCGCGCTCCCGTCGGTCAGCCGGCCGGCCTGTCGCGGCGGGCGACGTCCTCGCCGAGGAGGACGAAGACGTCGGTGGTGTACTCGATCAGGGCGTCCCGGGTGATCGGGAGGTCGCCGCGGACCCAGCTGGTGAGGGTTTGGACCAGGCCGCCGACGAGGTAGGTGGCGCGGAAGTCGATGACGGGGTCGGGGGCCGGGGTGGTGACACCGTAGTACTCGATCCCTTCACTGGCCACCAGGCGGGCGAAGACGCGGATCGTTTCGGTGGTGCGGGCGCGCAATTGTGGAGTGGCCATGGCGGCGACCATGGTGACCTCCGTTTTGCGGGGGTCGTCGGTGAGCAGGTGGATACCGGCGGTGATCGCGGCGTGCGCTTTGGCGCGGGAGTCGCCGGTCGCCGTGTGCGCGGCCGTGGTGATCGCCAGGACGAGTTCTTCGGCGATGCCGTCCACCAGTGCGGTCAGCACATCGTCGCGGCTGCCGAAGCTCTCGTAGTAATAGCGCTCGTTCAGCCCCGCCTGCGTGCACATTCCCGACACGGTGAGCTTGTCCAGCCCCTGGGTGCCGATGATCTCCAACGCCGCATCGAGGAGTGCCGCCCGCCGCTGGGCCCGCCGTTCCTCCGCGGACAAACCGCCGTACGTGCGTTGCGCTGCCATCCCTAAATGATGGCGGGTCGGCAACTCCCGGGTGTGGGCGGGGAACCCGGTGGAGTCGTTGCCGAGTATTTGGTGGTAGGTCTTGCCAGAAGTTTGGAACTGGTGGATGCTGTTTCCAGATGCGCGGGTGCGCAGTGCTCAGCGGTGAGCGGGACCGGGAGGCTGAGATGGCTACGGGGTACTTTGCCGATGATTCGATGATCCGGCGGGTGATGCGCAAGCGGGCGGTCGGGCTCACGTACGGGCTGCGGGCGCTGGTGATCGGGGCGGTCAATCCACTGCTGTATGTCGGCACCGCGGAGTCCACCGAGCACCGGGATACGCCGTATACGCGGCTGGCGCTCACCGGGAAATTGTTCGAGGCCGTGTTCTTCGGCAGCACAGCGGAAGCGGATCGGGCGCTCGAGTTCACCGGGAAGAAGCACAAGAAGGTGGTCGGGGTGCTGCCGGAGGATGCGGGGGAGAAACACCCCGCCGGGTCGCCGTACTCCGCCTACGACCCGCACCTGAGTTTCATGACCATGGCCTTCACGTTCGATTCGGCGGAGGTCATGTACGACCTGCTGGTCCGGCGGCTCACCGACGGCGAGCGCGAGGGCCTGTACCAGGATTACCTGCGCTGGGGCGAATTGTTCGGGATGCCGCGGGCGGCCGCGCCGCCGGACTATCCGGCGTTCCGGGAGTACTTCGACGGCTACCTCGCCTCCGACGAGCTGTTCCTGACCGATGAGGCACGCCAGGTCGGCAACTACCTGTGCGGGCATGTGGTGCCCTATCCGCAGCCGGTGCCGGCGCGGCAGGTGAGTTCGGCGTACTACTTGCTGGTGCAGGGCAGTCTGCCGCCACGGATCCGGCGGATGTACGGGATCGAGTGGAAACGCGCCGACGAACTCGCCTTCCGCGGGCTGGCACAGTCGGTGCGCAATGCGCACAGCGTGCCGTCGTGGCTGGTGCCGCGGCCGGTGAAAACCGCGCTCAACGGCCCGAGCGCGCCCGTGTACCGGCTGATCACCGAACAGGAGCAACAGCTGGCCCGGGCCGGCAAGCGCAGTATGCCCGCCGTCGACCCACGCCCCTGGCGTGAGCGAGCCAGGCCCGGAGGCGGTAGCGCAGCGTGACCACGTAGGGCCCTCGCTCACGCCACATGGACACAGCGTGAGCGAGTCAGGCCCGGAGGCGGTAGCGCAGCGTGACCACGTAGGGCCCTCGCTCACGCCGCATGGACACAGCGTGAGCGAGTCAGGCCCGGAGGCGGTAGCGCGGCGTGACCACGTAGGGCCCTCGCTCACGCCACATGGACACAGCGTGAGCGGGTCAGGCCCGGAGGCGGTAGCGCGGCGTCACCACGCGGCCCCGGCTCGGACCGGATGCATAGCGCGGGCGGAGCGAAAATCCGCTTGGACCACATGCGAAGATCGGGGCATGTCCAGTCCTGCCCAGACCCCGGCCGCCGGGGAGCGTAAACAGCGGGTGCTGTCCGGTATCCAGCCGACGAGTGCCTCGTTCCATCTCGGGAACTATCTCGGTGCCCTGCAGTACTGGGTCACGCTGCAGGACGATTACGACGCGCTGTACTTCATCCCGGATATGCATGCCATCACCGTGGCGCAGGAGCCGAAGGAACTGCGTAAACGCACGCGCGTCGCGGCGGCGCAGCTGCTCGCGCTCGGGATCGACCCGGCCCGCTCCACGCTGTTCGTGCAGTCGCAGGTGCCCGAGCACGCGGAGCTGGCGTGGGTGCTGAGCTGTATCACCGGGTTCGGCGAGGCGAGCCGGATGACCCAGTTCAAGGACAAATCGGTCAAGCAGGGGGCGGACAACACCACCGTCGGGTTGTTCACCTACCCGGTGCTGATGGCCGCCGATATCCTGCTGTACCGGCCGCATCAGGTGCCGGTGGGGGAGGATCAGCGCCAGCATCTCGAGCTCACCCGCAACCTCGCGCAGCGGTTCAACACCCGGTTCAAGAAGACGTTCGTGGTGCCGGAGGCGCATATCGTCAAGGGCACCGCGAAGATCTACGACCTGCAGGATCCCACCGCCAAGATGAGTAAATCGGCGAGTTCGGACGCGGGGCTGATCAACCTGCTCGACGATCCGAAGGTGAGTGCGAAGAAGGTACGTTCCGCGGTGACCGATACCGAACGCGAGATCCGCTACGACGTGGAGCGCAAGCCGGGTGTCAGCAATCTGCTGGTGATCTTGTCGGCGCTCACCGAAACCCCCATCGTGACCCTGGAGAAGGACTACGCCGGCCGCGGCTACGGTGATCTGAAAGCCGATGTCGCCGACGCACTGACCGGATTTGTCACGCCGTTGCGTGCGAAAGTGGAAGAGTACATGGCGGATCAGGGCGAACTCGATCGCATTCTCGCCGCAGGAGCCGAGCGTGCGCGCGAGATCGCCGGCAACACTCTCGCACAGGTCTACGACCGGGTCGGGTTCCTGGCTCGTTGACGGTCGCGGCCGGTGCGCGTTGGCGATGAGGGGCGCAGACAGTGCAGGTGATCGACAACGGTAAAGCCGCCGTCCAGCGGATGATCGGGCAGCGGCCCTGGCTGGACCATATGGTTCGTGCCGCCGGCAGATATCAGGACCAGCGCGGTGACTACTACGCCGCGGGCATCACGTACTTCACCGTGCTGTCCCTTTTCCCGTTGCTGATGATCGCGTTCGCCATCGCCGGTTTCGTACTGGCGGGCAACGAGGATCTGCTGCGGGAGCTGCAGGGCAAGGTGGTCGAGAACATCCCCGGTGAGATGGGCACCCAGCTCAACGATCTGATCGATCAGGCCGTGGGCTCCCGCGGTGCGGTCGGCGTCCTCGGCCTGCTCACCGGCCTGTACTCCGGGCTCGGCTGGATGGCGAACCTGCGCAAGGCGCTCACCGAGCAGTGGGAACAGAAATCGGACGAGGACAACTGGTTCCGCACCAAACTCTCCGATCTGCTGGCGTTGCTGGGGCTCTTCCTGGCCCTGGCGGTATCCCTGGGGTTGTCCATCCTGGCGTCGAGCCGGCTCGGTGTGCAGGTGCTCGAATTGCTCGGGCTCGAGGAGATGCCGGGGTCGCGGTGGCTGCTGTGGCTGCTGTCGACGATGCTCGCGCTGGTCGCTTCCTGGGCTTTGTTCGCGTGGATCATCGCCCGGCTGCCCCGGGAGCCGGTGACCCTGCGCAGCGCCGCGAAGGCGGCGGTGCTGGCGGCGCTCGCGTTCGAGGTGTTCAAGAATATCGCCGGTATCTATTTGCGGTCGGTGCTGAGCAGTCCGGCCGGCGCGGCGTTCGGGTCGGTGATCGGCCTCATGGTGTTCGGCTATGTGGTGTACCGGATCATCCTGTTCGCCACCGCGTGGGCGGCGACGGCGCGGGAGAACGAGCAACTGGTCTCGGTGCCGGTACCGGAACCCGCGGTGATCCGGCCCCGAGTGCAGACGGCCGCGCGGCCGGGAATCGGCGGGGCCGCGGCCTTGTTCGGTGCGGGTGCGCTCACCGGTCTGTGGGCCACGCGGTGGCGGCGGGGCCGGCGCGGTATGCGGTAACCGGCGCGACTGTCGCGCAGATCTCACGGCCGGCACCAAGATTTAACTTTGATCCTATGTATTTGCTTGCCGTGCAGGTCATACGGTGTGTTCCGGCAGCGCGCTGCCCGGCAACGGCCGGGTAGTAGGTGTGTAGATCGCTGCCGAACAGGAGGACTCGGTGGCTTCCGGCCTATCGGACAGACTGCCCGCCCGCAGTATCGGTAGACGGAAGACCACAGCGTTCCCGCCCGAGGTGTGGATCGTTTCGATCACCACCTTTCTCAGCCGCTCGGTGGGGTTTCTCGCGCTGTTCTCCACGGTGTTCTACACATCCCTGGGGATCAGTGCCGCCGCGCTTTCCCTGGCGTTGTTCGCCGCGGGGTTCGCCGGGGTACTTGGCTCGCTCGCGGGCGGGTGGGCGGCGGCTCGGTTCGGGCCGACGGATGTGCTGATCGCCGGATCGCTGCTGAATGTTCCGTTGCTGTTGTTGCTCGGTCAGCTCACGACCTACCCGGTGTTCGCCATTGTGGTGGCCTCGGTGAGTGTGGCGGTTACCCAGTCTTTTTCCGGTCCGTCGTCGGCGCTGATCACCGGGTCGAGTTATGAGGGCAATACGGTGACGGTGGTCGCGTTCCACCGGATATTCCTCAGTAGTGGTGTCACGGTCGCGCCGATCGCGGTCGCGGCGGTGGGGCAGGACCATTTCCCGTTGCTGTTCACCCTGTCCGCGCTCGGCTCGCTGGGGACCGCGGCCGTCCTGCTGTGCGAACGGCGCCGGTTGCGAACCTCGGAGCATCGTGCCGTAACCGGGGAACGCCGCGACACCGAGCGGGACTCCGAATTCCCGGCGATCGCGGACGGTGAACCCGACCTCTCCCGTATCGCGCGACTCTGGACGATCGTCGTCGTATTCGGCACCGGTATGGCCGTATACGTCCAGAGCACCAGCGGAATCCCGTTGGCCGTCGGGGAAACCGCCGACGGCGCGCAGCTCTACAGTGTGCTGCTCATCGTGAATTCTGTTTTCATCATTCTTTTCGAATTACCACTGAGCACGGTGCTGGCCAAGGTCAGGTGGAACTATGCGCTCGGGCTGGGAATTTTCGTCACCGGCATCGGGCTCGCCGTGTGCGGGGCGGGAACGAGCTGGTCTGTCTGTATTTTCGGATTCGTCGTGTTCTCGCTGGGCGAGGCGATCTTCATACCGCAGGCGAGCGCGGCGATAGCCGATATTGCTACCCATACCGAGAACCCGCGGTTCCAGGGCTATCTGTCGGCCGCGCAGGCGATCGGTTTCGCCGTCGGGCCGGGCATAGGTGCCTTCGCAATCCTCCACGACAGCGCCCTGTACTGGACGCTGGTCATCCAGATCTCGTTCGCCGCCGGGTCTATAGCGGTAGTAGCAGGAATGCACAAGGATAGGAGTCCGGTTCGTGTCTGATTCGGTCTTGGTGGTGGACCCGGTGAGTTCGGGAAAGCTGTACGCGCCCGTACTCGGTGAATACGGGGTCGAGGCGATCCTGCTGGACACCGACCATGCCCTGGTGTCGGGATTCCGCAACGGTCCCACACCGGGAGCGGTGAGTTTCGAGGCCGATCTGGGGGCCTCCTACGAGCGGCTGCTGCGAATGTGTGCGGACCGCTCGGTGAAGTATGTGGTCGCCGGATCCGAGCCCGGTGTCGAACTCTGCGAGCGTCTGCGCGCCGATCTCCCGGATTGTCCCGGCAACGAGACGGCCGCGCCGAGGCGGAGATGGGACAAGCAGTACATGTTCGAGGCGCTGGCCGCGGCCGGTGTGCCCACCCTGACGACGCGGTCCGTGGCCGCCGGCAGCGGCGCGATCCCATCGGCCGCGGTGGCGGAGCTGCGCGCCGGACGGAACCTGGTGGTCAAACCGGCGCGAGGTGCCGCCTCCGTGGGCGTCCGGATGGTGGCGGATCCGGCGCAGCTCGCCGACGCCGTCGCCGCGATCACCCGTAATGCCGGGCTCTTCGGCGGCCGGTCGGCGGCTCTGATCCAGGAGATGTATCCGGCCCCGCGGGTGGAATACGCGGTCGACACCTTCTCCCGGCAGGGCGAACACGAACTGGTCTGCGTCAGCGTGTACGACAAGCGGATCTCGGGCACCGGCGACTTCGTCTACGAGCGGGGCCGCTGGCTGCACCACGACGACCCGACGGTGGGTGAACTGACGGACTACGCGCGCCGGGTACTGGACGCGCTGGGTATGCGGACCGGGCCCGCGCATATGGAAATCATGTCCGGGCCGCTGGGCCCGCGGCTGATCGATTTCGGGGCGCGTGCGCACGGCATCGGCCATCCGCAACAGACCTATGTGCTCACCGGGAGCTCGCAGGTCCACCGCGAATGCGCCTACATCGCCGAGATACTGGGTGTACGCACGCCGATCACCGAGCGGGCCCCCGGCTACACCCTGACCCGGCACGGTGCGCTGGTGCTTTTCAGCATCGACCGTGCATCGCGGTATGTGGGTGGTGCGGAAGGCGTGCTGGTGGAACTGCCCGGGGTGCTGGAGGTCCGGATGGCCGCGCAGCCGGGCACGGTGTACCCGGCCACGCGCTCGATGATGGATTCGACGGCACTGGGGGTCGCGTTCGTCGTTGCCGACAGCGCCGAGGAACTGGATATCCGGTGCGCCGAAGTGCACAAACGGGTCGGCGACTTCTTCGCCGGATAACCAGAGCGGCCGCGGGCAGGTTTCGCGCTGCGCGCCGCCCGCGGCCGGTCGTCACGGCCTGTGCATATCGTGCTCGGAGAACGCTCCGGGTACGGCCGGACCTCAGCGCCGCCGGGTGCGCACGTGCCAGGTGCCGACCAGCAGGATCGGGACCAGGATCAAGCCGGCGACCATGAGGAACATCCAGAGTTCCTCGTAGGCGTTCCCGGAGGCGGGCTGCGCCGAATACGCGACGTCACCGTCACCGGGCGGTGCCGCCAGTGCCGGTGCGCCGGAATCGGTCTCGGCTTCGTCGCCCGGGATATCGCCGACCTTCGCGGCCGGTCCGAGGGCGAAACCGTAGTCGAGCAGGCGGGCGGCCTGCTCCCACGGCCGGATCGGCAGCACATCGGCCTGTAGCAGGGTGACGACCAGCCGCCGCCCATCACGTTCGGCCGCCGCGACGAAAGTCTGCCGGGCGTCGTCGGTGAATCCGGTTTTGCCGCCGAGCGCCCCCGGATAGTTGTAGAGCAGGCCGTTGTCGTTCGCGATCGGGAAACCCGGATGATCCTGATCGCCGGGGATCCGCGGATCCGGCGGGTAGCCGGGGAAATCGAGTTGTTCGGTGCCGATCATCTGCGCGAACAGCGGGATCGACATGGCCTCGCGGAACAGCAGCGACAGATCGTAGGCCGAGGTGCTCATTCCGGGTCCGTCCAGACCGGACGGTGTCGCGGCGCGCGTGTCATAGGCGTGTAGTGCCTGCGCGAGATCGTTCATCTTCGCGACCGCGGCCTCGTCGCCGCCGAGCTGCGCGGCGATCGCATGCGCGGCGTCGTTGCCCGACGCCATCACCAGGCCGTGCAGCAGCTGCCGATTGGTATACCGGCCGCCCGGCCCGATCCCGACCCGGGTGCCCTCCACATCGGCGTCGGCCTGAGTGCCGACCACGACCTTGTCCAGATCGAGGGTGCGCAACGCGACGGTGGCCAGCAGCACCTTGATGGTGCTGGCCGGGCGATACCGGCCGTGCGGATCCTTCGCGGCCAGTACCGCGCCGGTATCCAGATCGGAGACCATCCACGCGGTCGCGGAAATATCCGGCGGTACCGCGGGCGCGCCCGTCGGCAGGACCACACCGCATTCGCCGAGGCGCTTACCCCCGATCGGCGGATCCGGGACGGGCAGCGGAGCGGGCGCCTGCTCCCCGGGCTCGGGAACCTCGGAGGAGTCGATGGCCGGTGGCGGCTGGGTCTTCTGCGGGCAGGTATCGGTCACCGGCGTCGCGAACGGAGTGGGCGGCGGCGGAGGCTGCGCGATCGCGGTCCCGCCGGTGATCATCGGACCGGCCGCGAGAACCGCGGCGGTGAGCACCGAGCCGAAACGGCGGGCGGTGCGCTGGAGCTCGGTGGTGTACATCGGGAATGAGCCTAGAAGTTCCCGGCCGCCGATGCGCGCGCCGCCGGGCCCGCGAACCACCGCCCGCACCGGTGACGGCGGGTATGCGCAGGTCAACCGTTCGGAGTGTCGCACTTCCCCCGACCTCACCGAACGCCGGAAGCGTCGAGATCACCCAGAACCCCGAGCGCCCCGGCAACCGAACCCCGCGGCGCCGCAGGCGCCGCAAAAAAACACAGCTAGCCCAGCAACACCGCGTAGCCCGGTTTGATGATGTCGTCGATGATGCGAAGTCGCTCGGGGAACGGGATGAACGCCGATTTCATCGCGTTGATGGTGAACCGTTCCAGATCACTCCAGCCGTAGCCGAAGGTCTGATGCAGTTTCAGCATCTCCCGGCTCATGGTGGTATCGCTCATCAGCCGGTTGTCGGTGTTCACCGTGACCCGGAAACGCAGCCGGGCGAGCAGGTCGAACGGGTGTTTGTCCAGCGAGGGCACCGCCCCCGTCTGAACATTCGACGAGGGGCACAGTTCCAGCGGCACCCGGGTGTCGCGTACGTATTGGGCGAGCCGGCCCAGCCGGGCGTCCTCGATCGCGCCGGGCACTTCGATATCGTCGACGATCCGCACGCCGTGGCCGAGCCGGTCGCAACCGCAGAACGCCAGTGCCTCGTGGATCGACGGCAAGCCGAACGCCTCGCCGGCGTGGATGGTGAAGTGGGCGTTGTTCACCCGCATGTACTCGAACGCGTCCAGGTGCCGGGTGGGCGGGTATCCGGCCTCCGCGCCCGCGATATCGAAACCGCATACGCCGCGATCCCGGAACCGTACGGCCAGCTCCGCGATCTCCCGGGAGCGCGCGGCATGCCGCATGGCGGTGAGCAGGCAGCGCACCACGATCGGCTGTCCGGCGGCCGCGGCCGCCGCCTCACCGGCGGCGAATCCGGCGAGGACGTGTTCGACCACTTCGTCGAGGGTGAGATCGCGTTCGAGGTGTTGTTCGGGAGCGAACCGCACCTCGGCGTAGACCACACCGTCGGCCGCCAGATCCTCGGCGCATTCCCGGGCCACCCGGTGCAACCCTTCCGGGGTCTGCATCACCGCGACAGTATGGGTGAAGGTTTCCAGGTAGCGTTCCAGCGAGCCGCTGTCGGCGGCATTGCGGAACCAGTGCGCCAGCGATTCGGCGTCGTCGGCGGGAAGCTGGTCGTAACCGCAGTCGCGGGCCAGTTCGAGGACCGTCGCGGGTCGCAGACCGCCGTCGAGGTGATCGTGCAGCAGCGCCTTGGGCGCGCGGCGCAGGGAAGCGAGATCCAGCGGCATGGGTCCGGTCATGTCTCGACGGTATCGCCGAATCCCCGGCCGGGCAGCCGTACGCTCCGAAAGGTCTCGCCTCTTCGGCTCCCGCTCACCTCGAGTTCCCGCCGTGGTCAACCGTGGGACGTGCGCGGGACAGGTGCCGTCGCCGAGGCGCGGCGCCCGGCCGGCCCGCGAACAGTACGGCGCGGTCGCGCCGGGTCTCGCCGGTGCCGGGTGTCCGGCAGGCGGGAGGCGCGGAGCCGTTCACGGCCGGGCTCGGCCGACCCGGTCGAGGATCACAGTGCCGCGGGGGTTCTCGCCGCGTGCGGACCGGGGGCTGATCGTCACGGCGTCCGACAGTGCCTCCCGGGCGCCGGGCAGTGCGTTCGGGGTCTCGGTGTGCAGAGTGAGCAATGGTTGACCGGCGGTCACCAGGTCACCGACAGTCGCGTGCAGGCGCACCCCGGCGGTGGCCTGGACCGGGTCGCCCTGCCGGGCCCGGCCGGCTCCCAATCGCCAGGCGGCGATGCCGACAGCGCGGGCGTCGAGGCGGGTCAGCGTGCCGGAGGCCGGCGCCGGGAGGGTCTCGGTGTGCGTGGCGGTGGGCAGCGGGGCGTCCGGATCGCCGCCCTGGGCGCGGATCATGGTGCGCCAGTGGTCCATCGCGCGGCCGTCGGCGAGGACCCGCGCCGGATCGACGTCCAGCCCGGCCAGTGCGACCATCTCCCGGGCCAGCGCCAGGGTCAGTTCCACCACATCGGCCGGGCCGCCACCCGCCAGGACCTCGATCGCTTCGGCGACTTCGAGCGCATTGCCCGCGGTGCGTCCCAGCGGGGTGTCCATCGCCGTCAGCAGCGCGACCGTGCGAACCCCGGCGTCGGCACCCAGTTCGACCATGGTGGTGGCAAGGGCGTGTGCCTCGTCGCGGGTCGGCATGAAAGCGCCCGAACCGACCTTCACATCGAGAACCAGGGCGGCGGTGCCCTCGGCGATCTTCTTGCTCATGATCGAACTCGCGATCAGCGGAATCGACTCGACCGTACCGGTGGTGTCGCGCAGCGCGTAGAGGCGTTTGTCCGCGGGTGCGAGATCGGCGCCGGCGGCGCAGACCACGGCGCCCGCGGCCGGGTCGGTGAGGATCTCGCGCATCCGGTCCGGCGCGATATCGGCACGCCAGCCGGGGATGGATTCCAGTTTGTCCAGCGTCCCGCCGGTGTAGCCGAGCCCGCGGCCGGAGAGCTGGGGTACGGCCGCGCCGCAGGCCGCCACCAGCGGTGCCAGCGGCAGGGTGATCTTGTCCCCGACGCCGCCGGTCGAGTGCTTGTCCACGGTGGGCCGGGGCAGATCCGTGAAATCCAGCCGCTGTCCCGAGTCGATCATCGCGCGCGTCCAGCGGGCGGTTTCGCGACGGTTCATCCCGCGCAGCACGATCGCCATCGCCAGCGCCGACATCTGCTCATCGGCCATCTCGCCGTGAGTGAAAGCGTCTATGGCCCAATCTATTTGCTCGTCGGAGAGTTCGCCGCCGTCACGTTTCGCCCGGATGATCGATATCGCGTCGTGTGCCGTCACGCCCCCAGTCTCGCAGCGCCGAGGGCGCGCAGGGTTTCGAGGCGGTGGTCCACGGTCGGGCCGGTGGGGGCGACGATGATCTCGTCCGCGCCGGTTTCCTTCACCAGCGTGTCGAGCCGGTCCAGAACTTGCTCACGGGTGCCCACTGCCTGATCGGCGTTGCGGTCGTCGACGAACGCGTTCTCGGCGTCCGACCACGGGTGCGCCTCGGCCTCCTCCAGCGTCGGGATGCGCTGCGGCAACTGGCCGGTGCGCATCCGCAGCTGGACCAGGCTCTGCGGCAGGGTGCGGCGGCGGGCTTCGGCTTCGGTATCGGCGACCACCGTCGCGACCGCCAGCATGGACCGCGGTGCGCTCAGCACCTCCGAAGGCCGGAACTCGCGCCGGTACAGCTCGAACACCAGGGGAGTGGTGCGCCCGCCCGCGAAATGGTGGGCGAAGGCGAACGGCAGACCCATCATGGCGGCGAGCCGGGCACTGAAATCGCTGGAGCCGAGCAGCCACATCTCCGGGGCATCGCCTTCGCCCGGAATCGCCCGGATCCGATCGCCCTGCCCGCCCCGTAGCGGCGGGATCGTGCCGAAGTAGGCGAGCAGCTCCACCACTTGCTTCGGGAAGTCCTCCACCGCTTCGGCGGCGGCGCCCCGGCGGATGGTCGCCGAGATCAGCGGGTCGGTACCGGCGGCGCGGCCCAGGCCCAGATCGATCCGGTCCCCGTACAGCGCCACCAGGGTGCCGAACTGTTCGGCCACCACGAGCGCCGCGTGATTGGGCAGCATCACCCCACCGGACCCCACCCGGATACGCTCGGTCGCCGCGGCCACGGCGGCGATCAGGACCGGCGGGGCGGAGCTGGCGATACCGGGCATGCCGTGGTGCTCGGCCACCCAGAACCGGCGGAACCCGAGCCGTTCGGCTTCGCGTGCGACGGTCAAGGTATCGGCCAGCGCCTGCCGATGTGACCCGTCGGCGGCGACGGCGGCGAGGTCGAGGACGGAGAGCGGAACGGTCATACCGGGACCAACTCGTGGAGTGACGCCGAGATTCCAGCCCGCCGGATTCCGCCCCGTACGGGTGGGGTCAGGTGCGGCCGGCCGCGAGATCGTCCGGTCCGAAGGCATCGCGCAGCAGTTCACCGAGCGGTAGCGGTCCCGCGGGATGATCGACCAGCAGGTCCTTTCCGCCGAACTCGTACAGCACCTGCCGGCAGCGCCCGCAGGGCAGCAGGATCGCTCCCCGCGAATCGCAGACCGATACCGCGATCAGCCGGGCGTCCGAGCGGAGCCGTTGATTACCGGCGAGGACACATTCCGCGCACAGGCCCAGCCCGTAGGAGGCGTTCTCCAGATTGCAGCCGGTCGAGATCGCGTCCCCGTCCCAGCCCGCGGCGCCCACCGGGAACCGCGAGTAGGGCGCATAGGCCTTTTCCATCGCCGCGAAGGCCGCGGCCCGCAGCGCTGTCCAGTCGATTTCCATCTGTGCTCCCGTGTGCTCGAACGGCCGGCTCCCGTACATCTTCACTTCCTCCGGTGCTGTGAAACACGATGCCGAGTTCGGAGATATGTACGGTGCCGGGCCGTCCGGCTCGGCCTCGTGGTCGCCAGGAAGGTGCCGAATGACGCTTCCGAAGTTCCTCATCGTGATGGTCTATTCGAAGCTGTTGTTGTCCAAGCTCAATGCGTTCGACCAGGTCGAGGTGCGGTTGGAGTACCAGATCGTGCCCGATCACGACGCCGATCCGGCGGTGGGCAGGTATCCGGAGAGCGCGGCCGCGAGCCAGGCGCTACTGGGGCATGTGACCGGTGATGTCGTGGAGACGGTCTTCAACGACGAGGCTGTGCGGTTACGTGTCGAGGCGATCCGCGAGGGCGACTGAGGCCCGCGCCGGCATATCCGCCGCGGAACTGTCCTCGATGCCGGGCTGGGCGGAAGCAATCGCGCAGCCCGGCGGAGGAGGGCGCGGCGCACCGGGGTGACGGTGAATACGGTTCGCCGGATTTCGCCGGGAACTTCCACGGCCCCCGATCTCTCGGCTACTCTTGGGTAACTTGGGCTGCCCGCGGTGAGACATTTTGCACATTGCCCCCGCGCGCAATGGCGATCCGGACATTGTGCGCATTCGCTCCCTCCGGAAATCGGAGCCACTTCGCCGGGAATCGGTCCGGTTGGCGAAAGCGGTTGCGGGGCAATGGTTTACGGGCGATATCGCGATGCGGGTGGTATTCGGCACCCCGGGTTGTGCGGGCGCGTTCGACCCGTCGCGTAACCCCGTGGCGACCCGACAAAGGTAACCCTAACCTGTGTGACCCAGGCGAAACGCGCGGCACGCCGAATTAGTTCCCCGAATGTGAGGGGATTAGAGTCCAGAACAGATCGGTTACACGTTCGGCGGCGGCGAGCCCAGCGACCGCGGCCCCGGGATAGGGCCCTGTCACATCCGGCTGGTGCGTCACCGAATTCCGGCCCCGCCGCACCGGTGCCGGGATCTGTGACCGGGTCCATCAACGATGTTGGAGGCACCGAGACTCTATGGCCACGATAGAAGCTCCGGCTCAGCCGAAGCGCAAAACGCTGTACCGAGGCGACCCCGGAATGTGGTCCTGGGCCCTGCACCGGATCACCGGTGTCACGGTTTTCTTCTTCCTTTTCGTGCACGTCCTGGACACCGCGCTGGTCCGGGTGAGTCCCGAAATGTACGACGACGCGATCGCGATCTACAAGACCCCGATCGTCGCGCTCATGGAAATGGGCCTGGTCTTCTGCGTGCTGTTCCACGCGCTCAACGGTGTGCGGGTGATCCTGGTGGACTTCTGGTCCAAGGGCCCGCGCTACCAGAAGCAGATGCTGTGGGGCATCATCGGCCTGCTGGTGGTGCTCCTGGTGCCCTCGATCGGCCGCATGTTCTACCTACTGTTGACGGAGCACTGAGCCATGTCTGCACCTGTTCTCGGTAAGTCCTACGATCGCCCGGCGAGCCTGGATCTGCCCCGCTCGCCCCGGGCCCGGACCGGCGGCAACTTCGAGAAGTACGCGTGGCTGTTCATGCGGTTCTCCGGTGTCGCGCTGATCGTGCTGGTCCTCGGCCATATGGCGATCATGCTGCTACTCGACGGTGGGGTGAAGCGGCTGAACTTCGCGTTCGTCGCCGGCCGCTGGTCGAGCCCGTTCTGGCAGATCTGGGATCTCGCGATGCTGTGGCTGGCGCAGCTGCACGGTGGGAACGGTCTGCGCACCGTGATCGCCGACTACTCGCGCAAGGATTCGACCCGCTTCTGGCTGAACACGCTGCTGGTGCTGTCGATGATCCTGATCATGGGCGTGGGCACCTACGTCATCTTCACCTTCGACCCCAATATCAGTTAGGAACGGGCCCCCTCGCATGAGTGAGCGCAGCGAACGAACCGACGCGGCAGCTGAGAGCAGCGAACGAACCAGCGCAACTGTTCAGTCTCGGCCTGTTCAGGAGCACCGCTACGACGTCGTCATCGTCGGTGCCGGTGGCGCTGGTATGCGGGCGGCCATCGAGGCCGGCCCCCGGGCGCGGACCGCGGTGCTGACCAAGCTGTACCCCACCCGCAGCCACACCGGTGCCGCGCAGGGCGGTATGTGCGCGGCCCTGGCCAACGTCGAAGAGGACAACTGGGAGTGGCACACCTTCGACACGGTCAAGGGTGGCGACTACCTGGTCGACCAGGACGCCGCGGAGATCATGGCCAAAGAGGCCATCGACGCGGTGCTGGACCTGGAGAAGATGGGCCTGCCGTTCAACCGCACGCCCGAGGGCAAGATCGACCAGCGCCGGTTCGGCGGGCACACCCGTGACCACGGCAAGGCCCCGGTGCGGCGTGCCTGCTACGCGGCCGACCGTACCGGCCACATGATCCTGCAGACGCTGTACCAGAACTGCGTCAAGCACGATGTCGAGTTCTACAACGAGTTCTACGTGCTCGACCTGGTGATGAGCGAGACCGAGCGGGGCCCGGTCGCCACCGGTGTGGTCGCCTACGAGCTGGCCACCGGCGAACTGCACGTATTCCACGCCAAGTCGATCGTCTTCGCCACCGGCGGTTCCGGCCGGATGTACAAGACCACCTCCAACGCGCATACGCTCACCGGCGACGGTATGGCGATCGTGTTCCGCAAGGGCCTGCCGCTCGAGGATATGGAATTCCACCAGTTCCATCCGACGGGCCTGGCCGGGCTCGGCATCCTCATCTCCGAGGCGGTCCGCGGTGAGGGCGGCATCCTGCGCAATGTGGACGGCGAGCGGTTCATGGAACGCTACGCGCCCACCATCAAGGACCTCGCGCCGCGCGATATCGTCGCCCGCTCGATGGTGCTCGAGGTGCTCGAGGGCCGGGGTGCCGGCCCGAACAAGGATTACGTCTACATCGACGTGACCCACCTCGGCGAGGACGTGCTCGAGGAGAAACTGCCCGATATCACCGAGTTCGCCCGCACCTACTTGGGTGTGGATCCGGTGAAGGAACTGGTGCCGGTCTTCCCGACCTGTCACTACGTGATGGGCGGTATCCCCACCCGTATTCAGGGCGAGGTGCTGCGCAACAACACCGATATCGTCCCCGGCCTGTACGCCGCCGGTGAATGCGCCTGCGTCTCCGTACACGGCGCCAACCGGCTCGGCACCAACTCGCTGCTCGATATCAACGTGTTCGGCCGCCGCGCCGGTATCGCCGCCGCCGAATACGCCCAGCGCGCCGAATTCGTCGAGATGCCGGAGAACCCGGCGCAGATGGTGCAGGAATGGCTGTCGCTGATCCTGTCCGACCACGGCAACGAGCGGGTCGCCGACATCCGCACCGAACTGCAGCGGTCGATGGACAACAACGCCTCGGTGTTCCGCACCGAGGACACGCTCAAGCAGGCCCTCACCGATATCCACGCGCTCAAGGAGCGCTACGCCCGGATCACGGTGCAGGACAAGGGCAAACGCTACAACAGTGATCTGCTCGAGGCCCTGGAACTGGGCTTCCTGCTGGAGCTGGCCGAAGTCACGGTGGTCGGCGCGCTCAACCGCAAGGAATCGCGCGGCGGTCACGCCCGCGAGGACTACCCGGACCGCGACGACGTGAACTTCATGCGGCACACGATGGCCTACAAGGAAGGCTCGGATCTCCTCTCGGATATCCGGCTCGACTTCAAGCCGGTGGTGCAGACCCGTTACGAGCCGATGGAGCGTAAGTACTGATGACCGCTGTAGCCGAAAAGCCCGCAGCCGCGAACCCGGCGCCGGTCCCCGAGGGCTCGACCATGATCACCGTCAAGGTGGCGCGGTTCAACCCGGAGGACGGGCAGGGTCAGCGCTGGGAATCGTTCCAGGTGCCGGCGCTGCCGACCGACCGCTTCCTGAACCTCCTCATCTACATCAAGTCCTACCTGGACGGCACGCTCACCTTCCGGCGCTCCTGTGCGCACGGGGTGTGCGGTTCGGACGCGATGCGGATCAACGGGGTGAACCGGCTGGCCTGCAAGGTCCTGATGAAGGACATGCTGCCGAAGAACGGCAAGCCGGTCACCATCACCGTCGAACCGATCCGCGGCCTGCCGGTGGAAAAGGACCTGGTCGTCGATATGGAACCGTTCTTCGACGCCTTCCGCGCGGTGAAGCCCTACCTGATCACCTCTGGTAACGAGCCGACCTTCGAGCGGATCCAGAGCCAGGCCGACCGTGCCCGGTTCGACGACACCACGAAGTGCATTCTGTGTGCCTGCTGCACCACGTCCTGCCCGGTGTACTGGCACGACGGCAGCTACTTCGGCCCGGCCGCGATCGTGAACGCGCACCGCTTCATCTTCGACAGCCGCGACGAAGGCGCCCGGGAGCGGCTGGACATCCTCAACGAGGTCGACGGGGTGTGGCGCTGCCGCACCACCTTCAACTGCACCGATGCCTGCCCGCGCGGTATCGAGGTCACCAAGGCGATCCAGGAAGTCAAGCGCGCACTGCTGTTCGCGCGCTGAGCCCGGCGTTGCCGCCCGAACCGCCCCTGTGCCCGGCACGGGGGCGGTTTTGTTTTCCCGGCCGACTGGGTTGCGTCACACGAACTTGATAATTCGGGTACCCGAACTTACCATTCTGACTGGAAGGCGGTGGTTCGGATGCGGGTGTTTCTCCGGATTTCCGCCGTGCTGGCGGCCTGCGGGCTGACGGTCGCGCTCACCGCGTGCCAGACGTTCCATCTGCCGCGGACCGGTAAACCGGTGGTGGTCACCACCTTCACGGTGCTGGCCGATATCGCCGCCAATGTGGCCGGGGAACACCTCGAGGTGCAGTCGCTCACCAAACCCGGGTCGGAGATCCACGGTTACGAACCCACGCCCGGCGATATCAAACGTGCCGCCAAAGCCGATCTCATCCTCGACAACGGGATGAACCTGGAAGCCTGGTTCGGTCAGTTCGTCGCCGATCTGGACGCCGGCCACGTGACCGTGAGCGACGGGGTGGCCGCGGTGCCGATCACCTCCGACGCCTACGCGGGTAAACCCAATCCGCACGCGTGGATGTCGCCGCTCAACGTCCAGACCTATGTCGACAACATGGTCGCGGCCTTCACCCGCCTCCTACCCGAACAAGAGGCCGCCTTCCGGGCCAACGGCGCGGCCTACAAACTCCGGCTGCAACAGGTGCACGACGATCTCGTCGCCGAACTGCGCGAGCTGCCGCGGCGCCAGCGCGCCCTGGTGACCTGCGAAGGCGCGTTCTCCTACTTGGCGCGTGACGCCGGCCTGTCGGAGGCCTACATCTGGCCCGTCAATGCCGAACAGCAGGCCACACCGCAGCAGATCACCCGGGTGATCGAATACGTCCGCGACAACCGGGTGCCCGCGGTGTTCTGCGAATCCACCGTCTCCGACGCGCCGATGCAGCGGGTCGTCGAGGCTACGGGCGCGCGGTTCGGCGGCGTCCTCTACGTGGACTCGCTGTCCGCGGCCGACGGTCCCGTACCGACCTATCTGGATCTGATCCGGCACGATGCCGAGACCATTGCCGCCGCACTCACCGGGAGCCGGTCATGACAAAGCCCGCGATCGACATCGACGAGGTCACCGTCTACTACGGTGAGGTGCAGGCGCTCGACAGCGTCCGGCTGGCGGTGGACCCGGGCCGGGTATGCGCGCTGATCGGGATGAACGGCTCCGGTAAATCGACGCTGTTCAAAACGCTGATGGGCATGATCGTCCCCGACCACGGCACCGTCCGTATCGGCGGCGCGAAACCGGCCGCGGCGCGGCGCTCCGGAGTGCTCGGCTACGTACCGCAGAGTGAGGCCGTGGACTGGTCGTTCCCGCTGTCGGTGCGCGATGTGGTGAGTACCGGACGCTACGGCCGGATGGGTTTCACCCGGCGGATGAGCCGTGCCGACCGGGCCGCGGTGGATGAGGCACTGGAACGGGTAGAGCTGACCGAGCTG
The DNA here is from genome assembly GCF_029869215.1 of Nocardia carnea. GTDB lineage: Bacteria > Actinomycetota > Actinomycetes > Mycobacteriales > Mycobacteriaceae > Nocardia > Nocardia carnea_B. Next base: position 22,758 of record NZ_JARWPM010000416.1, read on the forward strand.
GCGGACCGGCAGATCGGCCGGCTCTCCGGTGGCCAGCGCAAACGCGCGTTCGTGGCCCGGGGGATCGCGCAGGGCGCACGGATTCTGCTGCTCGACGAACCGTTCGCGGGTGTGGACAAACGGTCCGAGGCGACGATCACGAGTTTGCTGCGTGAACTGGCCGCCGGTGGGGCGACGGTGCTGATCTCCACCCACGACCTGCACGCCCTGCCCGGACTCGCCGACGAGGCGGCGCTGCTGATGCGCCGGGTGCTGGTGCACGGCAGTACAGCGGAGGCCCTGCGGCCGGAGAATCTCGCGCTTGCCTTCGGCCTCGACGTACTGGAACAACGGTGACATCCGCCCCGGCCGGGGGCTTCCACGGAGCAATCAGGTGACTGTCATGGATCTGGTCGAATTCCTGCTCGAACCGCTGCGGTACGCCTTCATGGTGCGGGCGCTGGCCACGAGCCTGGTCGCGGCCGTCGTCTGCGGCCTGCTGTCGTGCTGGCTGGTACTTGTCGGCTGGTCGCTCATGGGCGACGCGGTCTCGCACGCCGTGCTGCCCGGGGTGGTGCTGGCCTATATCGCCGGCGCCCCGTTCGCCGTGGGCGCGGTGATCTTCGGATTCCTGGCCGTGGCACTGATCGGCCTGGTCCGCGACACCACGCGGGTGAAAGAGGACGCCGCCATCGGCATCGTATTCACCACCCTGTTCGCCCTCGGCCTGGTACTGATCTCGGTGACCCCCAGTGATACCGACCTCAACCACATCATCTTCGGCAACATTCTCGGGGTGAGCGAAGCCGAGCTGATCCAGATCGCCCTGCTGGCCGCGGTGGTATTCGTCGTCCTCGTACTCAAACGACGCGATTTCACGCTCTACGCCTTCGATCCTGTTCATGCCTATGCGATCGGCCTGAACCCGCGGGTTCTCGGCGCGACACTGCTCGGGCTGCTCGCGCTGACCGCGGTCGTGGCGCTCCAGGCGGTCGGGGTGATCCTGGTGGTGGCCATGCTGATCATCCCGGGCGCCACCGCCTACCTGCTCACCGACCGATTCGGCCGCATGCTGGTGCTGGCGCCGGCGCTCTCGGCGGTCTGCGCCGTCGTCGGCCTCTACGTGAGCTACTACGCCGATACCGCCCCCGGCGCGACCATGGTGCTGGCCCAGGGCACGGTGTTCACCGCCGTCTACCTGTTCGCACCCCGGCAGGGCCTGATCGGCTCCCGGCTGGTAGCCGCTCGCCGCCGCGCCCGCAACGGCAGCGCCACCACGGTCCGCGCGGAAACCCCTGGCATACCGGGCTGACCTCAGGGCGGGTCGAGGGTGTTACCCGGCGCCTGAACGGGAGTGCCCGCGGCAGGCGCCGGGGCGGACAACGGCCCGGCCAGATCTGCGGTCTTCCGCTCGGCGCGTACTTCGCGCCGGTCGTCGCGGTTCTTTCTGCCCGCGCCCTGTGGTCTCCGAACGGACCAGCCGTCCGGTGCCGCAATGCGCGGGTCGGCGCCTCGAGCAGCTGCGCCGACGGCTGGCTGCTGCGGCCCTGTTCGGGACGGCACCACAGCTCGGGCCGGGCGGTCGTCACAGGCCCGGCTCCTCGAGCGGGGCGGCGCGGCGCCAATCCTCACCGGCCAGCACCACATGGTCGAGGAAACGCAGGCCGACGGTCTGGGCGGCTGCGGCGAGCACGCTGGTGGCGCGCCGGTCGTCGTGGCTGGGGGACGGGTCGCCGGAGGGGTGGTTGTGGGCCAGGGCGAAGGCGCGGCCGTCGTGACGTAGGACGGTGTTCAGGATTTCCCGTACCGGTACCGCGACCTCGTCGATCGCGCCCTCGGCCACGAATACCGAGCGCCGCAGCCGATTGCGGGCATCGCAGATCAGCACCAGCAGGCGTTCCACCCGGGCACCGGCGAACAACGGCCACGCCGCCAGCGCCACATCCTCGGCGCGCAGCAGCGGTGCGGCCGGTACCCGGCCGGAGCGCGCACGCGCGGCGAGTTGGAAGGCGGCGGTGATCGCGGCGGCCTTGGCGGTGCCGACTCCGCCGTGCCGGGCCAGTTCCTCCGGCCGCGCCGACGCGAGCCCGGCCACTCCGCCGAATTCGGCGAGCAGGACGAGCGCGAGTTCCACGGCGCTCGCACCCCGCTTACCCTGGCCGAGCAGCAGGGCGAGTAGTTCGCCGTCGCTCAGCGCGTGCGGGCCCAGCGCGTACAGCCGCTCACGCGGACGCTGGGCGATGGGCAGATCGGTGATCGGTACCGACATGATTCCCCCTCCGGACTCCCTGTGCCCGGATCATGCCAGCGGGTACCGACAGTGTTCGCGATAGCCGGCCGGCTGCCGAGCCGGCCGTCAGCTCTCGAGCACCGCGGGTTGTGGGGACCGGTTCAGTGCCGATGCGGCGAGGCGTTCGAAATGCCGTAGCTGCCGTTCGTGGACCACGATCCGGCGCAGCGCCTCGTGAATGGTTGCCTTGCTGGTCTCCGTACCCATGATTGCGCCGGCGGCCGCCAGCAGATCCTGATCCAGATCGATCCGCACTGTCGGCATGCGTCCTCCTTCGTACATCCGCCCTGCTGCCGCGGTGTCACCGCCCCCGCCCGGAAGGAGCCGGTCGGGGCTGCGCGACGACAAACACCGCTGGCCAGACAGTTTGCCGAGTCGATGCCGGTTTATCGACCGAATGAACCGGCACGTGTCCACATCGAGACCTAAGCCGGGGGCGACGATCGGTGGCCCGGCGGCGAAATCAGCGTGGGGTGAGCCGGGATTCGAAGTTGCGTTCGAGTTCGCGCCACGCCGCCGCCTCCGCGTCGAACGGCGGGTTGGGAGCCATCCGGGTGGGGTCCGGGTTCAGCAGATAGGAGACGTACCAGCCCAGCGGAGTGGATTTCGCCAGTGCCTGTTCGACCGCGTCGTCCTCGGCGTAGTCGGCGGCATCGGCGAACAGCTCCAGCACCAGATCCAGTTGTTCGGTATCCACTGCTTCGGGCCCCTCGGCCAGATCGTCGGCCAGGCCGGTCAGAACATAGATGTTCTCGTCGGTGACCTCGACCTCCAGCGAACCGTCCACCGCGGCCGTCTGCACCTCGGCGAAGGTGCTCACCCGCGCCAGATCGTGTTCGTGATCATCGGCGAGGTAACGGGCGAGCGCGCGTTCGCTCCCGAACACCGAAATGGATTTCTTCGCACCGAGGAAGATGGGTTCGTCGTCGAGATAACAGCGCAGCGTGAAGTATTCCGCTCCGGACGTAATGATCTTGACCGGGTCGATGCCGACCTCCTCCCAGAAGGTGAGGTCCTCGTCTTCGTCGTCGTCCTCGTCGGCATTCAGGTCGACCGGCTCGAAATCGCTGTCGTCGTCGGTATCGGCGACATCGTCGGCGTCGACCTCGTTCTCCTCGGCGGCCAGCAGCTCCGCCTCGGCCACGGCCACGGCCTCGGCGTCCACCTCCGGAACGCGTACCACCGAATCGATTGCGTCCAGCACATCGTCCCAGCTCTTGGCGACGGCCGCGCCGATCTGATCCCACAGTTCCAGGCCTTCACGACCCACGAACATGCTCGTACCGCCGGAGAGCGCGGCCAGCGAGGGATGGGTGCCGAAGAATTTGGTCACCGGCTCGAGTTCACAGACCTCGCCGATATTGCGGACCATCGCCAGGGTGTCCTCGAGTTCGGCGACGGTATCCACATCCGGATCGCCGGCCGCCAGCTCGGGGACGCCGACCAGATCGAACGAATAGTTGGCCTCCGGCTCCAACTCGGCGGCCGATAGCCCGGCGACCACCTTCCAGGCCGGATGATCGACCAGATCGTTATCGGAGTCGGTCCGGATGAAGGCGGCGAGCTCGGCCACGGATTCGAATCCGTAGAGGGCGTCCTCATGTCCTAGGAACGCTTCCCACTCGTCATCCCCGTCACGCCAGCGCGGTGCCCACAGGGTGACGAGATCGCCGTCGGTCAGACCGAGCTCGATCGGGACGATGTCTCCAGAAGCCATACGCGGAAGCCTAATAGGTCCAGCTGGGCTGAGCCCACCCATGGTCGGCGCCCCGCCCCGGGAAAGTGGGCGCGCGGCCGGTCATATCCGGCCATGGCGCCGCCGGCATTCCGCGATACACGCTTCACCAGCGGTGATCCGGAGCCGGCCGGTAACCGCGCAACAGGGTGAACGCCGCTGTAGCCGCTGCGCACGATCGCCGCTCATCTTCCGGGTGCGCTCGCAGCGCTTTCCCACCGTGGCGGTGGATGTGTCAGGTGCCGGCCGGCCCGGCCGCGCCCGGTACCGGCGGTGCGAACGATTCGTTCAGTGCGGCAACGACCTCGGAGCGCTGGCCCCCGGCATCCTCGGCGGCCTGGCGGCAGGCCCAGAGGATGAGCTGAGACGCCTCGGCCGGCGCGAGCGAGGTGACGGCTTCCGACAGCCGCAGATCGACGAGGGCGCCGTCGCTGTCGACCTCCACGCTCACCATGCCGTCCTCGGTGGTGAACCGGCCGCGCACCTGCTTCAGCCCGTACAGCGCTGCTTCGAGCGCCTCCAGTTTCTGGGTCGCCCCGGCTACCAGGGCGTCCATTTCCGCGCTCATACTCTTTGTCTCCTAGTTACCCGGACCGATCCGCTGCGGTGCCGGGGGGGGGGGGGGGGGGGGGGGGGGGGGGGAGCGGCGGCCCCCGGGGGGCGGGCGGGGGGGGGGGGGGGGGGCCGGGGGGCGGGGGGCGGGCGGGGGGGGCGGGGGGG
>NZ_JARWPM010000417.1 GCF_029869215.1 Nocardia carnea
TGTGGGCCCGGCGGGGGGCCCGCCCCCCCCCCCGTTTTGCCGCCACCCCCCGCCCCCCCCCCCCCCCGGGCGGCCCCCCCCGCCGGGCCGCGGGGGGGGGGGCCCCCGCGGCCGGCCTGCTCGCTGCCCGGTCACAGCGGGATGCGGACCCGGCGGTAACCGGCAGGTCTGCCCGCCGCAGGTTTGAACCGGCGCGAAGCGGCAAGAGCTACCGGCATGGCCGAGACGAGGAGAGAGCTCAGGGTCTTGCTCTGGCATGTCCACGGCTCGTGGACCACATCGTTCGTCCGTGGCCGGCACCGCTACCTGCTGCCCGTCGTCGCAGGTGGCGGGCCGTGGGGCCGGGGCCGTTGCGGCCGGGACTGGCCCACCGCCGAGGAGATACCCGCCGACGCACTGCGGGACGCCGAACCGGATGTCGTGGTATTGCAGCGGCCCGAGGAACTCGGGCTGGCCGAGCGCTGGCTGGGCCGCCGCCCCGGCACCGATATCCCGGCGGTCTACGTAGAGCACAACGCGCCGCGCGAGGGCGCGGCCACCAGCCGGCATCCGCTCGCGGAGCGCACCGATATCCCGCTGGTGCACGTGACCCATTTCAACGATCTGATGTGGGACAGCGGGCGCGCGCCCACCCGGGTCGTACCGCACGGCATCGTCGACCCCGGCGCGCGCTACACCGGCGAGATACCGCACGGGGTGGCGCTGATCAACGAGCCGGTGCGCCGGCGCCGCGTCACCGGTAGTGATCTGCTCGCCGATTTCGCCCGGGCCGGGCCGGTGGACCTGTACGGGATCGCCGCCACCGAGTTCACACCGGACGGGCCGACCGTCCATCCGGTCCGCGGTATCGGTGATCTCGGCCAGGCCGAGTTGCATACCGAGATGGCGCGCCGGCGCGTCTATCTGCACACCGCCCGGTGGACCTCGCTCGGTTTGTCCCTGCTCGAGGCCATGCACCTGGGTATGCCCGTGGTCGCCCTCGCCACCACCGAGGCGGTCGCCGCGGTACCGCCCGAAGCCGGTGCGCTCGCCACCGACGTCGAGACCCTGACCGCGAGATTCCACGAGCTGCTGCACGAACCGGACCTGGCGGTGCTGGCGGGTAAGTCGGCCCGGCAGTTCGCTCTGGAGCGTTACGGTCTCGGCGCCTTCCTGCGCCGCTGGGATCAACTGCTCGACGAGATCACCGGGTGACACCCGCCGAAGTAACCGAGTGAAGGCCACGAGCCGGGTCGGAAAGGCGTAACGATGAAAATCGCGATGGTATCCGAACACGCCAGCCCTCTCGCCGCGCTGGGCGGTGTCGACGCCGGCGGGCAGAACGTCCATGTCGCCGAACTGGCGGCGGGTATGTCCCGCCGCGGGCACGAGGTCACGGTGTACACCCGGCACGAGCAGCCGGACGCGCCGCGCACGGTCACCACCGAGCAGGGATATCGGGTAACCCGGGTCCCGGCCGGGCCGGCCCGGCCGTTACCGAAGGACGAACTTCTGCCGCATATGGACGAATTCGGCGCGTATCTGCGGCAGGAGTGGCAGCGCACGATGCCGGATATCGCGCACGCGCATTTCTGGATGTCAGGCCTGGCCACGCTCGCGGCCGCGCAGCCGCTCGGCATCCCGGTGGTACAGACCTTCCATGCGCTGGGCGTGGTGAAACGCCGCTATCAGGGCGCGCAGGACACCAGTCCGGCGGGGCGGGTGGAGCTGGAGCGGCATATCGCCGAACAGGCCGACCGGGTGATCGCCACCTGCACCGACGAGGTGTTCGAACTCGCCAGGATGGGCCTGCCGCGGACCCGGACCTCGGTGATCCCGTGCGGTGTCGCCCTCGACCGCTTCACCCCCGACGGCCCGGCCGCCCCCCGGTCCGGCCGGTACCGGATCGTCAGTGTGGGCCGGCTGGTGCCGCGCAAGGGTTTCGATATCGCGATCACCGCGCTGACCGGACTGCACGACACCGAACTTCTGCTGGTCGGCGGACCGGACGACGGCCGGCTCGCCGACGACCCGGAGGCCGTGCGGCTGCTGACGCTGGCGGCGGACCTCGGCGTGCGTGATCGGGTACATCTGCTCGGCCAGGTGCCACGAGCCGAGATGGCACCGCTGCTGCGCTCGGCGGATGTGGCCGTCTGCACCCCGTGGTACGAGCCGTTCGGCATCACACCGCTGGAAGCCATGGCGTGCGGGGTGCCCGTGGTGGCCGCCGCGGTCGGTGGGCTCACCGATACGGTCGTCGACGGTGTCACCGGCACACTGGTCACGCCGCAGGCGCCCGACGAACTGGCCGACGCGGTACGGGAGCTGCTGGACGCCCCGGCCACCAGGGCGAAGTTCGGGGCCGCCGGGCGTGAGCGGGTCGAATCGCGCTACTCGTGGGATCGCATCACCGTGGAAACCCAGCGCGCCTACCGTCGCGTGGTCGCTGCCGCCGGACTGCCGGAAACCGGCCGGGAGCAGGCACGATGAGCGTCCACCACCGTACCTCGGCCGGCGCGGGGCCCGGGTTCCGCCGCGGCGGCGGGCGAGCCCTCACCGCGACTGTCCGCATACGCCCGGATCGGAGGAGCCAGCGTGACGAGGAATTGTGACCGAGTGCTGATCACCGGCGGGTCCGGGTTCCTGGGATCGCATCTGTGCGAGCAGTTGCTCGACACGGGTGCTTCCGTGGTCGCGCTCGACAACTTCGCCACCTCCACCCCGGACAATGTCGCCCCGCTGCTGGACCGGCGCGGTTTCGCACTCGTCCAGCACGACGTCACCGAACCGTTCACCGGCCTCGGCTCCTTCGATACCGTGTTCCACCTCGCCTCGGCCGCGTCACCACCGGATTATCTGCGGCTGCCGATCGAGACGTTGCGCGCCGGGGCGATCGGCACCGCCCATGCCCTCGAACTCGCCGAACGGTGCGGCGCGCGCTTCGTGCTGGCCTCGACGAGCGAGGTGTACGGCGACCCCGGGGTGCATCCGCAGCCGGAAGGCTACTGGGGGCATGTGAATCCGATCGGGCCGCGCAGTGTGTACGACGAGGCGAAACGGTACGCGGAGGCGTTGACCATGGCGTTCCGCCGGGAACACGGTACCGATACCGGTATCGCCCGGATCTTCAACACCTACGGTCCGCGGATGCGCGCCGACGACGGGCGGATGGTGCCGACATTCATCGAGCAGGCCCTGGCGGGCGCACCGTTGACGGTGGCCGGAACCGGCGAACAGACCCGGTCGCTGTGCTACGTGGCGGATACCGTGCGCGGCCTGCGGGCCCTCGCCGCTTCGGCGTGCCCGGGCCCGGTCAATATCGGCAACCCCCATGAAATCTCGGTCCGCGGCCTCGCCGAGGAGATCCGCGCGGCGATCGGCGGCGGCTCCCCGATCGAGTACATCGAGGGCGCGGTGGACGATCCGCAGCGCCGCTGCCCGGATATCTCCCGAGCCCGCCGCGACCTCGGCTGGGAGCCGGTGGTCGATCGCGCCGAGGGATTGCGCCGCACGATCGACTGGTTCGCGGGCCGCGCCGCGACCGCGAACGCCCTGCTCGAACACCGGCAGGCATAGCAGATCACATAACAAAACCGGGCGGATCTGTTTGGCAGTGATGTCCCCGGGTAGCGCGGTGACAACATCAGCGGGCCGAACCCGTGCCCCCGAGCGGAAAGGCAGCCGGTGCGCATTCTGGGTGTGAACGCAGTTTTCCATGATCCCGCCGCCGCCCTGGTCGTGGACGGTGAAATCGTCGCCGCCGCGGAAGAGGAACGATTCAGTCGGCGCAAGCACGGTAAGCGGCCGGTGCCGTTCTCCGCGTGGGAGATGCCCGAACAGGCCGCCGCCTGGTGCCTGGAGCGAGCGGGCCTGCGCCCCGATCAGCTCGACGCGGTGGGGTACTCCTACGACCCCGGCCTGGTCGACCATTCCCTGGACGGTCTCGACGCGTCCAGTGAGCAGACCCGCACCGATTACGCCCGCCGGGCACCGGGCTTCCTGCGCGCGGCACTGCCCGGCCTCGATCCCGGGATCGTGCGTTTCGTGCGCCACCATGTGGCGCACGCGGCGTCGGCGGCGCTCGCCGCGCCGTTCGGCGCAGCCGCCGTACCGGCGGATTCCGCCGTCCTGGTGGCCGACGGCCGCGGCGAGAGCACCTCGTATCTGGCCGGCGAGTACCGGGACGGCAAATTCGTGGAACTCGCCGCGCAACGTCTCCCGCATTCACTGGGCCTGCTCTACGAGGATCTCACCGAACACCTCGGTTTCGCCCGCTCCAGCGACGAATACAAAGTGATGGCCCTCGCCTCCTACGGCACGCCGCGTTTCCTGGACCGGTTCCGCGACCTCGTCTACGCCACCGACGACGGTGGTTTCCGCACCGAACCGGTGCGCTGGGCGGATTTCGCGCCCGCCGTACACGACGGCGAACTCGGCCGCGACCACGCCGACCTCACCGCGAGTGTGCAGCGCCGGCTCGAGGAGGTCCTGCTCGACCTCACCTCGTGGCTGCACCGGCAGACCGGGCAGCCGAACCTCACCCTGGCCGGCGGTATCGCCCTCAACTGTGTGGCGAACACCCGCCTGCACGCCGAAGGCCCCTTCGACCGGATCTGGGTCCAGCCCGCGGCGGGCGACGCCGGCACCGCCCTGGGTGCGGCCTTGCAGCTGGCCGCCGAATTCGGTGAACGCGCCGCCCCCATGCGCGGAGCCGATCTCGGTCGCGAATGGTCCGACGAGGAGCTGGAATCGGTACTGCGCACCGCGAACATCCGGTACACGCGGCCGGCGGATATCGCGGCCGAGGTGGCGGAAGCACTGGCGGCGGACCGGATCGTCGCCTGGTTCCAGGGCCGGGCCGAATTCGGCCCGCGCGCGCTGGGTCACCGCTCCCTGCTCGCGCATCCCGGCCGGGCCGCCAATCTGGAACGCCTCAACGATGTGAAGGGCCGCGAACAGTTCCGGCCCGTCGCGCCGATGGTGCTCGCCGGCCGCGCCGCCGAGATATTCCACCGCGGCCCGTTACCCAGCCCGTACATGCTGTTCGTCCACGATGTGGACCCCGCCTGGCGGGACCGGATACCCGCCGTGACCCATGTGGACCACACCGCGCGGGTGCAGACCGTCGATCCCGCGGACAACCCGCTCACCGCGCGGCTGCTCACCGAATTCGACCGGCGCACGGGCCTGCCCGTCGTGGTCAACACCAGCCTCAACACCGCCGGCCGCCCGATGGTCGATTCGCCGCGCGACGCCCTCGAATGTTTCGGGTCCGCGCCGATCGATGTGCTGGCGCTCGGCCCGTTCCTGGTGCGGCGCGCATGAACGGGCCGGCACCGGACTACAGCATCGTCATCCCGACCACCGGCCGGGACAGTCTGCACGTGCTGCTGCATCGGCTCGGCTCGGCCACCGGTCCCGGACCACGCGAGATCATCGTGGTCGACGACCGCCGCGGCGGTGCCGAGCTCACCATGCCGGCCGGGCTACCCCCGGTCCAGGTCATCCGATCGGGTGGCCGGGGGCCGGCGGCGGCCCGCAATGCCGGCTGGCGGCACGCCGCGGGCAGCTGGATCGCCTTCCTCGACGACGATGTGCTCGTCGCCGCCGACTGGCCGGCCCGGCTGGCGGCCGATCTGCTCGGACTCGACGACACCGTCGCGGCGTCGACCGCCCGCATCGAGGTCCCGTTGCCGCGCGACCGCCGGCCTACCGACGACGAACGCGGAACCGCCGGGCTGGCCACCGCGCGCTGGATCACCGCCGATATGGCCTATCGCCGTTCGGTGCTCGCCGCGGTCGGCGGTTTCGACGAACGGTTCCCGCGCGCCTACCGCGAGGACGCCGATCTGGCGATCCGGGTCTGCCTCGCCGGCTACGCCATCGCGGACGGTGCACGGGTCACCGTGCATCCGGCTCGCACCGCGGGGCCGCTGGCCAGCGTGCGGGCTCAACGCGGCAATGCCGACAACGCGTTGATGCGGCGCAAATACGGCGCGCACTGGCGCCGGCGTATCGGTGAACGCGCGGGCCTGCTGCCGCGGCATGTCCTCACCACCGCGGTGGGTGCGGCGGCCCTGGCCGCGGGTGCCGCCGGACGCGGGCGCGCCGCACTCGGGTTCGGTGCGATATGGACCGCGCTCACCGCCCAGTTCGCCGTGCGCCGCATCCTGCCCGGTCCCCGCACTCCCGGCGAGATCACCCGGATGGCCGTGACCAGTGCCCTCATTCCCCCGGCCGCCTGCTGGCACCGGCTGCGCGGCGAGGTGCGGCACCGCCACGCCACCCATCCCGCGCCGCACGCGCTGCTGTTCGACCGCGACGACACCCTCATCGTCGATGTGCCCTATCTGGCCGACCCGGCCGGTGTGCGCCCCGTTCCGGGAGCCGCCGACGCGCTGCGGATGCTGCGCGCGGCCGGGATCCAGCTCGGCATCGTCAGCAATCAGTCCGGTGTGGCGAAGGGTTTGATCACCCCCGATCAGCTCGCCGCCGTCAACCGCCGCGTCGAGGAGTTGCTCGGCCCGTTCGCCACCTGGCAGGTCTGTGTGCACGGCGAGGCGGACGGCTGCGCCTGCCGCAAACCCGCGCCGGGCATGGTGCGGCGGGCCGCCGCCGAGCTGGGCGTGGAGGTCGAGCGGTGCGTGCTCATCGGTGATACCGGCGCCGATATCGCGGCCGCCCTGACGGCCGGCGCCCGGGCCATTCTCGTCCCGACCGCACGCACCCGGCCCGAGGAAGTGCGTCGCGCGCGGACCGAGGCACTGGTCGCGCGGGATCTCACCGAGGCCGTCCGGATGGCTATGGCGGGTGCGTCATGACAGGGCGGACGCTGGTGGCGCGGATGGACAACGTCGGCGACGTGCTGCTGGCAGGACCCTGCGTCCGCGCGGTCGCCGCGCACTCCGAATCGGTGACGCTGCTGGCCGGGCCGCGCGGCCGCGCGGGCGCGGAACTGCTCCCGGGTGTGGACGAGGTCGTGACGTGGTGCGCGCCGTGGATCGACCCGGAACCACCGGCGGTCACCGCGGCGGATATCGGCGCGTTCGTCGACCGCTTACGTGCCCTCGAACTGGATCGCGCCCTGATCCTCACGTCCTTCCATCAGTCACCGCTACCGCTGGCGCTGCTGCTGCGGATGGCCGGGATCGGCTGGATCGGCGCGATCTCCGAGGACTATCCGGGATCGCTGCTGGATCTGCGCCACCGGGTGTCCGGCGATCCGCCCGAAGCCGAACGCGCACTCTCGCTGGCCACGGCGGCCGGGTTCGCGCTACCGCCCGGCGACGACGGGAAGCTCGCCGTCCGGGAACCGCTGCCGGATACCCGCTCGCTGACCGGCGGGCCGGGGTATGTGGTGGTTCATCCCGCGGCATCCGTACCGGCCCGGCAGCCGTCGGAGTTACGTTCGGCGGCGATCGTCACCGCCCTCACCAGGGCGGGTCACCGGGTGGTCGTCACCGGATCGCCGGCCGACCGGGAACTCACCGCGACCGTCGCCGGAAACCATGCCCTCGACCTCGGCGGCGAGACCACCCTGCCCGAACTCGCCGCGGTCCTGCGCGACGCGATCGTGGTGGTGGCGCCCAACACCGGCCCCGCCCATCTCGCCGCGGCCGTGGGCACCCCGGTGGTCTCGCTGTTCGCACCGGTGGTACCCGCCGCCCGCTGGCAGCCGTACGGCGTACCGGTGGCCGTTCTCGGCGACCAGCACGCCGCGTGCCGGGACAGCCGGGCGCGGATATGCCCGGTCGCCGGGCATCCGTGCCTGGAGTCCATCACCCCGGACCAGGTCGTTCAGGCGGCGGAAGAACTCAGCGCGGACCGCCATGCCGGTCTGCGAAAGGGAGGTGTGTCGTGATCGAACAACATTTCGCGGCGCTGTGCACGGCCTTGCAGCGCACCAGTTCCTACGCGCCGAAGATCGCCGGCTGGGGTCGCGAACTGGCGGCCGTGCTCGACAACGGCGGCCGGTTGCTCGCCTGCGGTAACGGCGGCAGCGCCGCCGAAGCCCAGCACCTGACCGGCGAACTGGTGGGCCGTTTCCACCACGAGCGGCAGCCGTTGTCGGCGATCGCCCTGCACGCCGATACCTCGGCGGGTACCGCGATCGTCAACGACTACGGCGGCCACGAACTGTTCGCCCGCCAGGTCCGCGCGCACGGCCGGCCCGGTGACATCCTGATCCTGTTGTCCACCAGCGGAACCAGCCCGAACGTGGTGGCCGCCGCCAAGGCGGGCCAGGACCTCGGGGTCGGCACCTGGGCCATGACCGGGCCGGCCCCCAACCCGCTGGCGGCACTGTGCGACGACGCGATCGCCGTCGAAGCGCCGAGCACGGCGACGGTGCAGGAGGTACATCTGGCGCTCGTGCACGCACTGTGCGCCGAACTCGACGAGGCCCTGGGAATTCCGGCGTGAAACCACTGGTCGTAGTGGGCGACACCCTGCTCGACGTCGATATCGAAGGCGCCGCCACCCGGTTGTGCCCGGAGGCACCGGTGCCCGTGGTCGATGTGCAGCAGCGCCGGTTACGCCCCGGCGGTGCCGGTCTGGCCGCGCTGCTCGCCGCACGTTCGGCCGCCGAGGTCGCGCTGGTCACCGCCACCACCGACGACGACGGCGGCCACGATCTGCTGCGCCTGCTCGAACCGGACGTCGAGGTCGTACCGCTGGTGCTGCGCGGGGAGACCGTACGCAAAACGCGGATACGCGCCGGCGGCCAGTCGCTGGTGCGGCTGGACACCGGCGACGGCACCGCCGACGCCGGCCCGGTGAGTTCGGCGGTGGTGCGCACCCTGCGGTCGGCGGGGGCGATTCTGGTGGCCGATTACGGCCGGGGCGTCGCCGCCCATCCGCGGATCCGGCACCTGCTCACCGAACTCGCCCGGGCGGTGCCGGTGGTGTGGGACCCGCATCCGCGCGGGCCCACCCCGACCCCCGGCGCCTCGCTGATCTCACCGAATCTGAGCGAGGCGCGGCAGTTCGCGCCCGGCTACGCCGAACCCGACGAACTGGCGAAAGTACTGCGCGACGAATGGTCCGCCGATTCGGTGGCCGTCACCCTCGGCGCCACCGGCGCCGTACTGGCCAACGGTAAACGGCTGGCGACCATCCCCGTCCCCGCGGCGATCCGCAGCGCGGACCGGATCGTCCCCGACACCTGCGGGGCGGGCGATCGATTCGCCTCCGCCGCCACAGCGGCCCTGCTGGACGGGTCGACCGTGGCCGAGGCCGTGACCCATGCCGTGGAGACGGCGGCGAGATTCGTCGCCACCGGAGCGGCGGCCGCCCTGTCGACCTGCGAGGGCCCCACCGCCGCTACCGCTACCACGGGCGGCGCGGATATCGGCGGCTCGGCGTTCGATGTGGCGGCCGCGGTCCGCGCCCGGGGCGGCCGGATCGTCGCCACCGGCGGCTGTTTCGATCTGCTGCATCCCGGCCATGTGAGCCTGCTGCGCCAGGCGCGGGCCATGGGCGATGCGCTGATCGTCTGCCTGAACTCCGACGATTCGGTGCGCCGGCTCAAGGGACCGAGCCGCCCCATCGTCGCCGCCCGCGACCGCGCGCGGCTGTTGCTGGAACTGTCCTCGGTGGACGCCGTCGCGATATTCGACGAATCCGCGCCCAGCGCACTGCTGGACCGGCTGCGGCCCGATATCTGGGTCAAGGGCGGCGATTACGCCGAGGCGGACCTGCCCGAGGCCGAGGTCGTGCGCCGGCACGGCGGCGAGATCGCGCTGATCCCCACTGTCCGCGGCTATTCGACGACCCAGCTGGTCAGCCGGTCCCGCGGCTGATCCGACCACGAAGGAGAGCGATGCGAACCCTGGGCAATATCCTGATCACCGGCGGCGCGTCCGGACTGGGCGCGGCGGTCACCGCCGCGGTTCTCGAACACGGCGGCCGCCCGCTGGTGATCGACCGGGACCAGCCGGCGACGACCGTCGATTTCGTCCGGGCCGATCTCGCCGATACCGCGGCCGCCGAGAACGCGGTCGGGGAATTGACCGACCGTGCGGACGGCCGGATCGACGGCGTGTTCACGGCCGCCGGCACCGACGCCTGCGGTCCGCTCGATCAGATCCCTGCCAAGGACTGGGAGCGCGTGGTCCAGGTGAATCTGTTCGGCACGGTGGCGGTGGTCCGCGCCGCGCTCCCGTCGCTGCGCGCGCATCGGGGCACCGTGGTCACCTGCGCTTCCACCCTGGGAATCAAAGCGGTCAGCGACGCCACCGCCTACTGTGCGTCGAAATTCGGGGTCGTCGGATTCACCCGGGCGCTGGCCGCCGAGACCGCCGGTGCGGTCGGCGTGACGCTGCTGATCCCCGGCGGGATGCACACCGCGTTCTTCGACGGCCGCACCGAACAGTACAAACCGCCGCCGGACGCGAAACTCAACCGCCCAGAGGATGTCGCGCGTTCGGTGCTGTTCGCGCTGACCCAGCCGCCGGGCTGCGAGGTCCGTGAGCTCGTCGTCTGCACCTCGGAAGAGGGGTCGTGGCCCTGAGCGGATCGGTACTCGTACTGCGGGCACTCGGGCTCGGCGATCTGCTGACCGCGGTGCCCGCCTTACGTGCGTTGCGGGCCGCCTATCCGGACCGGCGGCTGGTTCTCGCCGCTCCCGAACCGCTGCGGGGACTCGTGGCGTCGATCGACGCGGTCGACGAATTGCTGCCGACCCCCGGACTGGGTGCGCTGCACCGGCCGGACGAACCTCCGGACCTGGCCGTCAATCTGCACGGCAAGGGTCCGGAGAGCATTCGTGATCTGCTGGCGACCGGCCCGGATACGCTGCTGACCCATCGGCACCCGGACTTCCCGGATCAGCCCGGCCCCGAATGGCGCGCGGACCTGCACGAGGTCGACCGCTGGTGCCGGCTGCTGGAATACCACGGGATCACGGCCGACCGCACGGCGCTGCTACTCCCGCCCCCACCGGTGCCCGCCCCGGTGCCGGACGCGATCGTGGTCCATCCCGGCGCGGCTGCCCCCGCGCGGCGCTGGCCCGCCGAACGTTTCGCCCGGGTGGCCCGTGAGCTGGCCGCCGGCGGCCGCCCGGTGGTGATCACCGGCTCGCGGGCGGAACTGCCACTGGCGAATTCGGTGGCCGCGCAGGCCGGTCTCGCGCCGTCGGCGGTCTACGCCGGACGCACTGATCTCACCGGACTCGCCGCGCTTGTCGCCGCGGCGGCGCTGGTCGTCTGCGGCGATACCGGGGTCGGGCATCTCGCGACCGCCTACGGCACGCCGTCCGTCCTGCTGTTCGGCCCGACCCCGCCGCGCACCTGGGGCCCGCCCGCCGGCGCGCGCCACCATATCGCGCTGTGGGCCGGGACGACCGGTGATCCCCATGGGACACAACCGGATTCGGGTCTGCTCCGGGTGCGGCCCGAACGGGTACTCACCGCCGCGGCCGAAGTGATCGGAAAGGGGGCCCGCCATGGGTGAGCGCGTGGGAATCGTCGGCGCCGGATATGTGGGCCTCACCAGCGCCGCCTGCCTGGCCCACCTGGGCCATCACGTGATCTGTGTGGACAACGACGCGGCGAAGGTCGAACAGCTCCGGGCCGGCACGATCTCGATCGTCGAACCGGACCTGCCGGAACTGGTCGCCGAGGGCCTGGCCGAGGAGCGGCTCACCTTCACCACGGAACCCGCTGCACTGGCCGAGGCCGAGGTGGTGCTGCTGTGCCTGCCGACGCCGATGGGCGACGGCGGCGAGGCCGATCTCGCCGTCCTCGACCGGGCGTTGCGGACCTTGTCCACCGTGCTGCGGCCCGAGTGCACCCTCGTCACCAAATCCACGGTCCCGGTCGGCACGGCGGCCCGGATCGCCGGATCTCCCGGCCTCGGAGGCCGACCCGTGGTCAGTAACCCAGAATTCCTCCGTGAGGGTCACGCGGTGCACGATTTCCTGCATCCGGACCGCATTCTCGTCGGCACCGCCGACGGCGATACCGAAGCCGCCGACCGGGTGGCCGGCCTCTACGCGGGCACGGGCGCCCCGGTGGTCCGCTGCGATACGGCCAGCGCCGAACTCGCCAAATACGCCAGCAACGCCTTCCTCGCGGTGAAGCTCTCCTTCGTCAACACCATGGCCGACCTGTGCGAACGCGTCGGCGCCGATATCACCCAGGTGACCGGCACGATGGGCATGGACAACCGGATCGGGCCGGATTTCCTCGCCCCCGGCCCCGGCTGGGGCGGTTCGTGCCTGCCCAAGGACACCCATGCCCTGCTGCGCGCCGCGGAAGCGCAGGGCCTGGATTTCGCCCTCGTCCGCGACGCGGTCCGCGCCAACGACCGCCAGCAGGCCATGGTGCTGCGCAAGATCCGGCGGGCGGTCACCGGCGCGGCCGACGGCTGCCTCCGCGGCACCCGGATCGGGGTGCTGGGCCTGGCGTTCAAGGCGGGCACCGGGGATCTGCGCGACTCCCCCGCGGTGACCGTCGCCCGGCAACTCTGCCACCACGGTGTCACGGTCACCGCCTACGACCCGTGCGTCCCCGCGGGCACCCCGGGTCTCGACCCCGTTCAGGTGGTCGACGATCCGTACCTGGTGGCGAAAGAGGCCGCCGCGCTGGTGATCCTCACCGAATGGCCCGAATTCCGTGCGCTGGACTGGGCGCGGCTGGCGGGCACGGTGGAGCGGGCGGTCGTCGTGGACACCCGCAATCTTCTCGACGAAACGACCCTGGGCGACAGTGGTTTCCGCAGGATAGGTATCGGCACGGGCGGCCGGACCGGTGCGGCGTAACGGCGACGGGCGACCCGGCGGCCGCGAGCACACAGCTCTGCCGGATCGCCCGCGGCGAACCCGCCGTCCGGCTCGGGACGGACACACCCCCGGCTCGCGCGGCGGACAAGCCGTCCGGCTCGCCCGCGGCGACCCCCACCACCCGGCGCGCGCGGTACGGCAGGCGGTCCCGACCGCCCGCCGCGACGAGCACAGGCCCCGGTGGACTCCGTCGAATCCACCGGGGCCCCGGTTTGCCCGTCAGGCGGGTACGGCTGACGTATCCCGCTCCCAGACGCGATGTTTCGCGAGAACACCGGCGAAGGATTCGACGAAACCGTCGGATACCGTGTCACCGGCATGGAGCACACCGTCGACCGGAGTATCCGGTTCCGGCGGCACCGCGACACCACCGGCCCGCAGTACTTCCGTGCCCGCGCCGAGCGCCGCCACCGGTTTGGCGTGTTTGTATGCCTCGGTCACGAAGTGCACCGCCGGACCGGCCGCGGCCAGTGCCTGCGCGGCGGCTTCGCCCCCGGCCACGACCACGGCGTCGTAGAGCACCGAGGCCATCGTCGCCAGGGTCCGGTCCACCGCCAGCGCACCGTCGCCGGCACCGCGCAGTTCGCCGCCGTGCTCGGCCAGCACCTCGGTCTCGGCGCCGCGCTCGGCCAGCGCGGTACGCAGCCGGTCCACGCTCGCCACGTCCACCCCGTCGGCCGCCAGAACCGCGATCTTGCGGGTGGCGATCGTGGGCGGCGGATCCTTCAGCTGGGAGAGTGCCGGCGATACCGGTACGTCCTCGACCGCGCCGCCCGCGGGGGCCGGCAGTCCGAGCTGCGCCGCGACCCGTTCCGACAGGTCGGGGTCGACCCGGACCAGCTGGTCGAGTACCCGCGACCGGATCTCCACCCGCCGGCATTTACCCAGTTCGAACGCGAACGCGGAGACGATGTGCTCGGCCTCCGTCGGGGTCATACTGCGCCAGAACATCCGGGGTTGCCGGTAGTACTCCTTGAAGCTTTCGCTGCGGGCACGAATGGTATCGCCCTCCACCCGGCGGGTGTAATGCCGGAACACCTCCTCGTCGGCCAGCGCAGGACAACCGCCGCCGATGGTGTTCTTGGTGTAGAACGCCTGGCCGTGCGGGATATCGTGCCGGGCGTACCCGTCCTGCTGATGCGTCCGCACATCGGCCAGCGGCCGGTTCACCGGCAGATGCGCGAAGTTGGGCCCGCCGAGGCGGATCAGCTGGGTGTCCAGGTAGGAGAAATTCCGCAATTGCAGCAGCGGATCGTTGGTGAAGTCGATACCCGGCACCACATTGGCCGTATGGAACGCGACCTGTTCCGTTTCGGCGAAGAAGTTGTCCGGATTACGGTCGAGCACCAGTTCACCGACCGGACGGACCGGTACCTGCTCCTCCGGAATGATCTTCGTGGAATCGAGCAGGTCGAAATCGAAATCGAATTCCTGTTCCTCCGGAACCAGCTGCACACCCAGTTCCCAGCGCGGGAAATCGCCGGCCTCGATACTGTCCCAGAGATCGCGCCGGTTGTAGTCCGGGTCGCGTCCGGCGACCTGCTGGCATTCGTCCCACACCAGCGAATGCGTCCCCAGCGCGGGTTTCCAGTGGAATTTCACGAACGTCCCGCGCCCCTCGGCATTCACGAACCGGAACGTATGCACACCGAAGCCCTGCATCATCCGATAGCTACGCGGCAGCGCCCGGTCCGACATCAGCCACATGATCGCGTGCAGGGTCTCCGGCTGTTCGGCCACGAAATCCCAGAGCGTGTCGTGCGCCGATTGCGCCTGCGGGATCTCGTTGTGGGGTTCCGGTTTGACGGCATGCACGAAATCCGGGAATTTGATGCCGTCCTGAATGAAGAACACCGGGAAATTGTTGCCGACCAGATCGTAGTTACCCTGCTCGGTATAGAACTTCGTGGCGAACCCGCGGACATCGCGGACCGTATCGGCCGAACCGCGCGATCCGGCGACGGTCGAGAACCGGACGAAAACGGGTGTGCGAATCGTCGGATCGGTCAGGAATTTCGCGGCCGTGTAGTCGGAAAGCCAGCCGTCGTACGGCCGGAAATACCCATAGGCGCCCGCACCGCGGGCGTGCACCACGCGCTCCGGGATGCGTTCGTGGTCGAAATGGGTGATCTTCTCGCGGGCATGGAAGTCTTCCAGCAGGGTCGGACCCCGCTCGCCGACGGTCAGGGCGTCGTCGGTGTGGTCCACCCGCACCCCCTGCTGGGTGGTGAGGTAACCGCTCTCCCGGTCCTGGCGCAGCGGGTCGAGCTGCCGTTGTTTATCGTCGGCACCGTCGCGGCCCTCGCCGAGCGGCCGCTGCGCCGCATCCGACGCGGCGGGCGTCACGGAATGCTGATCCGGTGTTCGGTCCACAGTGTGTCCTCCTCGATGACGAACCGGCGATACGCGCCGCGATGGCTGCGGCTCCGGTCGGCGGCTTCCCGGATCCCGGCCGGATAAACAAGCACGCCCGTGCGTCGGCACCTCCCGGCTGGGTACCCGCCCCGTATGAGCAGCCCGGACCCCGACCCCCGCCTCCGCGCCACCGCCGCGGACGAACCCGATATCGCGGACGAGCACAGCGAGCCCACCCATGCCGACGAACATCCCGTCGGCGAGACGATCGAATCCGACGAGTCCACACCGCGGGAGCACAGCGGTATGGACTGACCCGCACCGCGCCTCCGCGCCCCGCCCCCGCGGACCGGTTGCCCCGGGCATCGAACAAAGATGCGGGCGGTCGACCGCCGGTTCGGACCGGCGGGGAATAATCATGCCCATGAACGAGCGGGACGCGCTGCCGAAGTCCGAAGTAGAACTGGTCGAGCGCGTAGTCGGTGCCGGTGACCCCCTGGAGGTGGGCCGGTTCCGTTATCATTTCGCCAGCCGGAGCTGGGAATGGTCGCCGGAGGTAGCCCGGCTCCACGGGCATCCTCCGGACGTCCGGCCCACCACCGAGCTGCTGTTGTCCCATAAACACCCCGACGACCGCGACCGGCTCGAGGCGATGATCTCCTCGGTCGAGGACGGTGGCCCGTTCTCCAGCCGGCACCGGATCATCGATACGGCGGGCCGGGTGCGGGAGGTCCTGGTCGTCTCCGAGCCGATGTTCGACGACAACGGTGAACCGATCGGCACCGAAGGCTTCTACATCGACCTGTCCTCCACCGCCGCCGAGTTCCGCCGCGAGGCGCTCGATGACGCGTTACCGCAGGTCCTGGACGCCCGGGTCGTCATCGAACAGGCCAAGGGCGCCCTCATGCTGGCCTACGGAATCAACGCCGAACAGGCCTTTCATGTACTGCGCTGGCGCTCCCAGGAAACCAATATCAAGTTGCGCCGGATCGCCGAACGGATGGTCGCCGCGCTACCGGGTCTCGCCGACGACGAGGTCCGGCTGCGCACTCGTCTCGATCACGTCCTGCTGACCCTGCACCAGGACATCGAGCCGGACAACGGCAGTGATCCGGCGGCCGCACCGGCCGCCGAGCGCACCTCCGCCGTATCGGAGTAGGCGGCCGCGCACGGGCCGCGTCCTGTTTGCCCTGATCGGCACCGGGTAGCGCGGCCCTATGGCGAGAACCGCTTATCGCGACCGACGGGAAGCCGGCCGGGTGCTCGCGCGGCAACTGGACCGGTTCCGTGCCGCGGACCCGGTCGTGCTGGCCCTGCCCCGCGGCGGGGTGCCGGTGGCGTACGAGGTGGCGCGGGTGCTGGACGCGCCGCTGGATGTGCTGGTCGTGCGCAAGCTCGGTTCCCCCGGCAACCCGGAACTGGCGCTGGGCGCGATCGCCAGCGGTGGCGTCCTGGTCACCAACGGTGATGTGCTGGCCGCCGAACAGGTCGGGCCCGATGTACTGGAACGTATCGCCCGCGCCGAGGGCCGCGAAGTGCGCCGCCGGGAGCAGGCCTACCGGGGCGACCGGCCGCTGCTCGACGTCACGGGCCGGACGGTCATCCTGGTGGACGACGGCCTGGCGACCGGCGCGAGCATGGACGCCGCGATCCGCACGGTGTATCGCATGCATCCGGCCCGGGTGATCGTCGCGGTACCCGTGGCGCCCGAACATACCTGCGCCGGGCTCCGCGGCCGGGTCGACGATATGGTCTGCGCGCATATCCCCGCCGCGTTCACCGGGGTGGGCGGCGCGTACCGCGATTTCACCCAGACCTCCGATGCGGAAGTCCGCGAACTGCTCGCCGAGGCCACGGGCACCCGGACCGAGGACGGCTTCCCGGCGGCGACCGGACCGGAGGCCGCGGTCCGGGCCGCCGCCACCCCGCTCGACGGCGAGGTGCCGTCCGACGAGGCCCTGCTGGACCTGGTGGGCGATGCCCGGTACGTGCTGATCGGGGAGGCCACGCACGGTACCGCCGAGTTCTACGCGGCCCGGGCCCGGATGACCCGCACCCTCGTCGAACGCGCCGGATTCCGCGCGGTGGCCGTGGAAGCCGATTGGCCCGACGCCTACCGCGCGAACCGGTACGTCTGCGGGCGCGGGGACGACGGCGATGCGGAGACCGCGCTGCGCGGATTCCAGCGGTTCCCCATGTGGATGTGGCGCAATACCGTGGTCCGCGATTTCCTCGAGTGGCTGCGCGAACACAACCGCCGCGACCCGGCGCGCTCCGCCGGCTTCTACGGCCTGGACCTCTACAGCATGCGCCGCTCGGCCGCGGAGGTCGTCGGCTACCTCGACCGTGTCGACCCGGCCGCGGCGCGGCGTGCCCGCGCCCGCTACGCCTGCTTCGACCAGCACACCGACGAACAGCACTACGGTTATGCCGCCGCGTTCGGGGCCGGCGAGGACTGCGCGGACGCCGTGGTCGCCCAGCTCGTGGAATTACAGCGGATCGGTGCGCCGGGCCGGCGCACCGACGGGCACAGCGCTCCCGCCGCGCTGTTCTACGCCGAGCAGAACGCCCGCCTGGTCGCCGCCGCGGAAGAGTACTACCGGGCGATGTTCGGCTCCCGGGTCTCGTCGTGGAATCTCCGGGACGAGCATATGTTCGCCACGCTCACCGCGTTACGGGACCACCTGCGCGCCCGCACCGACCCGGACGCGAAAATCGTGGTGTGGGCTCATAATTCGCATATCGGAGATGCGCGGGCCACCGAACTCGGGGCCGCCGGGGAACTGAATCTGGGGCAACTGGTGCGTCAGAAATGCCCGGGCGAATCCCGGATCATCGGCTTCACCACCCATACCGGTACTGTGCTGGCCGCCGACGGCTGGGACGGCCCGCCCCGGGTGAAACGGGTGCGGCCGTCGCAACCGGGAAGTGTGGAGAACCTGCTGCACCGGACCGGCGACGACCGGCTGCTGCTGCGCCTGGACCGGGGGCCGATCCCGGCGCTGGCCGCCCCGTTGCTGGAGCGGGCCATCGGGGTGGTCTACCGACCGGACAACGAACGCCGCAGCCACTACTTCCACGCCCGGCCCGCCGACCGGTTCGACGCGCTGCTGCATATCGACGAGACGAGCGCGCTGACTCCACTGGATCTCTTGTCGCACCGCGGCCCGGAAGAACCCGGCGAAACCTACCCGCACTCGGTCTGACCCCCGCTACACCAGGTCGCGGGGGATTCGCCGATGCCAGCTCTCCGAGTACACCCGTTTCTCGGCCGTTCGCGGATCGGCAGCGGGATCGTCCAATTCGTAGGCGTCCAGTTCGGCGTCCACGATGAACTCATCGGGAGTGCAGCGCAGGATGGTGTGGGTGGCGACCTCGGTCCGCCATTCCTCGCGTTCGATCCGGCGCACCGTCCGGGTCTCGCCCCATACCGAGGCGGGGTCGTTCCCGCGGAAGCTGAACCATTCGGTGGTGGCCCGGCGCACGACGGTGCCGGTGTCGTCGAGCCGGAAGGTGCCCTGGTCGTTCTCGATCTCCAGGGTGGAGACCCCGGATGCCAGATCACGTTCGACCTTCCAGTGGTGCCGCCCGGGCTGCAGCAGGGTGGACGGCGCCTCGGGGCCGGCCTCCGGCGGTCCGAAGTCCCGGAGCTGCCGGTCCTCGTCACGCGGTTGCCGGTGCGGCAGGGTCAGTGCGCTCTGCCCGGTGGTGATCGTCAGCATCGCCGGTTCCGGCGACGGCCAGGCCAGCGGCCAGTACGAGGAGGAGATCGACAGCCGGATGCGGTGGCCGGGCGGGAAGGAATGCGCCAGCCCGTTCAGCGGTACCCGAACCCGGTACTCCCGGCCCGGTTCCAGCGGCTCCGGTGCCGCGCTGCCGTCCCGGTGGGTGAGGTTGAGCAATCCGTAGGTCACGCGGGTGGCCTCCCCGTTGGGCGCCACATCCGAGAGGCGGGCCGCCACCATCGCGTTCGGACGGTCGGCCGACACCGTGAGATCCAGGGTGGGGATACCCAGCACTTCGCAGGTCTCGGGCAGAGGTTCGGTTTCGAACACCAGCGAACCGCCGTCCTCTTCCCGCTGGTCGGCGGGTAGATCCGGGGTCGCGGCATAGGAGGCCCATTTCCCGGCGAACATGCCGACACTCAGCGGTGACTGTAGGTCCAGCGGCCGCTCGTCCTCGGGACGCACCGCGTCTTCCGTCAGGGCGTACCGGGTAAGGGCGAAACGGCGCGGCGACAGGTTCGGCGAGGGCCAGCCGGGCTCCCCCACCCAGCGGCCGGGCCGATCGGCGTAGGAGGGCTGCGGCGAAACGCTGTCCTGCATCCACGCCCGCAGCATCGGCTCGTCCATCACCCCCGTGTCGTGGCCTTTGAGCCAGTGATCCCACCAGCGCACCAGCTCCTGCAGGAAGCCGATCGCCGGCCCGGGAACCCCCAGGTGCGGATACTTGTGGCCCCATGGCCCGATGAGCCCGCGCCGCGGCACCTCGAGGTGTTCGAGCAGCCGGAAGATCGCATTGGTATAGCCGTCGGCCCAGCCGCCCACCGCCAGCACCGGGCATTGCACCGCGCGGTAGTCCTCGTTCACCGACGCACGTTTCCAATAGTCGTCGCGGTGCTGGTGCTCGAGCCAGCGCTCGATCCACAGGCCGCTGCCGGCCAGGCGCTCCTGCCACATCTCCCGCCAGCGGTCGCCGACGATCGCGGGATCCGGCGGCAGGCTGTTGAAGGCGAACATCACCGTCGCCTCGGACAGGTTGTCCGACAGCAGGCAGCCGCCCATGTAATGCATATTGTCGACATACAGGTCCTCGGTCGCGGAGGCACTGACGATCGCCTTCAACGCCGGCGGCCGGCGCGCCGCCACCTGCAGACTGTTGAATCCGCCCCACGAGATGCCCATCATCCCGACATTGCCGTCGCACCACGGCTGCGCGGCCAGCCATTCGATCACATCGCAGGCGTCGTCGTGTTCCACCGGCAGATACTCATCGGTCAGCACCCCGTCGGAATCGCCGCTGCCGCGCAGGTCGACGCGCACACTCACATAGCCGTGACCCGCCAGGTACGGGTGGTTGAGCGCGTCGCGGGCCCGGGTCAGATCCCGTTTCCGGTACGGGATGTATTCGAGGACCGCGGGCATCGGCTCGTCGGTGCGCGGCCGCCACATCCGGGCCGCGAGCCGGGCGCCGTCGCGCATCGGGATGAAAATATTCTCGGTGTCGAGCACCTGGTAGGGAAAGGTTTCGACGGTACGCAACCTCAGTGGACCTCCTCGAATTCGAACGGCAGCGCCGTGATGGCATCCCGGTACCGCTGCTCGAGCATGTCGGCGTCACCGGCACCGATATAGAGGGTGGCGAGTTTGTAGCGGTAGGCGTCCTGATTCGGTAGCTCCGAGAGCTTCTCCCCCACCTGCACATCGAGTTTCACGATCGTCCCGGGAAAGCGGCGCTGCAATGCGGCGATTTCCTCGTCACTCGGCACCCGGGTGACGATCCCGTCCTCGTAGCGCGGCACCAGGCACTGTGCCGCGACGGCGAATTCCCCCTTGCGGTGCGGCATCCGGGGCGGAATCCCCAGGGCCACATCGATGGCGACCCGGTGATTGGAGCTGCCGTCGACCTTCGCGAAAAGGTCGCTGTGCGATTGGGATATCCGGGTGTTGACCTCGATCAGCGACAACTTCCCGGTCTCGGCGTCCCACATGAACTCCGAGTTGAAGCAGCCGTTGTCGAAACCGGTGTGCCGCAGATAACGCTCGGTGACCTCGATCATGCGCTGCTGTACCTCCGGCGGCACGGTGCGGGCCGGATAGTCGAGATGGGTGAAGCTGCGGCCGTCGGCGTCCTTACGCATATCGAAAACGCCGTGTACGTGATAGTCGCCCCGGAACATCGACCCCTCGGGCGCGGCCTGGGTACCGGTGACGATTTCCTCCGCCAGACAGGTCCGCCCGCCGGCCATCCGGATATCGTCCGGTACGTCCACCCGGGCCAGCGCCTGATCGAACGGGTCGGCGATCCGGCCGATCTCCGCGCGGATCCGTTGCAGGGCCTCGGCGAAAACCCCCGCGTCGGGCACTTCGAAGCCCAGTTGTGAGGAATGTGATTTGATCGGTTTCACCCAGAACGGGAACGGTATATCGATCCGGTCGAGTGCGTCGTCGTCGAAAGGGTCGAAGGCGCAGAATTTCGGAACACAGTCCGGGACCACCTCGCGCTGCAGTACCCGGCTCCAATATTTGTGCTCGTTCTTCAGCACACTTTCCAGGCTCGGTGCGGGTAATCCCGATTCGCGCGCGAGTATCGGCACGATCACACTCGTGGGGAAGTCCCAGTGTGCGATGAGGGCGTCCACCCGGCCGTCGAACGACCGCAATTCCGCGCGTGCCCGGTCCAGTAGTTCGTCGAAATCCAGTTCTTCGGCCGAGATCAGCGAATCGTAATCGAGCAGTCCGTGTACCGATATTCCACCGGGAATATCTACGGTGCCTATTTCACCGCGCTGTGTCTCGGTGAGAGCCGGCACGAAAATATTTTTCTTCACTCGCGCCGGATATCCCGGATCACCGGTCCGAAACATACCCGGCGCCGGGAATCAGCGGACAGTTCGGTCCGGCCGGTCCGAACACACGGCCCGGCCGGACCGTTGTCGATCAGAACATCGCCTGGCTCACCGCGTTCGGTCCGTCGAAGGTCCGGTCCGGCAGAGCCTCCAGGGCATGGATCACATCCGCGTCCGCACCGTTGTTCTCGGCCTGGGAGACCAAGCCGTCGCGATCACACGGGTAGTCGATGCCGGACAGGTACTTCTGCACCTGAACAGGACTGATCTGGCTCATCGTGTACTCCCTTCTCGAAGGTCGGAGGACGGAACCGGTGACGGCCGGCTGCCGTCGGCGGGCGGTCTACCCGCCCGCCGGCCGGGCAAACGCAGCGGCCCGTCCGCGGCGGATCCTGCCCGCCCGAGCCACCCACCCGAAGATCACGATTCCCCGTTCGGCGCCGCCCCTACCCGTCATCGTGGGCTAGGGTGGAGCTGAGTCACGGGTTCACCTTGAGACTGCAGGGTCGGTGTGACGACGATGCCGAAGCGCATCCTGAGCCGATTCGGGTACATCATGGATCCCAACACCAGCTTCTCCGCTTTTTCCTCGACCCCTTCGCCGCCGGGCCGCAGACGCCCCGAACAGCAATTGGTCTTCCGCCTCCGCCGCCGCGGCGAGGTTGTCGTGCTGGCGGCGCGCGGGGAAGCCGATGCGTTCACCCTGCCGCTGTGGCGTGCGCAGGTCCGCAAGGCCGCCGAAACGGCCGCGGCCGGAGCCGGTGCGCTGATCGTCGATACCAGCCGGCTCGATTTCCTGTCCCTGCGCACTCTCGCCGCCCTCGCCGAGGACGCCCAGACCTACCGCAGCACGGGCGTCGGACTCTGCCTCGTGGCCCCCGACCCGCGAATCGCCCGCATCGCCGCCGCCGATCCGGTCACCGCGCGCCTGCCCGTCCGGTCGACAGTGGTCGCCGCCCTGACCACTCTCCACCTGCAGCCACCGGGTTCCGGCAGCGCACCCCAGCGATACAGCCCGCCACAGATCACCCCGCCGGACCCGGAAGTGTGGACCACACCCGACCGCGTCCTGCGCCACCTCTCCCAGCGCAATTGACCGGGTCCGCGTGCCTTCGCCGATCAGCGCCCGGGCCGTACCTCGGGCGGAACGATCCGAGGTGGCACCTCGGGCGGTACCCGAGACGGCGACGGCACCAGCGGCAGCAGGACCCCGGTCATCGCCGTGGTCACCAGCGCCATGATCACCAGGACGGAATACAGCGCGGTATCGAGCAGGCCCAGCCGAAGCCCGACGGCCAGCGCGATCAACTCGGTCAGTCCCCTGGTGTTGAGCAGGATCGCCAGGGTGGCCGCGGGCTGCACCCCGATACCGCTCATCCGGGCACCGGCGTAGGCGCCGAGCCCTTTACCGCCGATGGCAACCAACAGTACGAGGGCCAGTTCACCCAGTACGGAGCCGTCGACCTCGGAGAGGTCCACCGCCGCCCCGGCGACCGCGAAGAACACCGGCAACAGCAGCGCCGCGGCGCGCCGGACCCACGGCAGTGCCCATTCGGCCATACCGTCCCAGTTCCGGCGCGGCATGGCCACACCGAACAGGAAAGCGCCGAAGACCAGGTGCAGACCCATCCACTCGGTGGCTCCGGCGGATACCGTCAACCCGGCCGCGACCACGGCCAGAACCCCGGCACCCCGGCGGCCCGTGATCGTGGACCGGCCCCGATTCCAGCGCGCCCCGAGCCGGGTCAGCGCCGGACGCAACGCGAAGACGAGCACCACGGCGAACGGTACGACGAAAAGGACCCGCCACGGCGCGACCGCCCCGCCGGCCAGCGCGGCAACGACGGCGAGCAGAGTCCACGCCAGTACATCCCCCACCGCCGCACACGCCAGTGCGAGCGCACCGTTCCGGGTTTTCATCAGCCCACGGTCGGCCAGGATGCGGGCCAGCACGGGAAACGCGGTGACCGACATCGCGGTTCCCATGAACAGCGCGAAGGCCAGGCGGTCCGGCCCGGGGTGATGGCCGGCCAGATACAGCGCCAGCGCGGCTCCCAGTACAAAAGGCACCGCCATGGCGGTACACGCCACCCGGGCCACCGCCTTCCCCTGCCCCCGCAACAACTTCTCGTTCAATTCCGAGCCGACGAGGAACATGAAAAGCACGACGCCCGCGTCCGCCAGGACCCGCAGTGCGGGGCGCACCTCGGCCGGGAACAACAGCCCGGTCAGCTCACCCCCGAGCACTGTCGGACCGAGCAGAATCCCGGCACAGATCTCACCTACCACAGCCGGTTGGCCGATCCGCTCGGCGAGCCACCCGGCACCTCGCGCCACGGCGAGGATCAGCGCGAACACCACCAGCAGACGGAACAGGGTTTCCGGATTCACCGAGCCGTCCCGTTTCCCGGGCGCACCGAGGCATCGACGCCGTTACGCTGCCGGTCCGTTCCGCCGTCACCACCGCGGGGACTGCACCGCATTCGGTCGATGCGCACCGTGATCCCACCACTCGGGTGCATGCCGATCAATCCCGCGGGCCGCGCCTCGGTCGTGATCAGTTCGCCGTCGATCCGGCGTGCAAGGGTGGCGAATGCGGCTTTGATCGCCATGGTGGCGAAGTGGGCACCGATACAGCGGTGCGGACCGACCCCGAACGGCAGGAACTCATGCGGTGCCGGGCGGTGATAACGCGCGGAACCGGGATCCCACCGCAGCGGGTCGAACCGTTCC
Source organism: Nocardia carnea (assembly GCF_029869215.1). GTDB lineage: Bacteria > Actinomycetota > Actinomycetes > Mycobacteriales > Mycobacteriaceae > Nocardia > Nocardia carnea_B. The sequence continues at coordinate 24,417 of NZ_JARWPM010000417.1, forward strand.
GGTTCCCGCCAAACCGAGTCCAGCCGGTGGGTGTGGAACGGGCTGAAGAGCACCAGGTCGCCGGGGACGAATACCCGCCCGGCCAGGGTGAATTCGCTCGCAACCTTCCGTGAGACGACAGCCGTCGCCGGGTAGAGCCGCATCGTTTCCGAGACGAGATGGTCCAGCTCGCGCGGCCCGGATCCGGCCCCGCGGTGCTCGGCGACAGCGGCGGCGATCCGCGTCCAGAGCGGGCGATCGCGCAGGGTGCACAACAGCATCCACGACAGTTGCGCCGCCGTGGTCTCGGCTCCGGCCTCGAGCAGGCTGACCAGCTGGTCGGTGATCTCGTCGCCGGTGAGCCGGTCGGGGCCCACCCCGCGCAGCAGTACGCCGAGAACGTCGTGCCCCGATTCCGCCCGGCCGCCCCGCCGTGCGATCTCGGTGATCACCCAGCGGTGCACCGAGGAACGCGCCAGCAGTGCCCGGCGCCAGACCGGCGACCCCGAACCGCGTTCGATACTGCCCCCGACCACATCGGTGTCGATGGCGCGGTGGATATCGTGCAGCCAGTCGTCCAGGCCTTCGGAACGGTCCATGGCGGCGCTGCCGAACAGGCTCTCCAGGGTGGCCAGCCGCATGGCCCGGCGTAGTGCGGGGTACACGTCGACCACCGCGCCCGGTTCCCAGTCCGCCATGGCGTTCTCGATATGCCGGGTCACCGTCTCGAGGTGGTCGCCGACCCGGCGGGCGGTGAAGGCCGGGGTGACGAGCCGGCGCAGCCGCCGGTGCCGGTCACCGTCGTTGACCAGCAAGGCCGACCGCCCGGTCAGCGGAGCCAGCGCGGCGAATGCTGCTTCCCAGCTGAAAAGGTGACTGTTCGCGAGGAGGAACGCACCGGCTTCGGTGCCGAGGGCGAGCCGGAAGCGCATCGGCCCGGCGCCGAGGGTGGAGATCGCGCCGTTCTCGCGGTAGAGGCGCGCCATCGTGCTGAACGGATCGGCCGAGAACGCCTGCAGGTCGGCCAGTTCGCGGGACGAGGCAGGTGTGGTCATCGCGCGTCACCGGACCGCGGTGCACCGGCGGCGAGCAGTTCCGGCAGCGGTACCGGCGCCGGGGTGTCCGGCCGGATCAGCTCGGGCTGCCCGAGCACTGTCGTGAGCCGCTGCCAGATGGCGGTGACGGTCATCGCCCATTGCCCGGCGACACGGGTCCGGCTCGGCTCGGCGATATCGGCGCGCAACCGGCCGAGGGCCACCCGGATGCTGCCCGGCCAGAGTTCGTCGAAGACGGTCCGGAAGGCCGGACCGGCCGTGGGGCCGAGGATCTGCGTGCTCGGCACCTCGAGCCGTTGCGTGCCGGGGCCGGACATGACCAGCCGCCCGGTCGCGTCCCGAGCGGTGTGCAGACGCGGGCTCCACAGCACCGGGCCGTGGGTATCGGCCAGCGACAGCACGCCGCCCTCGAACGCGATCGCGAGCCGATGCAGCAGCAGCGCATGATTGTCCGGGTCGGCGGGGTGGATCTGGTTCTGCACCCGCAACGACACCGGCACACCGCCGATCACCGCGGTCAGCTGACTGTAGGGCATCGGCGGATCGGCCAGTGCGGCCAGTTCCGGCGGCACCGGAGCGGGATCGCAGACCGCCCAAGGGCTGAGCCGGCCGACGGCCCGGCCGATGATATCGAGCAGCGAATACACCACCTGACCACCGGCCGCCGCATCCACATGCAACGGCCGCTGCCGCTCCCGCAGGAGCTCCGCCGCCCGCAGGAACAACTCGACCGGCGCCAGATATGGATAGAACGAGTTCAGCCGATAGCAGACCCCGTTCTCCCGGGCGGTCCGCAGACAGCCGGCGAGTTCGTCGGGGTGCAGCAGATGCTCCTGCAACACATGGATACCGCGACTCAGCAAACTCTGCGCCAGCTTCGCACCGTCACCGCCGGCGGCACCGGCGCGGACCGCGACACACGCGATATCGATATCGCCGGGCAACTCCTCGACGCCCCGATAATGCGGTACTCCATAGGATTTCGCGTACGCCAGCGACGCGGCGCTACCGCGCGAGACGATACCCGCGAGCTCGACCTCCGGGTCTTCGTGCACCGCACGCAGGTACACCCGTCCGAACGACGTCCCGCAGACGACCACCTTCGGTGGTGCGGACAGTGCGCTGCGCCGGCTCGGTGTGGGCGGGGATTCGTTCACAGGCTACCGATCTCCAGGGGTGCGTCGTGGGCGTGCTGATGGGTCTGGAATACGGGCAAGGCCCCGAGTGCGGCCACGGCATCGAGCAGTGCGCGAGGGTCGAGGACCTCGTCGGCGTAGTGCAGACCCGCGGGGACTTTCCCGGCCAGCACCGCCTCGGGGGGGGGGGCGGGCGGGGGGGGGGGGGGGGGGGGAAAGGGAGGGGTGGGGCGGACCCCCCGGTCGGACCCGGGCGGGGGGGGGCACCGGCGCGGCCACAGAAA
>NZ_JARWPM010000418.1 GCF_029869215.1 Nocardia carnea
TGGTGGGGACCGGGTGCGGCTTTTACCCCCCCCGGTTCAACCCTGGCCCCGCCCCGGGCGACCCGGGTAAGCGGCCGCCCCGCTGTTGGGCGGGGGCGCGGCCGTTCTTCCCGGACCGGCTTATGAGGGGTAGTGGGCCCGCCCCGGGGAGCAGGGACTCGGCAGCGCCGACATGGTGGCCAGATCGCAGACGCCTTCGGTGAGCATCTGGAAAGGCGTGATGCCGAGCAGGACGATGATGCCGATGATATCGCCGTTGCCGACGAGTATCCCGGCCGTCCGCGCCGCCGCCGACCCGGCATCCAGTGCCGACGAACCGGTTCCGGATTCGGCCTCGGCCACCGGCACGGCGGACGGGGCCGAGCCGGGCTGGGCCGTCGCGCCGGCCGCGGTACCGACGAGACTCACCGCGGCGATCGAGGCGACGGCAAGACGAAGAGTGGTGGGCGTCATCGCGCTCCTTGATAGTGAATGGATGGCACGTCGAGGGGGTTCAGCGCGGTGGCACGCTCATATCGCGGTTCATGGTCGGGATCTCGATACTGATCGGCATCCGCAATTCGGACAGGTACATCAGCGCGCCCTTGCGCAGGAACTCGTCGAGGAGCCAGTACGGGTCGCCCATCGGGGGGACGGCGGTGAGAATGCCCTCGCGCACCGCGATGAACGGGCCCCAGCTGAACCGGAGCAGCGGATCCCAGACCGGTTCGCGCGGAATGTGCAGTCCGTCGGCGATCCGGTCGCCCAGCAGGAAGCGGGTGAACGAACCGAGGACGGGCTTGCTCAGAATCGCGAGGTCGACATTGGCGCCCAGGCTCAGCAGCCGATCGGCCAGTTTGATGCCCTCGGGGGTCGGCATCAGGATGGGGTCGAGGACCTGCTCCGCCTGGGAGTTGGCTTCCGGCCACGATTTCGGGATGTATTCGTCCCGGACCCCGAGCATATGGGCCGCGACCTGCCAGGAATGCAGGAACGCCTCCGACTCGTGCACCGGGATCGGCACCTTCCAGTTCGTCAGATGCCGCATGACGGTCGTGGGCAGGCTGTGCCAGGTGACCATGATGTCGTCCTGGCTGATCGGAATATTCTCTTCGGCGGAATGCACCCAGTGTGGTGACTGCGGCAGCAGATGCCGCACGGCCGCATGCACCAGACGGGTTTTCACACAGGTGACGACCATTTCCCCGTCCGGGGCGTAGGCGTTGTTACTACCGATGTCATAGCCGAGTTTCGCGGTCTTGGTGATACGGTCCTTGAGGTCGTGACCGCCCTTGGAGTAGTAGACCGACCGGGCTTCCTTGGGGATGACCGTACTCATCATGCCGCTGGCGAACCCGTACAGCACACCGAGATACAGGCCGCGTTTCTTGTTGAACTCGATCGCGGTGTTCAGCTTGGCCGGATCGGTCCACTGCGGCAGTTGGCGGGCGTACTCCATGAAATCCCGTAATTCCGGTGGTAACCCGGCAGGCAACGGCTGACCGTTGCGCGTCCAGGTCCGCAACAGATCGTTGACCCTGGGGACTTCACCCCGATCGATCAGGCCGGCGACCAGCTCGTCGGCCTCGGGATCCCACACCGTCATCGGATCGGCGCCGGCGCCCGAACCGGCCACCGACCCCTCCGGCGACCATGTCCACGGCTGCGCCCGCCCCGTGGATGTCGCCGCCACCACCGCCAACGCCCCGGCAGCACCGGCCACCCCACCGGCCTTCAACGCGTCGCGCCTGCTGAGTCCATCCATGCCGCCACTCCTCATTGAGCTCGATCACCGCCGAAATCTGGTGAATCCTGGCCTCCACAAACTGTGGAATATCCAATAACTTATCAGCTGTACCAGACAGTTGTCCACGCTTGGCTTCACCTCTGAACGCCACCGTGCCGCTACATAGTCGATTCACATCGGACAGAATCGGAGGTCACATTGTTAGCGCCGAACCGAAGCGCCCGCGCGGGCGGCCACTGGGCGGCAGACCTCGGTCAGCGTGGGCCTGTGATGCGCGAGATTCTGGTGCTGCCCGCCGCTGCGGCGCGCCCAGTCGGCGAGGCCCGGCGGCACTTCGATACCCAGCGTGGCCTCCCCGCCCGGGCACCGCCGCCCAGCTCCTGTGGGCACCTCGCGTCACCGCCGGACCCGCACCGCTGACCCGCCGAATTGTCTCGGATCAGCAGCAACTCGTCTCAATCTTGTGACACAGCACTGAAACAGACTGCCGGTCACGTACTCTGAGCCCCTGGCCCCGATACCACAGGGGACGTTTCGGGGGACGGAGACCCGCATCTCCTCGGGTGCCATATCGATATCGCACCCAGGGACGTGTGCCATGAAATGTTTACGTGCCGGCGCACTCGCGTTGCTCACCGCCGTGCTGTTGCTCAGCGGACAGGCCGCCGCCCAGCCGCCCGCCGCACCCGGGCTCCCGATTCCCGCACTGCCGGTATTCCCGCCACCCGCGAACACGAGTGGGGCGAGCCTGCCCGGAATCCACGAATGGATCGACCGGGTGATCCCCCCGCCACCGATCGCGCCGGCGCCGAAGCCGGTACAGACGGACGGAACTGCCGCTCTGGCACCGGAACTGGCGGCGCTGCGGGAGGCGGTGCTCCCCGCGCCGGTCGGCGATCCGATCTTCGACCGGTGGCCGGCGAACCTCGCGGGTTACGCCCCGGGTGCGGTGCTCGATGTCCGCGATATCACCGCCACGGCCGCGCCGCTGGTGGTCGTACCGATCCGGCAGGCGGTGCTGTTCAAATACCGGACCACCGACGCCCACGGCCGTCCGTCCTACGCCACGGCCACGCTGGTGATTCCGGCGACCGCCGCACCGGTTCCGGGAGCGCGGCCGGTGGTGGTGAACAACCTCCCGATCGACGCACTCGGGCGGCACTGCACGCCGAGTTACACGCTTGCGCACGGTCTCTCGGCCGACAGCGCGATCACCGATTTCCTCCCGCCCACCACCCACCTCGCGGCTTTGCGCGGCTTTGCCGTACTCATTCCGGATCACGAGGGTCCGCGGATGGCCTACGCCGAACCCTACGTCGCGGGTCATGCGGTCCTGGACGCGGTGCGCGCTGTCCGGGGCTGGCGGCCGGCGGAGTTCGGGGCGAGCAGATTCGCGATGACCGGCTATTCCGGCGGCGCGATCGCCACCCACGGTGCGGCGAAACTCATCGGAAGCTACGCACCCGAACTCGCCCCGGCGCTGGCGGGTGCCGCGCTCGGCGGGGTGCCCGCCGACTTCGAGATCCTGTCTCGCAGTATGAACGCCAACCTGGCCTCGGGCGTGTTCATGGGCGCTGTCTTCGGCATCGCGCGCGAGCGGCCGGAGCTTTTGGCGCGGATGAACAACCTGGCCCGGTGGGTGAGTACCTCACCGATGAAAGACCAGTGCATCAGCGTTTTCGCGCTGCCGGGCATCCTGCATCTGCCGATCGATATCGCCGCGAATATCGCCGACCCCCTGCGTTCGCCGCTGGCCCGGGATATCTACGAGGTGACCCGGATGGCGGGGATCGCTGCGGCGACGCCGCTCTACATCTACCAGGGCGAACAGGAGTTCTGGATCCCGGCCGAAGGTGCCCGCAACCTCTACCTCGAACAGTGCGCGCTCGGCGTCACGGCGGTCTATCGCAGTGTGCCCGGTGAACACATCATCGCAGCGGGCCTCGGCTATCCCGAAGCCGTGCTCTGGCTGGACGAGCGGCTGCGCGGTATCCCGGCGACAAGTGAATGCTGAGATACAGCACCACTGGTGAGCGCGGCCCGGCCGGCGCGCGTGCGCGGACAATACCGCCGGCACCGCGCACTCCGAGCCGGACCGGCGCGCTGCCCCCCGTGCAGCGGCGTCATTGCCCCGGGCGGGTGCGCGTGCCAGGCTGTTGACGTGCTGTTCGCCGAGATCGCCGCCGCGTCCGCCGAGATCGCCGCGGTATCGGCGCGGCGGGCGAAAACCGGCCGTCTCGCCGCACTGCTGCGCCGCAGCGCCGCGTCCGGCGATGCGCGACAGATCGCGGTGACGGCGTCCTGGCTGTCGGGGGAATTGCCGCAACGTCAGATCGGGGTGGGCTGGGCGGCGCTGCGGTCGCTGCCGCAGCCGTCTACGACACCGACGCTCACGGTCGCCGACGTCGATGCACGTTTGACCCGGATCGGGGCGGTCGCGGGCAGAGGCTCCCGCACCGAACGGGCCGAACTGCTCCGCGATCTGTTCACCACAGCGTCCGAGACCGAGCAGACTTTCCTCCGCCGCCTGCTCAGCGGCGAGTTGCGCCAAGGCGCGCTCAGGGGTGTGCTGGCCGACGCGGTCGCCGAAGCCGCTGCGATACCCGCCGCCGAGATCCGGCGCGCCGCCATGCTGACCGGTGCGGTGCCCGCCGTCGCGGCCGCGGCGCTCACCGGGGGCCGGGCGGCGCTGGCGGAGTTCCGGCTCAGCGCGGGGCGGCCGATCGGGCCGATGCTCGCGCAGACCGCGACCGGAGTCACCGACGCCCTCGAACGACTCGGCGGGACGGCGGTGCTCGAAGCCAAGCTGGACGGCGCGCGGGTGCAGATCCACCGGGCCGGTTCGGTGGTTTCGGTGTTCACCCGCAGCCTCGACGAGGTCACCGATCGGCTGCCGGAGGTCGTCGCGGCCACCCTCGCCCTGCCCGCGACCGATCTGATCGCCGACGCCGAAGCGATCGCCCTGCGCCCCGACGGCCGGCCGCATCGTTTCCAGGTCACTGCGGCCCGCTTCGGCCGCAAGAATCCGGGTGATCTCGAACCGCTGTCGGTGTTCTTCTTCGATCTGCTGCACCTCGACAGCCGAGACCTGCTCGATCTCCCCACCCGGGACCGCCTCGCCGCGCTCGACGCGCTCGTCCCCCGCGACCAGCGCGTCGACCGCCTGGTGACCGCCGACGCGGCCGCCGCACAGCAATTCCTGGACCGCACGCTGGCCGCCGGACACGAAGGCATCATGGCGAAATCGCCGTCGGCTCCCTACGAAGCCGGCCGCCGCGGCGCCGGCTGGCTCAAGGTCAAACCCGTCCACACCTTGGATCTGGTGGTCCTCGCCGTCGAATGGGGCTCCGGCCGGCGCACCGGCACCCTGTCCAACATCCACCTGGGCGCACGCGACCCGGCCACCGGCGGATTCGTGATGCTGGGCAAGACATTCAAGGGGATGACCGACGCCATGCTGCAGTGGCAGACCGCGCGCTTCACCGAACTCGCCGACGGCCCCACCGACGGATACGTCGTGAAACTACGGCCGGAACAGGTCGTCGAAATCGCCTTCGACGGGGTGCAGACCTCCACTCGCTACCCCGGCGGCATGGCCTTGCGATTCGCCCGTGTGGTGCGCTATCGCGACGACAAAACCCCCGCCGAAGCCGATACGGTCGACACCGTCCGCGCGTTCTACGAGCAGGGCGGCTGAGCGGCCCGCGACAATCCTTCCGGCGCCGCGGCGCACATCGTCCCAGGAAATCGGGACGAGAGCCGGGCCGAGTGGTTTGCCGCGACCCCGGCCGGGCATCCGCCACCGTATCCCGGCTGCCGGTACACGGGAGGGTCTCGCGTGGGCACCGGGTGGAGGAGGAAGAGAAGTGTCCGAGCGCATCAGTTCCCCCCGTACCGCCCGTTCGCCGGTTCAGCTCGCCGCACTGGCCGTCGGCGCGGTCTTCGTGCTCGTCGCGATACTCGGGTTCGTCCCGGGGATCACCACGAACTACAGCAGCCTCGAATGGGCCGGTCACCACTCCGGCGCCCAATTGCTCGGCCTGTTCAACGTGTCGGTCCTGCACAACCTCGTACACCTGGCCTTCGGTGTCGCGGGCCTGGCCGCGGGCGCGCGGAGCTCGTGGGCCCGCGCCTACCTGATCGGCGGCGGCGTGATCTACCTGATCCTGTGGATCTACGGCCTGCTGATCGACTACGACAGCGACGCGAATTTCGTCCCGCTCGACACCGCCGACAACTGGCTGCACTTCGGGCTCGGCGCCGGCATGGTGGCGCTCGGTGTCCTGCTACCGCGGCTGGGTAATGATCCCGGCCGGCAGATGACCGACCGCCAGCCCGGCATCATCGAGTAGGCGGCATACCGGATCCACCGGCCGGTCCGCCCATCGGTCCGGCGGCTTCCTGCTGGGTGACGCTACCGGCGTAGTCGTTCGCCGGATCGCGGTAGATGGTGTGCACATGCCCCCAGCCCGAGGTCACGACACCGTCGACGTCGGCCCCGGCCGAACCCTGCTGGTTCGCGAACTCGATGTACACCTTCGGCCCGGAGATCTGGAAGTAGATACCCTCGCCCTGCGTCATGTCGTAGGTCGTCGCCCCGGACCAGTTCACGGAGGTTTCGTCCAGCGTCGCCTCGATCGCGGCGAGCTCCGCGGACGTCGTCTCCTCGTCCGCCAGACCCACCCAGTTCGCGATCACGTCGAGCAGTAGTTGTTTCTGCTCGTCGGTCAGCTCCGAGCCCGCGAGACCGGTGCCGGTGGGGTAATCGCACGTACCGCCGGGCGCGCAGACCATGTTCTGCACCTGGGTGCCCTGGTACAGCTTCGCCTGCTGAGCCTGCGTCAGGCTGTTGTAGAAGGCGAAGGCGGTCTCGTACATACCGGCGAGCGGCTGCACCTCGGTGCCCTCGGAATCGGTGTAGACGGCAGGCTGGGTGCCCAGGTGCGTAGGGGCGAAGGTGACGGTGCCGGCGGCGCCGTCAAGCGTGGCGTTGATACCGATATGGTGCCCGCCGAATTGGATCTCCCAGCTACCCGAGTCGGACGGATCGCCGAAGAACGCCAGGTAGTACTGGCCGAGCGAGTCCTCGGTCGAGTTGCTGTTCTCGTGCAGGAACTCGTCGCCGCCCATGATGCCGGTCACCGTGCTGTACCCCTCGTCGGAGAGCAGGGCGTCGAGCACCTCGAGCGCCGCGGCCCGCTGAGTTCCGGTCAGCTCGGAGAGGTTCAGACCGGCCCGGTCGACGAACGTGACAGGGAAGTTCGACCAGGACGTGCTCTTGGTTTCGTCGTCATAGGCGTAGACGACCTGGTCGCGCTGCTCCTGCGACAGGGTGTCGAGGAACCGCTGGGCGGCGGCCGCGGCTTCGGTGATGGTTTCGGCCGTGGTCGCCGACTGCGTGCTGTCCGAGGAACCGGCCGCCGCGGCGACCGCGCTGACCGTGGCCGAGGTCGCGGCACCGGTATCGCTCTGCTCGGCGGCGCAGCCACCGAGGAGAAGCCCACCGGCCAGCAGCACCGACACCCAGGCCGTCCGGCGGCGGTGACGGCCGGCGGCGGGAAGATCCGGGGAACTGTGCTTCGTCATGGGCTCGACCGTATGGAGCGGGCCTGGGAGTTCGCTGGGCCCCGGCTGGGGGTTCGCTGGGGCCGATCAGCCGGCGAGGTGGCGGCTGATCACCAGTCGCTGGATCTGGTTGGTGCCCTCGAAGATCTGCGTGATCTTGGCTTCGCGCATATACCGCTCGACCCGGAAGTCGCGAGTGTAGCCGTAACCACCGAGGACCTGCACCGCGTCGGTGGTGACCTTCATGGCCGCGTCGGTGGCGACCAGTTTGGCCACCGACGCCTGCCGGGAATACGGCAGGCCGGCGTCGCGGCGGCGCGCGGCGTCGAGGTAGGTCGCGCGTGCCGAGTCGACCGCCGCTGCCATATCGGCGAGCAGGAAGCCCAGCCCCTGGTGGTCGATGATCTTGCGGCCGAACGCCGTTCGCTCCTGCGCGTAGGACACGGCCTCGTCCAGCGCGGCCTGTGCGAGCCCCACCGCGACCGCCGCGATGCCCAACCGGCCGGAATCCAGCGCGCTGAACGCGATCTGCAGCCCCTGCCCCTCCGCGCCGATCCGCCGTTCGGCGGGGACGAAAGCGCCGTCGTAATGCGCGGAGGTGGTGGGCACCGCGTGCAACCCCATCTTCTCCTCGGGCTTGCCGAAGCTCAGCCCCTCGGTGTCCTTGGGCACCAGGAAACACGAGATACCTTTGGAGCCCTCGGCGGTGCGCGCGAACAGGTTGTAGAAGTCGGCGATACCGCCGTGGGTGATCCACGCCTTGGCGCCCTCGATCCGGTATCCACCGTCGATCGCGGTCGCCTTGCAGGCCAGCGCCGCGGCATCCGAACCTGCCTGCGGTTCGGACAGACTGTAGGCGCCGACGGTGGTACCGCCGAGCATCTCGGGCAGCCACCGCTGCTTCTGTTCCTCGGTGCCGAAGGTCATGAGTGGATAGCAGGAAAGACCGTGCACGCTCACAGCCACCGCGACCGCCGCCCAGCGCGCGGCGATCTCCTCCAGCACCTGCAGGTACACCTCGTACGGCTGGCCGCCGCCACCCCACTCCTGCGGATACGGCAGGCTCAGCAACCCGGCTTCGCCCAGGGTCGCGAACACGCCCTCGGGGTAGGTCTCGGCTTTCTCGTGCTCGTCGACGATCGGGGCGAGCACCTTATCGGCGATATCCCGGGTGAGATGGATGAGGTCCCGGGCCTCGTCGGTGGGCAGAAGTCGTTCGACAGCCACAGGAAATCCTCCGGGGTTACGCAGAATAGTACTTTGCTGCCCGTCACAGTACTGTTCCGAAAACAGTACTGCAAGGCTCGCCGCAGTACTATTCGCTCCATGGAGCAGAGCTCGGCCTTCGCGACCCGCCGCCGCATGGAACTGTTCGACGCACTGGTCGAACTGTTCCTCACGGAAGGGTTCGCGCACCTGACTCTCGACGCCGTCGCGGCCCGGTTGCGCTGCTCCAAATCCACGCTCTACACCCTTGCCGACAGCAAGGAACAGCTGGTCACCGCCGCCACCGTGCACTTCTTCAAACGCGCCACCGCCACCGTCGAAGCCGAGGTGTCGACGGCCACCGGTTCACTGGACCGCGTCGCCGCCTACCTCACCGCGGTCGGCACGGCGCTGGCGGTGGCCTCCGACCGGTTCATGACCGATCTCGACGCCTTCGCCCCCGCCCGCGAAGTGTACGAACGCAATACCCGTATCGCCGCCCGCCGCGTTCGAGAGCTCATCGACGAGGGCGTGACCACCGGCGCATTCCGCGGCGTCCACGCCGCGTTCGCCGCGGACCTGGCCGCAACCGTGATGGTGCGAATCCAGCAGGGCGGCGTCCGCACCGCCACCGGACTCGACGATGCCGCGGCCTACCGGGAACTGGCGGCCATCCTCACCCACGGCATCAGCGCCCACGGGAGCGGGCGCCGCGTACCGGCTCCCGGGCAGTGAGCCCGCCGAAGCAGTCTCCGGCGGGTGCCGTGGGATCGGCGAAGTTCGTGGCGGAGCCGGGGCGAGTTCCAGCTGATCACCGGTTTCCCTGTGACACATTGTCATTCGTCACATCGTTTCGATCGGAGCCCCTCCGGGCTGCCTATGATCCAGGCAGCCGGAGGCAGTCCGGCCGCATGGTGCGTCCGCGCGCGGACCGAGGGCCGGAAAGGCTGGGAGAAACGATGACAGGACATGGCTTCGCCAAGGCGATGGGGGTGCTGGCGTCCGGTGCGCTGCCGCTTGCCGCGGCGGTTGTGGTCGCGGGACCGTCCACCGCGGACACCGCTGTGCCCCATGCCGCGCCGGTGGCGGGTATCCCCTTGCAGAAGCGCGAGGAAGTGGCGACGAATCCGCACGCCCTGATCCCCGATCCCGTACTCAACGGCTCGTCCGTGGGCGGATCGGTGGGCTCCGCCGTCGGTTCGGCCACCGGATCCGGCGGCTCGCTCCTGGGTTCGGTGATCGGTGCGCTGGTCGGCTACTTCCGGCCGGATGTGATCCCCCAGGTGCTGCCTTGATGTGATCAGGGCTAGGTTCCTCACGCGGAAGCGGAGAATATCTCGGCGAGCGGTAACCGTGGTGTACGGGCCGGTGGCCGGTCGCGCCGAGGTGGCGCGCCGACCCGGATCAGTACCTGGGGCAGGCGGTCGCCGCCGATCAGTTCGCGGATCGCCGTTCTGCCGTCGGATATCTCGGTCAGGTGGGTGAGCGGGCAGGTGGCATAGCCGGCGGCGGTGGCGTCGAGCAGCACGGTCGACAGCGCCTCCCCGCACCGTACGTGGTCGTCGCGGGTATCCGCGCCGGTCGACAGCACCAGGACCACGGCATGATCTTCGGCGGTGTCCGCAGCGGTATCGGATTCGGTGGGTACGGTCGGGAAGCGCCGCCCGATATCGACCCGTTCGTGTTCCTCCGGGGAGATCAGCGAGGTTTTCGGCACACCGGCGCCGCCGATCACATGACCGGTCCACCAGTGCAGCTCCGCGTGGTAGGCCGAATCGTAGCGTCGCCGCGCGCCGGTCATTTGCGTGGCGTGCGCGAGGGCCGGGTGATCGTCCTCGGCCAGGACGTCCACGCGGATCTCCCGGTCCTCGACCGCGGACCGCAGGGCGGGCTCGAATTCGTCCCAAGCCGGGGGCGGCCCGAACGGCAGGCGGTCGGTGTAGCGGCGGTCGATCGCGTCCGCGCGGGCACGGTCGTCCTCGACCACCGTGGGTGCGTGCTCGAAGGTGATGTGAGCGAGCAGTTCGGGATCTCCGGGGTCGGGGAAACGGTCGGCGGACAACCGCCAGCCCGCGGCCGCCATCGCGGCGCGCAGATGATCCAGGGTGGCGCCGCAGCTGATCAGCATCTGGCGGCCGCTCGGATCGGTCGTCGGCAGCATGCGCTCCCGCGCCGCGGACAACCGCAGGACGTCGCCGTCGGCCCGCCACTGCCAGGGCTGACTGTTGTGCAGCGACGGCGCCCGTGCCGCGAGGCCGACGGCGTGCTCGAGGGTCGATGCGCTGGGGCCGGCGTTCATGGGCGCGAACTTACCCACCGGCGACGGCCCGAAACGGGACCACACGCCGGTCGTGCGCGGACTGGGATCACGATGTTTTCCGAGTCGGCACGCGACCATCGATCGATCGTCTCGACTGCGCGGGACTCGCGGTCCCCGCCTTCGCCGGCCCGCGTCCACGCCCTGCGCGAGCCCACGACCTGGCCGGGCGCGCGCATGGCGGGGGCCGCGGTGGGTACGCCGCGGGCATGAGCGATGACACGGACGCGGGCGTACCGCGCATACCGTCGGCGGTGGCGGCAACCCCGGCCGCCCCGCGCCACGCGCCCTTGGCCCGCCAACGATGAGCGATGCGTGGGACGCGATGCTGCGGTGGACGCGGGCCGGAACACGGTCCGCGCTGGCACGGGTGGTGGACAGTTCGCCCGGGCGGCCGCGTGCGCTCGGAACCGCGCTGGCGGTCTCGGAAACAGGCGGTGTCGCGGGCAGTATCTCCGGCGGATGCGTCGATGGTGATATCTGTGCGTGGGCGCAGGAGGTCATCGGCCGCGGAACTCCCGAGCAACTGCGGTACGACGGCGCCGCGGGCGAGTTCGCCGCCCCGGCCCTGCCGTGCGGCGGCCGGCTCGATGTCTATGTCGAACCCGTGGACGGCTCGCTGCGGGCGGTCCTCGCTCCCCTGGTCGCCGCCCGCCGGCGGGGCGAGCCGATCGCGCTGGCCACCGTCCTCGCCGGGGCCGGCCACTCGGCCCCCCGGCATACGCTGATCCCGGCACCCGGCGCCGACCGCGAACCGGCGGCGGAACCGCTCGAGCGGGTACGGGCGTGGTCCGATCCGGAGACCAGCGGCCTGCTCGACTTGCCCGCAACCGAGCGCTTCCCGGACCTGCGGGTATTCGTCCAGTCCTTTCCCGCGCCGCCGCGCATGCTCGTCTTCGGCGCGGACGATTTCGCCGCCGCGCTCATTCGGATCGGCCGTTTCCTGGGCTATCGGGTCACGCTCTGCGACGCCCGGCCGGCTTTCGCCACGGCCGCGCGTTTCCCCGCAGCCCACGAGGTCGTCGTGCGCCCGCCGCACGAGTACCTGGCGGAAACGCCGGTCTCCGAGTCGACCGTGCTCTGTGTACTTACCCACGACGAGAGATTCGATGTCCCGTTGCTCGCCGCGGCGCTGCGTACCGAGGCCGGCTATATCGGCGCCATGGGCAGCCGGCGTACCCACGCCGACCGCCTGCGCCGGCTGCGGGCCGCCGGTGTCACCGAGGCCGAGCTCGGGCGCCTCGCCGCCCCGACCGGCCTGGATCTGGGTGCGGCCACACCGGAGGAGACGGCGGTATCCATCGCCGCGGAGATCGTCGCGTTGCGACGCCACGGCAGCGGGGCACGGCTGCGCGACCTCGACCGGCCGATCCACCCCGCCGGGGACCCGGAATCGACTCGGTGCGCCGCGCTCCGGTTTGGGTCGTGAGGCAGGGGTAACCGGCCCGTATGACAGCTGCCGAGAATCACAGCGATATCGCGCTGGAGGTGGACGGGCAGCGGCGGACGCTGCGCGTGGACAATCGCACCACTGTGCTGGACGCACTGCGCGAACAGCTCGGTGTCACCGCCCCCAAGAAGGGTTGCGACCACGGGCAGTGCGGCTCGTGCACGGTACTGCTCGACGGCCGCCGCGTCACCACCTGCCTCACCTTCGCCGCCGCCCATGACGGCGCCGAGGTGATCACCGCGGCCGGGTTGCCCGACGGCGAGACCCTGCACCCCGTCCAGCAGGCGTTCCTGGAGCAGGACGGATTCCAATGCGGCTACTGCACCCCCGGTCAGGTGTGCTCGGCGGTGGGGATGCTCGCGGAAGCGAAGGCCGGCAACCCCAGTTACGTCACCGCCGAACTCACCGCCACCGCGGAGCTCTCGGACGCCGAGATCCGGGAACGGATGAGCGGCAACCTGTGCCGCTGCGCGGCCTATCCGAATATCGTGGCCGCGATCCGGCAGGCGGCCCTGCGGTGATCCCTTTCGAGTACCGGCGCGCGACCAGTGCCCGGGAGGCGGTGACCGCGGTGGCCGAACGGCCGGGGGCGGCGTTCCTCGGCGGCGGCACCAATCTGGTCGACCACATGAAGCTGGGTATCGCCGCACCGGATCTGCTGGTGGATGTCAGCCGGTTGCCGCTCGACGGTGTCGAGGAGACCGCGGACGGCGGGCTCCGGGTGGGCGCGGCCGTGCGCAACAGTGATCTGGCGGCGCATCCGGTGGTCCGGGCCCGCTATCCGGCGCTGTCGCGGGCGCTGCTCTCCGGCGCGTCGGGTCAGTTGCGCAATCTCGCCACCACCGGCGGAAACCTGCTGCAACGGACCCGTTGTGTCTACTTCCAGGATGTGACGACGCCCTGCAACAAACGCGAACCCGGCAGTGGCTGCGCCGCGTTCGGCGGGTACGTCCGCTATCACGCGATCCTGGGTGCGTCCGAGCACTGCGTAGCGGTGCATCCCTCGGATATGGCGGTCGCGCTCGCGGCGCTGGACGCCCAGGTGGTGACCGAGGACACCGGCGGCGAACGCCGTATCCCGATCACCGAGTTCCACCGGTTGCCGGGCGATCATCCCGAGCGCGATACCGTGCTCACCCACGGCCAGCTGATCACCGCGATCGAGCTCCCCGCGCCGCCGGCCGGGGCGGTGGCCGACTATCGCAAGGTGCGCGACCGCGCATCCTACGCGTTCGCCCTGGTCTCGGTGGCGGCGGAACTGACCTTCGAATCCGGCGGCACCGCGATCCGGTCCGCGCGCCTGGCGCTCGGCGGGGTCGCGCACCGGCCATGGCGGGCCCGGCGCGCCGAAGCCGCGCTCACCGCGGCGCCGGCGACCGAGCAGACGTTCGCACACGCGGCCGAGGCCGAACTCGCCGCGGCCCGCCCGCTGGACGGCAACGAGTTCAAGGTCGAACTCGCCCGCCGCACCCTGGTATCGACCCTGCAGGACCTCACCGAACGGGCACAGCGATGACACTGATACCGGCCGATTCGATGGGTACGCCGCTGACCAGGCTCGACGGGCACGCCAAGGTCACCGGTACGGCGCCGTACGCCTTCGAACATCCCGTGACCGATCCCCTGTACCTGCATCCGGTCCAATCGACCGTGGCCCGGGGCCGGGTGCACGCCATGGACACCGCCGCCGCCTCGCGGCTGCCGGGCGTGGCCGCGGTCCTGACCGTTTTCGACGCTCCCGGACTCGACGACACCTCCGACGGCGAACTGAGCATTCTGCAGGACGACCGCGTGCACTTCCGGGGCCAGCTGATCGGGGCGGTGCTCGCCGACAGCGCCGAAACCGCCCGCCAGGGTGCGGATCTGGTGCGCACCGACTACCAGGAGGAGCCGCACCACACCGAGTTGCGCGCCGACGACCCTGCTCGTTACGCCCCCGAGCAGGTGAACCCCACCTTCCCCACCGACACCGACGACGGTGATGTCGAGGCCGGGCTGGCGGCCGCGGAAGTCCGGATCGACAGCACCTACACCACCCCCACCGAACACAACAATCCGATGGAACCGCACGCCTGTATCGCGATCTGGGAGGAGTCGGCCGGCCGCCCGCAGGTCACGCTGTACGACTCCACGCAGGGCGTGCACACCGTCCGATCGACACTCGCACCGCTGTTCGGCCTGGAACCCGACCAGCTGCGGGTCCTCGCGCCCCACGTGGGCGGTGGCTTCGGCGCCAAGGGCGCGCCGCATGCCCACAATGTGCTCGCCCTGCTGGCCGCGCGGCGCTGCGCCGGGCGGCCGGTGAAATTCGCGCTCACCCGCCAGCAGATGTTCGCACTGGTCGGCTACCGGACACCGACGGTCCAGCGGATCCGGCTGGGCGCCGGTCGCGACGGCCGGCTGACCGCGCTGTCCCATGAGGTCGTCGAAACGACCTCACGGGTGAAGGAATTCGCCGAACAGACCGCGGTGGCCTCCCGGACGATGTACTCCGCCGCGAACCGGCGGACCTCCCACCGCTTGGTCGCGCTGGATGTGCCGGTGCCGTTCTGGATGCGCGCGCCCGGCGAATGTCCCGGGATGTACGCCGCCGAATCGGCCATCGACGAACTCGCGGTGGCCTGCGGGATCGACCCGATCGAGCTGCGGATACGCAATGAACCGGAAGCCGATCCGGAATCGGGCCGGCCGTTTTCGGGACGCCACCTCGTGGAATGCCTGCGCACCGGCGCCGATCGTTTCGGCTGGGCCGGGCGCGATCCGGCCCCGCGCGCCCGCCGCGACGGCGACTGGCTGGCCGGGACCGGGGTCGCGGCGGCCACCTATCCCGCGATGGCGATGCCCGGCAACACCGCCCGGATCGAATTCGGTGCCGACGGGCGCTACACCGTCGCCATCGGCGCCGCCGATATCGGCACGGGCACCTGGACGACACTCACCCAGATCGCCGCCGACGCCCTCGGCTGCGCTCCGGCGGCCGTGCACCTGCGGATCGGGGATACCGATCTCCCCGAGGCCAGCGTCGCGGGAGGCTCTTCGGGAATCGGCTCGTGGGGGTCGGCCGTCGTCGCCGCCGCCCGCGCCTTCCGGGACGAACACGGCGACAACCCGGTCGCCGGCGCCCACACCAGCGCGCAGCCGGCCGAGAACCCGGACGCGGAGAAGTTCGCGCTGCATTCGTTCGGCGCCCATTTCGCCGAAGCCCGGGTCCATCGGTACACCGGTGAGATCCGCATTCCCCGCATGCTCGGGGTGTTCTCGATCGGGCGCGCGATCAATCCGCGGACCCTGCGTTCCCAGCTGATCGGCGGGATGACGATGGGTCTCTCCGGCGCCCTGCACGAGGAGAGCGTGCGCGACCACCGGTTCGGCCATATCGTCACCCACGACCTGGCCTCCTACCACATCAGCGCGCACGCCGATGTGCAGGACATCGACGCGATCTGGCTGGACGAGATCGACGAGCACACCAATCCGATGGGGTCACGCGGCGCCGGCGAGATCGGCATCGTCGGGGCCGCCGCCGCGGTGGCCAATGCCGTCTATCACGCGACCGGCGTCCGGGTGCGCGAGTTGCCCATCACCGCCGAAGCGGTGCTGAGTGATCCCATCGACTGACCGCCGGCGCCCGGACGTCCTCTACCCGGACACCTGGGGCCCAACGGATTCGGTGCGGTCAGGCGAGCGCGGCGGCGAGGCGGCGCCACTGCGCGCGGGGGAACGCTTGCAGATCCGCGTCCAGCACCTGCACACAGACGTGATCGGCACCCGCCGCCCGGTGCTCGGCGACCCGGCGCAGGATGGCGTCCTCGTCACCCCAGGCGATGATCGCGTCGAACAGCCGGTCGCTGACGGTGGCCACGTCCTCCGGTGTGAAACCCGACCGCAGGATGTTGTTCGCGTAGTTCGGCAGCTGGAGATAGCTGCGCAACCAGTCGGTGCCGATGGACCGCGCCTCGTCGCGATCGGTGGTGAGAACAACCGTCTGTTCCGGCAGCAACAGCGGCCCGTCCCCGAGGGTGGCCCGGGCGGTGGCGGTGTGCTCGGGCGTGACCAGGTACGGGTGGGCGCCGCCGGCGCGGGTCGCCGCGAGGTGCAGCATCTTCGGCCCCAGCGCGGCCAGCACCCGCGCATCCGCGGGGACGGGGGTCGCGGTCGCGTCCAGCGCGTCGAGATAGGACCGGGTGGCCGCCAACGGCTTCCGGTAGCGGCCCGGATCACCGGCATCGATCAACGGCGCGTGGCTCACGCCGATTCCGAGCAGGAACCGGTCGCCGTACGTACCGGTCAGCGCGGCATACCGGGCGGCGACGTCCGCCGGTTCGTGCATCCACAGGTTCAGGATTCCGGTCGCGACCACAACCTGTTTCGTCGCACCCAGCAGATTGTCCACGGAATCGAACACCGGGCCGCCGACATCGGGAATCCACACCGCGGTGTAGCCCAGCTCCTCGAGTTCGGCCGCCGCCTCCGCGGCTTCGGCCGCATCGCCGTAGCGCAACTGCGAACTCCACACCCCGACACCCGTGAGCTGCACAAATCCTCCTCGAAACCCGTTGATGCGCACACCGGCAACGGAATCCGGCCGCGCGCACAGATGCTACTGCACAGCCTGCCACCGCTCGAGGACAGCGGCATGGAACACCGGCGATCCCGCGGCCCGGCTCCGCCATTCCATCTCGGCACGGCCCACAGCGCCGATGATCGATATCGGTCCGGATCCCGGCACCACGACCTCGACCTGGCCACCACAGGGCGCAATTCGGCTCACCTCTGGCCCGCTCCCGGTGTCGTTCTATGACCGTCGACCAATTCGGTGAGCCGGCGTGTTGTCTCGGTACCGCCGCGCGGGAGATAGCTGACCAGGGTGTGTTCGCCGTCCAGGCTGCGCATCTTGGTGAGCATGAACTCCACGTGACCGAGATCCGGGTGGCGCACCACGCGAGTATCGGAAGTCAACGCGGACAGGTCGTTTCGTCGCCACAACCGGCCGAATTCGGCGCTTTCGGCCGCCAGTTCGCCGATCAGCCCGGCGATATCCGGGGTGGCGACATCGTGACCCACCATCGCGCGGAAGAACGCGACCGTCTGGGCGGCTTCGCCTTCCCAGTCGTCGGATGCCGCACGAAGCTGCGCGGAGGTGAAGGTGAGCCACAGGACGTTGCGCCGGGGCGCCGCCACTGCGGCCAGATCGCCGAAAAGTGTTCCGGCACCGCGATTCCAGGCGACGATATCGAACCGCCGGTCGATCAGGAACGCCGGATTGGGGTCGAGCTGATCCAGAACCGGCCGATAACGCTCCGCAACCGGTGACTGCGCCGGCCCGTCCGCGCGCGGCGGCATCTCCCCCGCGAGCCGGAACATATGCGCCCTCTCGACCTCGTCCAGGCCCAGGACATCCACCAAACTGTTCCACACCTGCCGGGAGGCACGGACGTGGCGGCCCTGCTCCAGCCACGTGTACCAGGTGACGCTCATTCCGGCGAGTGTGGCGACCTCCTCGCGGCGCAGGCCCGGCGTGCGCCGGCGGCCCCCGGCGGGCAGCCCCACCTCGGCGGGGCTGCGGCGTTCCCGGCGGCTCCGCAGGAATTCGCCCAGTTCCCGGCGCGGATCCATGGCAGGCATATCCCCCATCATCGCAGCCGGCGATCGTGGTGGTTTCACTACCAGTACAAGCGCTGTCTGTATCCGCCCGGGTCGCGGCCGCACGATCGGGATACCGGCTCGACGAGACGGAATCATGATGGGAGCGAAATCGTGCGCAGCGTATTCATCACAGGGGCCACCGGCGGTATCGGAGTACCCACCGTCCGGTTGCTGGCCGAGCGCGGATACCGGGTTTTCGCCGGGGTGCGTGACGCCGACAAGGCGAGGGTTTTCGACGGGCTCGAGCACGTCCTGCCCGTCGTCCTCGAGGTGACAGACGAAGGCTCGGTTGCCGAGGCCGCGCGGGATATCGGCCGGTTGCTGGGCGGGGACACACTGGACGCGGTGGTGAACAATGCGGGCCTCATCGTGGAGGGCCCGCTGGAATTGGTCGAGGCCGCGGAACTGGAACGCCAGTTCCGGGTGAACGTTTTCGGCCCGGCGGCGGTGATCCGGGCGTTCCTGCCGCTGCTGCGGGCGAGCCGCGGCCGGATCGTCAATGTCACGGCGCCGACGGCGCGCCGGGCCATGCCCTACAACGGCCCGATCTCGGCGAGCAAAGCCGCACTGGCGTCACTCAGCGTCGCCTTGCGCGGGGAGCTTGCGGCCTGGGGAATCAAGGTCGTGATGGTGGAGCCCACGGGTACCGACACCCCGATCTTCGCTCTCGCCGCCGAATCGGCGGACGAGTCGCGCCGGCGGGCGGACCCGTACGTGGCCGAACTCTATTCGCCGATGATCCGCGCGGTCCGGGACGCCACCGCGCGCCTGTCGCTGGCAGATCCCGAGACGATCGCCTCGGTCCTCGTCCGGGCGATCACCGCCAGGCGGCCCCGGACCCGTTACACCGCGGGACGCGGCGCTGCACTGCTCCCGGCAGTGGGCCGCCTACCGGACCCGCTCGCCGACGCCGTGGTCGCCCGGGCCCTCGGCCTCGCGAAAGCGACCCCACAATGAGCCGGTCGGCGTGGTCCCGCACGATCGTCGCGACCGGGGCGATCTCCGCCGGGCATGCCGCACCGCTACGGGAGGGAGCCTGGAACCACATCCTCATGGGCCATGATCGTGCGGTCCGAAAGGCCTGCGCGAGGTCGGCGCGGTGTCAGGCCGCCGTGGGGCGGTAGGTGGTCAGCAGTGCCAGTGGGTGGAAACCGGTGCAGCGGCCCGCGCGGTCGAGGAGCGAACCCAGCCGCTTGGGCGTCTCGAGGGTGATACTGCGGTCCGCGATCATGAGGCCGGGTACCTGCGCTTCGAGCTCGTGCTCCAGCCGCGACAACTCGCTGATCTGCCGCAGCCACACCGTCATCAGGACGTTGGCGGTTCCGGTGACCTCGCAGCACACGCGGATCTGCGGGAACGAGTCGAGCGCGTCGACGAGCGCGCTGAGGGTGCGCGGGGTGGCGCGCGCCCAGATATTGGCGGTCACCGGCCAGCCGCTGAGGACATGCGCGACCTCGCAGCGGATGGAGAGGATGCGTTCGGCGACGAGGTAGGTCAGCCGGCGCCGGACGGCGGCGGCGCTGATCCCGCAGACGTCGGCGAGGTCGACCGCCGAGCGGCGGCCGTCGGCGGCGAGCGCGGCGATCAACGCCAGATCGTCCGCGTCCGGCTGATGGACCAGCGGACGCGAGGGCGGACGGTATCGGGACAAGGCCGCCTCCTCACCGATGTCCAGCGCGCGCACCCGCCAGCGTTCGCTTTCCCCGAACACCTGCATCACCACCCGGGTGCGCGTACGGGCGACCAGCGGGGACGCCGCCAGCTGCTGCACCCAGTCACCGAGGGTGTCGAGATCGAAGGTCATCACGGTGAGCAGCAGGTCGCCGTCGCCGGCGGTGCGCTGGATTGTGGCGACCATTCCGTCCAGGGAGAGCTCCCGCATCAGGTCCGGTAGGCGCTCGGCCGCCTCGACCTCCACGAAGGCCGTGCACCGCGTATTGAGATAAGCCGGGCCCGGGTAGGTGACGATCCACGCGAGACCGCTGTCCACCAACCGCTCCCAGCGCCGGGCGGCGGTCGGCGCGCTCACACCGGCGACATCCCCGACCGCACCCCACGGCGCACGCGGCGCGAACTGCAATGCGTGAACGATCCGGAAATCAATATCGTCTGGCACGTGACAATCCTTCACCATGGGGCCTTCGATCTTCATTTCCGAACATTGCCGGGAAAAGTAGGCGACCGCATCTTTACCGTTCGATTTCACATATCGGCGGACGCGCGGGCGGCCGGCGGTCGAGGAGGTCAGCGGAAATGAAGATCACGGTTATCGGTGGCGGGCACGGCTCCTATGCGGCGGTGGCCGATATGAGCGAGAAAGGGCATGACGTCGTCTGGTGGCGGCGTGACCACAATGCTTTCGCACCGCTGCTCGACGCGGGCGAAATCCGGGTCGACGATCACCGCGGGCAACGCGCGCTGCCGATCGGTTCCGGTATCACGGTCGAAGCCGATCTCGGCCGCGCGGTTTCCGGCGCCCAAGTCGTTCTCGTGCCGATTCCCGCATTCTCGCACCCCGATCTCGCCGAGCGAATAGCGCCGCATCTGACCGACGGGCAGGTGGTGTATCTGCCGCCGGGCAGCTTCGGTTCGGTGCTCTTCGCGCGGGCGGCGGCCGCCGCCGGTAATCCGGCCAAGGTGGCCTTCGCCGAGACCGGGACCCTTCCCTACCTCGCCCGTAAGCACGGCGACGACCGGGTCGTGGTGAGCGGTTATGCCACGCGGCTGCCGACCGGGGTGCTCCCCGCCCACGACAGCGAGCGCGCGCTGGCGGTGCTGGCGGAGATCTATCCGGTCGAGCCGGTGGAGGACGCGCTGAGCGGTGCGTTGATGAACGCGGGCCCGATCATCCACCCGCCGTTGATCCTCATGAACGCCGGGCCGCTGCAGCATTTCCCGGCCTGGGATATCCACAACGAGGGCACCCAGGATGCGATCCGCCGGGTCACCACCGCCCTCGACGCCGAACGTATCGCCGTGCGCACCGCGCTGGGATACGCGGCACCGCATTTCCCCCTCGCGGACCATTACACCGCGGACGGCGACGAATGGATGTACGGCAACGCCGCGCACGAGAAGCTGACCGACAGCGGCGACTGGCGCGAGAAGATCGACCTGCACACCCACCGGTACATGACCGAGGATGTCGAGATCGGGCTCGCGCTGCTCACCTCGGTGGGCTGCTGGGCGGGCGTACCGACGCCGGTGGCGAGCGGTCTGCTGGCCGTCGCGGGTGCGATCACCGGCCGGACCGCGGACAGCGGCGGCCGGACACTGGCCGCCCTGGGGTTGGACGGGCTGGACCGCGACGGCATGAAACAGCTACTGCACGACGGGTTCTCGCGGTGACCGCCCCGGTCGCGGTGGCCGGCGCGGGCCGCATGGGACAGGGCATCGCGGCGGCTCTCGGCTTCGGGAAGGTCGAGGTGACCGTCGTCGACCTCCGGAATCGCGGCGAGGCCACCGAGGCGTATCTCGCGGCGGCCCGGGCCGAGATCCGGTCCTCGCTGGAGCGGAAGGTACGGCTCGGGCTATTGGCCGAATCCGATCTACCGGAGGTGCTCGGCCGGATCCGGCTGGTGAGCCGGGACGCCGCGGCCGGTGCCGTGGCGGAGGCCGGCCTCGTCTTCGAAGCGGTGCCCGAGGTCCTCGAGGTCAAGCGCACGGCCCTGTCGTGGATCGAATCCGCGGCCGGCCCCGAGACGCCCATTGCCTCGACCACCTCGAGTTTCCTGGTGAGCCGCCTCGCCGAATTCGTCGCGCGCCCGCAGCGGCTGCTCAACGCCCACTGGCTCAACCCCGCCGACCTGATGCCGCTGGTGGAGGTGAGCCCCGGTGCCGCGACGGCGCCCGCGGTGGTCGAGGCGACCTGCGCACTGTTGTCGGCGGTCGGCAAGACACCGGTGGTCTGCGCCGCGTCACCGGGCTATATCGTGCCGCGGCTGCAGGCGCTGGTGATGAACGAAGCCGTGCGGATGGTCGAGGAGGGCGTGGCGAGCGCCGCCGAGATCGACCGGGCCGTCCGGATCGGACTCGGGTCGCGATTCGCCGTACTCGGCCTGCTCGAGTTCATCGACTGGGGCGGCTGCGACACCCTGTTCCACGCCTCCAACTATCTGCGCGGCGAACTCGGGGAGCGTTTCGCACCCGCGTCGCTGGTCGAACAGAAGATGGCCGCCGGCCACCGCGACGCCACCGGCGACGGCTTCTACGACCTCGCGGATACCGCGCGCGACGACTACCGGGCCCAGCGCATCGCGGATTTCGCGCGGGTGCTCGACGCGACGGGACAACTACACAAGTACGACGACCTCCCGCGGCACAACGGCCGAGCCGCCGCGGGAGTTCTCTCGGCACGCCCCACCGGCGGGTCGCAGAACTGATGAGGAGACGGCTGTGACAGCTTTGAATTCACCCGAACTCGCTACCGCGAAAACCCATGAGCGCCCGATGAAATTGGCGGTCGCGTCCGGGGTCGGCACCATCCTCGAGTTCTACGATTTCGCGATCTACGGCACCGCCACGGCGCTGGTGTTCAACAAGGTGTATTTCGACACCGACGATCCCTGGTTCGGCACCTTCCTCGGTTTCGCCACCTTCGCCATCGGCTTCGTCATGGCACCGGTCGGCGCGGTGATCTTCGGACACTATGGGGACCGGTTCGGCCGGCGCGCGGCGCTGACCACCGCGTTCATCCTGATGGGTGGGGCCACCCTGGTCATGGGCCTGGTGCCCGACTCGCGGGCGATCGGGATCGTCGCCCCGCTGATCCTCATCTTCCTGCGGATGCTGCACGGTATCTCGCGGGGCGGCGAGATCGGCGGCGCGGTGCTGCTGGCGGCCGAGCACGCCCCCGCGCATCGCCGCGGGCTCTACGGATGTTTCGTCACGCTCGGATCGCCGGTCGGCGCGATCCTGGCGAATACCGCCTTCGCCCTCGTCCTGCTGCTCCCGATGGAGCAGGTGATCGCGTGGGGCTGGCGGATTCCGTTCCTGGTGGGCGGCGTCGTACTGATCATCGGTATCTGGACCCGGACGCGGATCTCCGAAACACCGGATTTCGCCGACGCGGGTTCGGGCGACGCGGGTTCCGGCGCGGAGCGGTCCGCGCCACGTGGTCTGGCGGTGCTACGGCAGGATTGGCGTGGGGTGCTGCGCGCCGCGGGGGTGAACATCGGCCAGAACTGCTACGCGTTCCTGCTGTTCACCTTCATGCTCTCCTTCCTGACCGAACCCGATCCGGGCCGGGGATTCTCCCGGTCGCAGGTGGTCTGGGGCATCACCCTCGCCCTCGCCTGCCACGCCGCGACGGTGGTACTCGGCAGCCATCTGTCCGACCGGCTGGGCCGCAAGACGGTGATCGGCTTCGGTATGACGTCGGCCGCGATTTTCGCCCCGGTGCTGTTCTGGGTCACCGCGCACGGCTCGTTCGTGGCCTGTATCGCGGTGATCTGTATCGGATTCACCCTGACCGGATTCGTGTACGGGCCGATGTTCACCATGTTCGCCGAACAGTTCCCGGTGACCCAGCGCTACAGCGGCGTGGGTATCGGTTACCAGGTCGGGGCGGTGGTCGGCGGCGGTATCGCGCCGATGGTCGCGAACCGGATCGTGAGCGGTACCGGCAGCGTGGTCCCGGTCGGGTTCTACGCCGCGGCGCTCATGCTGATCAGCCTGTTCGCGCTGCTGAAGGGCAAGGAGACCGCGCCGCTGGCGGCCGGGAAACCGTTCCGCAGCCGGCTCGCCGCGTACGCGGGCACCGGTGAGCGGGCCGAGCGCGGCGGGTTCCCGGCCGACGCGAAACCGCTGGAGCAGTCCGGCTAGCGGGACGGGAACGCCGATGCCGGCCACCCCTCATCACGAAGTGGCCGGCATCGACGAACCGGTGTCAGGAGGAGACGGTTTCCCGCGCGGGCGGTTCCGCTGTACGACCCGTCAGTGCGCGGATGCGCAGCGAACGGAACTCGGCGGCGGCGGCCGCCGCCTCGGCATCCTTCGGCGCGGTGGCGGACGCCACCAGGACGGAGACCAGGAAGGAGATCGGCGCGACCGCCAGCGCCGGATTGGAGAACGGCAGCAGCGAATCCGCGCCCTGTACGGCGGGGCTGCACACGATCACCGCGATGGAGAGGACCAGGCCGGTCACGATGCCCGAGAGCACGGCCCGCGCCGTCATCCGGCGCCAGTACAGGGTCAGCAGCAGCGCAGGCAGGTTGGCGCAGGCGGCGATGGACATCCCCAGCGAGGCCAGGAAGGCGACGTTCTGGCGTTGCGCGGCGAAGGCGATGGCGACGCCGGCCAGGCAGGTCGCGACGGTGGCGATCCGGGCCGCGCGATGCTGCGCGGTGGGCGATACCTTCCCGTTGCGCAGGACCTGGCCGTACAGGTCGTGGGCGATGGCACCGGAAGTGGCGATGACCAGCCCCGACAGCGCGGCCAGGATGGTCACGAACGCGACCGCGGCGACGAACGCGAGCAGGACACCGCCGCCGAGGGTTTCGGCGAGCTGCGCGACGGCGAGGTTACCGCCCTTGTTCTCCGCGGCGATGGCCTCGGGCCCGACCAGCACGGCGGCACCGTAGCCGAGGACGGGGATCATCAGGTAGAAACCGAAGAAGATCCAGATGGAGGTGTAGGCGGAGGTGCGGGCCTGCTGCGCGTCCGGCACCGTGAGGAACCGGATCATCACATGCGGGAGGCCGAGGACGCCGAGCACCAGCCCGACCGTCTGCGACAACTGGTCGAAGGAGGCCGCGTCACCGGAGCGCATCGGGGCGACGTACTGCTGCCCGAATTCGGCGAGCGCGTCACTGAACGGCCCGAACGGGTTGAAATCGAAGCGCACCAGGACCAGGACGAACAGGATCACCGCGCAGACCAGCAGCAGCCCGGTTTTGATGATCTGGATCCAGCTGGTCGCCAGCATGCCGCCGACCAGGGTGTAGGCGGTGGTGAGCGCGCCGATGATCAGCACCGCGACCGCGTAGTCCAGGTCGAACAGCAGCGAGACCAGCAGCGCGGCGCCGACCAACTGTGAGACCAGATAGACCACGCTGATCACCACGGTGCTGACCGCCATCAGCGACCGGACGTCCTTACCCGGGAACCGGGTGGCCAGCACATCGGCCAGGGTGAAGCGGCCGAGATTGCGCAGCGGTTCGGCGATGAGCAGCAGCGCCAGCACGAACGCGACCGGGACGAACACCGCGAGATAGAAACCGTTGAACCCGGTGAGCGCGATGGCCCCGGTGACCCCGAGGAACGACGCGGCGGAGATGAAAT
Source organism: Nocardia carnea (assembly GCF_029869215.1). Lineage (GTDB taxonomy): Bacteria > Actinomycetota > Actinomycetes > Mycobacteriales > Mycobacteriaceae > Nocardia > Nocardia carnea_B. Next base: position 25,192 of record NZ_JARWPM010000418.1, read on the forward strand.
CCCCCGCGATGGCGACACCGTTCTGCCGGCCGGTGAGCGCGCCACCGGCGACGTAGTGATCGGCGGCGGATTTGTTCTGCCGGGCGGCCCAGGCGGTGATCAGCAGGGTCACCACCACGAGGGCGGCGAACAGCGAGGCGGAGACGATGTTCATGCGCGGGCGCCTTCCTGTGCGACGCGGGCCTCGAGCGCGGCGGCCCGGCTCATGTAGTAGCGGGCCACCACGATCGCCACGGCGAACTGGAAGAAGGCGAAGAGCCAGGCGACGGTGACGCCGCCCGCCACCACCGTGTCCAGCACGGAGGTGAAACCGCCCAGTACGGGCAGGGGGAAGAACAGGACGAGTACCACCGCGCTGAGCCGGAACACCAGGCGGGCGCGTTCCCGGGCGAGTTCGTCGAGACCGGAATTCCCTTCCGGCGCGGTGGTTTCGGGGTGAGAATGTTCCATGAGACATCGTCTTTCGGCTGTGTGATTTACTACACGCTAAGGCGGCGATGTGAGGTGGAACATCGGAAGAATTCCCGGTGCGAATACGGAATTCCTTTATCCGGGTCCGGCGGCTCAGATCAATTCGATGACCAGTTTGGCTGTCTTCGCCCGGGAAACGCAGAGCGCCATCTGTTCACCGCCGGCTTTGTCCGCGGCGGACAAACAGTTGTCACGATGATCGGGCTCGCCTTCGAGGACGTTCGAGACACAGGAACCGCAGATTCCTTCCTCGCACGATTTGAAGACGTCGACACCGTTTTCCTCGAGCACCGAGAGAATCGAGCGGCCGGCCGGGATTTCGAAGCTTTCCCCGGTATCGAGTTCGACCGTGAACGCGGTATCGCCCGACGTGTCGACCTCTGCCGCCTCGAAGTGCTCGATATGCACATTGCCGGTGCCGACCACCGGCGTCGTCAACTCGGCGACGGTGTCCATGAACCCGGCCGGTCCGCAGGTGTACACCGCGGTGCCGGGCGCGAGGCCGGTGGCGACCGCCGCCAGGGCGGTGCGTTGTTCCGCACGGGTGCGGCCGAGGTGCAGGCGCACACGATCGCGGAACTCCGCCCGGTTCTCCAGGAGGTCGAGGAAGGCGGTTTCCGCGCGGCTGCGGCCGAAGTAGAACAGTGTGAACTCGGCCCCGGTGGAGTGCAGTTCGTAGGCCATACTCAGTAACGGGGTGATACCGATACCGGCGGCGATCAGCACATGTCTACCGGCATCCGCTGCGACGGTGAGGATATTGCGCGGCGGCCCGATCTCGACGATATCGCCCTCGCGTACCGCGTGCAGCGCCGCCGAACCGCCGCGGGAGTCCGGTTCCCGCTTCACCGCGATGGTCAGCGACGCGGTCTCGGTGGGTGGGCCGCACAACGAGTACTGCCGCAGGACACCCGTCGGGCCGGTGACATCGATATGCGCGCCGGCCCGGTAGGGCCCCAGCGGGGCCCCGTCCTCCCGGACCAGGCGCAGCGAGCGGATATCCGGGGTTTCCGCCACGATCTCGGCGACCACCACTTTGATATCGGTCACGGCGTACTCCTAACGCATGTAGAGACCGCCGTTGGCGTCCCAGCATGCCCCGGTGACCGACGCGGCGGCCGGTGACGCGAGCAGGGCGACCATCTCGGCGATGAACGCCGGATCGCCGAGACGCCCGACGGGAATGGATCGGGCGAAGGTTTCGAGGTTGTCCACGCCGACGATGTCGTGCACCACCGGTGAATCCTGCGGTCCGGGCGATACGGCGTTCACCGTGACTCCGGACGCGGCCAGTTCCCGGGCGAACACCTTGGTCAGCGAGATGACCGCACCTTTGGCGGAGGCATAGTGCCCGCCGGTGGCGGTACCGCCGTTCTGCCCGGCGAGCGAGGCCATGTTCACGATCCGGCCGTACCCCTGTGCGGCCATATGCGCGCCGAAGAGCTGACAGGCCTGGAACGTGCCGCGAAAACCTACGGCCATGACACCGTCGAGTTCCTCGGGGGTGATCTCGAGCAGCGGCCGGGCCTGGGTGCGCGCGGCATTGTTCACCAGCACCTGCACCCCGCCGAAATCGGCGACGACGGTGGCGAGCAGTTTCTCCAGCGAGCCCTTGTCCGCGACGTCCACCGCGTAACCGCGCGCCCCGACCGCACCATCCAGTTCGGCGGCCAGCGCGGCGGCCGCGGTTCCGTCCAGATCGGCCACGGCGACGGCATGCCCGCCGGCATGCAGGCGGCGCACGATATGCGCTCCCAGACCGCCCGCGCCGCCGGTGACGACGGCGACCGGCGCGGTCACAGCAGGAACCCCGCGGCGGGCACGGCATCCTCGCTGTCGACCAGCCGGATCACCTTGCGCGCGATCCGGTCGTCGGCGGATACCGCCCCGAGCCGGATCCGGTATTCGACGTCTCCGGCCCAGATATCGTGCCGCCCGCGTTTGTAGGCGACGAGGATCTGGGCGGCCCGCAGGTGCACCTCGTCGTCGGCGACGTGCTCCGGGACGAAGCGCGAGACCGTGCGGGTGGTGACCGCGGCGTCCACGGCCGCGATGGCGTAGCCCTCGGTCATCCGGACAACGCGCATACCGCGCATGCGGGCATCGTCGTAGATCATGTTCAGCGTGTTGTCGAAATCGTCGGTACTGCGGTCGATCGGCACCACGTAGTGGGCGTCGGCGGTGTAGAGCTCCTGCCAGGCGTGGTACTCCTTGCGGTCGAGCAGTTCGGCCTCGCGCCAGATCAGCTCGATCGCCCGCGCGACCCGGCTGTCGGTGAACACCGCCGTCGCGGTGCGGGTGTCAGTCATTGCTCATCATCTGCTTCCACTGCTGATACGCGGCGCGCATACCGGTCTCGTCGGTGACATGGGACGTGGGCCAGCCCTCGGGACTCGGTTTCTCGCGGGCGAGTCCGCGGTTGACCAGGATCGGCATATCGGGGTCGGCCTGCGCGCCGCGCTGGACCCGGTCCCAGCCCTCGGCGTCGTCGGGGGTGCCGAAACCGAAGGGGCCCTGGAAGTGCTCGTGCACCCGCAGCCGGGCCCGGTTGACCGGGTTCACGATCTCGGCGGGCCCGTCGGGGCCGATGGCCACATGTTCGATCGTGGTCTCGTCGACCGAGATCGGGCGCAGCACGCGGAAGAAGGCCGCGGACATGGACACGTTCGGGAACAGGTTGAGGTTGAACCCGGTGCCGTGCATGGCGCGCACCAGTTTCCGGATGGCGGCGTCGTCGAGGCCGGTGGTCTTCAATTCGGCGATCAGGTCGTCGAAACGGGCCTGCAGCGGTTCGCTGCCGTCGTCGGCATCCAGATCGGAGTGCTCGGGCACCATCTGCATCACGCTGTGCCCGTTGCCGAGGTCGTGGGTGACCGCGGCCGGATCGGTCATGAACGACATCATGTCCGCGGTTTCGGCGTCGACCGAGGCCATCCAGGAGCGGTGCACGATCGGGAAGTGGTAGCCGTCGGTGGTGTTCTCCAGCTGGATCTTCCAGTTCCCGTGGAAGCTGAACCGGTGGGTGCCCAGCACCTTGATCGGGTAGCCGCCGCCCTGTTTCATGAACCGGTCGATCCAGAGTTTCGCATCGCCCAGGAAATCGGCGAGCGGTTCGATCTCGGCGTTGAAGGTGGCGAACACCATGCCGCCGTAGGATTCGGTGCGCAGCTTCTTCAGCGACAGGTCGCCCTTTTCCACGACGCCCTCGTACCCGTCGGGGTACGGGATGCCGCGCAGCTGGCCGTCCAGGCTGTAGGACCAGGCGTGATAGGGGCAGGTGAAGCCGTTGGCGACACCGGTCTTCTGCTCGCAGATGCTGGCGCCGCGATGGCGGCAGCGGTTGAGCAGGGTATTGAGCTGGCCCTTGCGGTTGCGGGTGACGATCACCGGCTGCCGGCCCACATGGGTGGATTTGAAGCTACCGGGCCTGGGGAGTTCGGATTCGTGGGCGACCCAGATCCAGGTGCTCTCGAAGATCCGGGTCATCTCCTGCTCGAAGATCTCCGGGTCGGTGTACATCCGGGCCGCGACCCGGTCCGCACGGACCAGATCGGCGGGTGCCCGGGGCGGGAGCGCTGCGCTGTGCGCGGTCATGATGCCTCCTGGCGGGGTTGGTCAGTACTGGCGCGGGGTGAGCGCGCGGCCGATGCGGGCCTCGATCTTCAGGAATTTCCAGAGTTTCCACTCGCTGCTGCCGACCGGGAGGGTGCGGACCAGGTTGCAGGCCGCCTTCACGGTGTCGTGGCTGTCGGCGTCGGCGAGGAGATAGCAGGTCCAGGGCCAGCTGCCGGAGGGACCGACCATGGTGGAGTCGTCGTCGATATCGCCGATGAAGTCGATACCGTCGAGGGCTTTGATGCCGTCCATCAGGGCGACGAAGGCGGTCCACACGTCGCCGGTGGTCACCCCGCCCTCCGGGAGGTCGAAGAAGTTCTGGTTGATACCGATACAGAAGAGAACGCGCAACGGGCTGTCGGTCACGAAAGGTCCTGTCGTCGAAAGGGTTTGTCGGTCAGCGGAATCCGGGCACGGTGGGGGGCTGTCCCATCAGGACGGCGCCGGCGGCGTCGACCAGGCCCGGGCCCAGGAAGGCGTGCTGCTGCGGTACCAGCGCATCACCGGCCCACTGCTGCAGCGGGTGGCCGTGGAAGATGGCGGCGGTCCCGGAGATCTCCACCAGCCGGTTCACCACCGAGGCGGAGGTGGCGGCGATATGGGAGGCCGCGAGCCGCAGATGGGCGTTCTGTTCCGCGGTGGCGGGATCGCCGCGCAGCACCGTTTCCCACACTTCCTCGGTGATCTCGTAGAAGTAGGCGCGGGCCGAGCGCAGATCGGCTTCGGCCTGCGCGACCGCGGTCCGGTAGTAGGCGCGGTCGGCGAGCTTGGGCGCCCCGGTGATACCCGACCGGCCCGCGCCGGTTTCGACGGCATGGTCGAGCGCGGCGCGGGCGACCCCGGCGCCGACCACCGCCAGCACCTGGGCGGCGTAGGCGATGGCCGGGTACCGGTACAGCGGCTCGTCCACGGTCGGTTCGCCGCCGCGGATGAACGTCCACTCCCGCGGTACCACCACATCGCGCACCACCAGGTCGAACGAGCCGGTGCCGCGCATCCCGATCACGTCCCAGTCCTGGACGATCTCCACCTGGTCGGGGCGCAGCACCGCGGTGCGGGGCTTACCGTCGGTGCTCGCGTCACCGGGTATGCCGACGCCGAGCACATCGGCGCCCATACATCCGCTGGCGAATTTCCACCGTCCGTCGATCCGGAAACCACCATCGACCTCGGGCGCCGGCTGGATGGGGAACAAACCACCGGCGAACACCACATCGGGGCCGCCGGCATACAGGGCGGCCTGGGTGTCCAACGGCAGGGCCGCGAGATAGACCAGGGCCGAACCGAAGCTGGCCACCCAGCCGGTGGACCCGTCGACGACGGAGATCCGTTCGACGATGCGCAGGAATTCGGCGGGCGGCAAGGGTTCGCCGCCGAAACGCCGCGGGGTCGCGGCGCGGTAGACGCCGGTTTCCTTGAGCCGTGCGACGAAATCCCGCGGCACGTACTTCTGCTCGCCGAATTCCTGCCGCCGCACGGCGAGCTCGGCGAGGACGTCGTCGAGATTCGCCGCGCCGGTCGCGGACCGGACCGTGGCTTGCGAGGTGGTCACGATCACCTGCTCCTGTCGTCGATGGGCTGTTCTTCGACGGTAGGGAGAGCGCGGTCACACGAACATCGGTAATGCCCGCGCCCGCACGGGTGTGAACCACCACCCTCGTAGGGGAAACCTTCAGCCGCCCCGGACGATCGCGACCGTGCGGTCCGGGAAAGCTACGCTGGCGCGATGCCCGTCGATCCGCGTGCTCCCGAACTGGTCGTTTCGGATTTCGTCACGATGATGAACGCCACCGAGGTGTGCGTTCTGGTGCACGATGCCGCGACCAAGAACATTCTCTGGGCCAACCCGGCGGCGTGCGCGATGCTCGAGTTCGATCTCGCCGAGATCCGGCCGTTGAAGGCCCACGATATGAGCAGTTCCGCGCAACAGTACGACCGGGTGATCGGGCGGGCCTGGCTCCAGGACGCCGTCGAGCACGGCACCAGCCGGATCGAATGGCACTACCGGTCCAAATCGGGGCGGATCATCCCGACCGACGCGGTGGCCACCCGGGTCGAGCTGGCGCAGGGGCCCGCGGTGATGGTGCAGTTCCGCGATATCGAACGCGAGCAGCGCACCGAGCGCGCACTGCGGCTGACCACCACCTATGTCGATGCCCTGGCCCGGCACACCTCCACCATGGCGTTCGTCCTCGACGAGGCCGGGGAGATCCGGTTCGCCACCGATACCGCGCTCACCCGCCTGGGGCTGGATCCGGCCGTCGAACTGCCCGACGGGCCCACGCTCACCCGCTACGCCCACCTGCACCGCGACAACCGGCGCACCGATTGGGCGGCGGTGGCCGCGGAGGCCGATCCGGTGGCGTCGGTGCGGCTCGAGATCGGCCGCCCGGACGGGTCCACCTCCTGGCTCGACGGCAGCCTGGAACGGCTCGACGAGGCCGGGGTGACGGCGTATCTCATGCTGGTGCACGACGTCTCCGAACGGATCCGCGACGAGGAGAAACGCGGGCTGGAACTGCAGCGGGAGAACTATCTGGCCCGCTACAACGCCATGGGCGATATGGCGATGGCCATCGCCCACGAACTGGGCCAGCCGCTGGCCGCCGCCGGTAACTATGTGGCGGGGATCCGCTCACATCTGCCCGCCGGCGAGGTCCTCGACCACCGCGTCACCTTCGGCCTGGACGCGGCCCGCAAACAGATCGACCGGGCCGCGACGATCGTGTCCACGCTGCGCGCCTTCGTCGGCCATCTGGAGCAGGTCGAGCAGGTGGCCGATCTGAACGATATCGTCACCGAATGCCTGTACTTCGTCCGGTTGCGGGCCCAGGAGAACGAGGTGCGGGTCGACCTGGAGTTGTCCGGCGATCCGGTCGAAATCCGGTGTGAGCGCGTGCTCACCGGGCAGGTCATCGTCAATCTGTGCTTCAACGCCATCGACGAGATGGGCCAGTGCCCGCCCGGATCCCGGCGCATCGTGCTCGCCACCGCGGTGCGTGACGGGGGCGGATGCTTCACCGTCCGCGATCACGGCCGCGGGGTGCCGCGGGACCCGTTCTCGGATTCGTTCACCTCGAAAGCGCACGGCAGTGGAATCGGGCTGGCGTTGAGCTACCGGATCATCACCCGCCAGCACGGCAGCATCTGGTGCCGGCCCGCGGACGGCGGCGGATCGGTGTTCGGTTTCGCGCTGCCGGGGCCCGGGCCGAATAAGTAAAACCTTCAGCGCACCCGGAGGAAATCTCGATACCTCGAGGCGTAGATCACTCGTAGCGTCGATGCCATGACCAAGCAATTGACCGCCGAGCAGCGTGACTTCCGGGCTGCGATGTCGAATCTTTCGGCCGCAGTCAACGTCGTCACCACCAACGGACCGCGTGGTCGTGCGGGTATCACGGTCAGCGCTGTGTGCTCGGTGACCGACGCACCGCCGACGATGATCGTGTGCGTCAACCAGTCCAGCTACGCCCATGCGATCTTCCGGCAGAACCAGCGGGTGTGCGTGAACATCCTGAGTTCGGCCGACGAGGAACTCGCCGGACATTTCGCCGGTGTCACCGGCGTACCGATGGCCGAACGGTTCGAGTGGCCGATCTGGGACCACGACACCGAGGACATCCCGATGCTGCGCACCGCGGCGGCGCGGGTGGTGGGCCGGATCATCAGCGACCACACCCAGGGGTCGCATTCGATCTTCCTGGTGAGCGTCCAGCGCGTCGATGTCCGCGAGAACACCGGCGCGCTGGTCTATTTCCAGCGGCGCTTCCACAGCATCGGCACCGAGCATCGACCCCACCCCGAGCAGGAGAACACCGGATGGACGAGGCGGACCACCGCATGACGCTGATGTGCTACAACGACACCCACGGGTACGGCTGGCGCCACGTCGACCTGTTCCTGCACGATGCGGACGGTCGCGAACTCAACTGGGTGCACTGGCAGGTCCCCGAGGACGGCCCGGACGCCGCCGACCGGATCACCGCGATCGCCGAACCGGGCCTGCGCCGAATCTCCGAGTGGCGGCACGGCGTGAGCGCCGCCGGGATGGATTACTGGACCGCCGAGGCGATGTGGGTGGAATCATGAACGGGCCCGAATCCTTGCACGCGCCATGGTCGTTACGCGATCTGGTCGACGACCTCACCGCCGGGCGCACCGATGCCGCGGCGGCGTGGGAGCGGTCCGCCGACCGCATCGCCGCCACCGAGAACACGCTCGCCGCCTGGGTCATCCGCGGTGCCCGCCCCGGATTCCCCGCCCCGAGTGGGCCGCTGGGCGGAATTCCGCTCGGGGTGAAGGACATCATCGATGTCGCCGGATATCCCACCCGGTGTGGTTCGGCACTGCGCGCGGACAGCGCACCGGTGGACCGGGACGCGGAGATCGTCGAACTGTGGCGGGCCGCGGGGGCACTTCCGGCCGGGAAAACAGTCACCACCGAATTCGCCTACTTCGCACCGGGTCCCACGCGTAACCCGGCGGCACCGGACCATACACCGGGCGGTTCGTCGAGTGGTTCGGCCGCGGCGGTCGCCGCCGGCCAGGTGCCGCTGGCACTCGGATCGCAGACCGCGGCCTCGGTGACCCGGCCCGCCTCCTACTGCGGGGTCGCGGCCCTGGTCCTGACTCGCGGCCTGCTGCCCACCACCGGCATCACCGGACTCGCGCACAGCCTGGACAGCCACGGCTACTACGCCGCGGAGGTCCGCGACCTGGCCTGCGCGTGGGCGGCCCTGCGTGGTGTACCGGACCCGGTGGCCGAGCCCGCGCGGCCCCCACGGGTCGCCTTCTGGAGCGCGGCACCGCTGGACGCCGTGCAGCCGGTGATGGCCGACGCCGTCGCGGCGTTGCGGGAACGGCTGCGCGCGGACGGCGCCACCGTCACCGATTTCGCCGCGGAGCAGGCCGTCGCCGAGACCACCGCCGCGCATCGGGTGGTCATGGCCTACGAGGCGGCGCGTACCCGCACCACCGAACTCGCCCGCGCCGACGCGTTGAGTGCCCCGCTCGCCGAACTGCTGCGGACCGGCGCCGCCACCGATCCACGCGACTACGCGGAGGCGCGCGGAATCGTCGAGCGGACCCGGCAGACGGTGCTCGACCTGTTCACCGGCTACGACGCGATCGTCGGCCCCGCCGCACCGGGCCCCGCCCCGGCCGGCCTGGCCGCCACCGGCGATCCGGTACTCAGCCGCGCCTGGCAGGCCCTCGGGTTGCCGGTGGTGACCGTGCCCGGCCTGCGCACACCGGACGGCTTACCGCTCGGCGTCCAGGTCATCGGACCCCCGCGCGCCGAGGCCGCGCTACTGCGGACGGCGGCGTGGGTCCAGGCCCGCACCGCACCCGTCCGAACACCATGACCGGCGCCGCAATTGCCGTGGGCGGGGTGGAGGCCGGGGGGTACCGCCGTGATCCCCGGCGGTACCACGCTGGCCTCCCCGAGCGCCGCCGACCTCGCCGACCTGGCCGCCCCCATCCGGGCCACCGGTGTCCCCGCGCTCGTCGTGGATTACGCCCGGCCGGAACGGCACGCGCAGGCCCTCCCCGAACAA
>NZ_JARWPM010000419.1 GCF_029869215.1 Nocardia carnea
GATTCCCGGTCGGCCACATCGGCGACCACCGCGACCGCGGGCACGCCGGTCTCGGGCGCCAAATGATAGGTGGGGTGGTTTAGCCGCCCCCCCCCCGCCCCCCGCCCCCCCCGGGGCGGCCCCCCCCCCCGCTTGGGCCCCCCCCCCCCCCCCCGGGGCCCCCCCCCCGGCCGGGTTCTGCGTTTCCGGGGTGGTTTACGCGCCTGTCGCCAGTGCGGCGATCAGGCGTTTGACGGGGCTCTCGGCGTTGTAGCGATGGGCCAGTGCGTCGAGTGCGTCGGCGTCGGCGGGGATGGGGTGCAAGGTATCAGGGCGGGACAGGATCACGTCCGCGTCGCGGACCACCCGCACGACCGGCGCCGCGGCATCCAGATAGCCGGCGGCGGCGCGAAGTTTGGCCCGGATGCCCTGGGCGAGATCGGTGCCGGGATCGTCGACGGCGGCGCGGAGGGCTTCGAGCGAGCCGAACCGGCTGATCAGCGTCGCGGCGGTTTTCTCGCCGATACCGGCCGCGCCCGGCAGACCGTCGGACGAATCGCCGCGCAGCGTCGCCATATCGGCGTAGGCGGGACCCGCGTTTTCTTCCGGCACACCGTATTTGGCCGCCACCTCGGCGGGGCCGAAGAGTTCGGCCTTGGCCAGCCCGCGGCCGGCGTACAGCACCCGGACGGGCGGTTCCGGGGTATCGCGGACCAGTTGCAGTAGATCCCGGTCGCCGCTGACCACCACCACCGGATCGGTGCGTTCGGTCGAGGCGAGGGTGCCGAGTACATCGTCGGCTTCCAGCCCGGCCGCGCCGCCGGTGGCGATACCGGCCGCGGCCAGCACCTCCAGGATCATCTCGACCTGCGGTGTCAGCCGGTCCGGGACCACCTCGGCGCCCGGTTCGGCGCCCGCGGAAGTATCCAGGCGATGCGTTTTGTAGGTCGGTACCAGGTCCACCCGGAACTGCGGCCGCCAGTCCAGGTCCAGGCACACCACCAGGCGGGCGGGGCGATGCCGGGTGATCAAAGCGGCCACCATATCGATGAAACCGCGCACGGCGTTCACCGATCTGCCGTCCGGTGCGGTGATCTTGTCCGGGATGGCATGGAAAGCCCGGAACCACAGACTCGCGCCGTCCAGCAGGAGCAGCGGACGCGGTGCGGATTCGGTCGTGTTCACCCGCCGGAATCTACCGGGCCCCACCGACCGATCCGGTGTGCCGTCCCCGAAGCCGGGGTAAGTTCGAGATCATGAGCGCGCATACGGAGGCACGGTTCGCGGCGGAGGTCTACGAGCAGCGGCTGGAGCGGGCGGTCCAGCTGATCCGCGCGGCGCATCTGGACGCCCTGCTCATCACCCCCGGCCCGGACCTGCGGTATCTCATCGGTTCGGCGGCGCAATCGTTCGAACGGCTCACCTGCCTGGTGATCACCTCCGATAAGGCCACCCCGTCGGTTGTCGTACCGAAACTGGAGGTGGCCGGGTTGCAGGAATCCGCGGTGGACGAACTCGGCCTGCGGGTACTGGACTGGGTCGACGGTGTGGACCCCTACGAACTGGTGCAGTCGGCGCTGCATATCGGGTCGCGGGTGGCGGTCGCCGACGATATGCCCGCCCGGCATCTGCTGCCGCTGGCCCACAGTTTCAGTGGCCTCCCCGTTTCCGCGACCCCGGTCCTGCGTGAACTGCGCATGATCAAGGATGCCGCCGAGACCGAGGCGCTGCGCCGCGCGGGGGCCGCCATCGACCGGGTCCATGCGCGGATGGGGGAATTCCTGCAGGCCGGTCGCACCGAGGCCGAAGTCGGCGCGGCCATCACCGCGGCCATCGTGGCCGAGGGGCATACCGAGGCCGCGTTCGTCATCGTGGGTAGCGGGCCCAACGGCGCCATCCCGCACCACGAGGTGTCGGACCGGCGGATCGAGGCCGGCGATGTGGTCGTCGTGGATATCGGCGGCCCGGTGGAGCCCGGTTACTACTCCGATTCCACCCGGACCTACGTGCTCGGTGAGCCCACTCCGGAAATCGCCGCCCGCTGCGCCGAACTGGAACGCGCGCAGGCCGCCGCGGTGGCGGCCGTCCGTCCCGGGATCCCGGCGGCGGCGGTGGATGCGGCGGCCCGCGAACCGCTCGCGGCGGCCGGGTTCGGTCCGGCGTTCGTGCACCGCACCGGCCACGGGATCGGGCTGTCGGTGCACGAGGAGCCTTATATCGTCGCGGGCAACGACCTGGAGTTGCGTCCCGGAATGGCGTTCAGCATCGAGCCGGGGATCTATTTCCCCGGCGAATGGGGCGCCCGGATCGAGGACATCGTGGTGGTCACCGAGGACGGCTGCGAATCGATGAACCAGCGTCCGCACGGTCTCACGGTGCTCCCCACCTGACGCGCACATTCGGGAGAGGAGCGCCTACTCGCCGGACGGGAGGCAGGCGCTCGCGCTCGGGCGGGTATGCGCCTCCTGCCGGGCGAGCAGGCCCGGGGGTCAGGCGTTCCGCAGTGCTACTCCGCTCAGCACCCGCCGGACCTGGATCGCCAGCACGACGCGAGCCGGGTTCTCGCGGGGGGTGCGGTAGCGCTGCGCGTAGCGGCGCTCGGCCTCCCGGACCTGCTCCGGATCGTCCAGGACCGAGACCGGGCCCTCGAGAGTCAGCCAGCGCCGCCCGTCGACCTGACTCACCGCGGCATAGCCCGCCCGCCGCGCGTTGCGGGCCTTCACCGAGCCGCCGCTGGTGATCACGCGGACCAGGCCCGCGTCACCGTCCCAGGTGAAACCGACCGGAACGACGTGCGGGGTGCCGTCCGCGCGCAGAGTCGTGAGGGTGGCCAGGTGACGTTCGGTGAGGAACTGCACCGCCGCGGGTGACAAGTCGATGGTTGGGGTTGTCATAGGAGGACCGTAACCGTCGGCGTGACAGACTGAGCGCATGGTTGTGCGTCGTACACGAGGAATCGACCCGGGCACTGTGCTGGTGCTGGGTGGGCGCAGCGAGATCGGCCTGCAGGTGGCGCTGCGGCTGGCCCCCGGGCGGCCGGTGGTGCTGGCCGCGCGGCGCTGCGAGGAGCTGGATACGGAGACCGCGGCATTGACCGCGGCGGGGGCGACGGCTGTGCATCCGGTGGAGTTCGACGCCGATGACACCGCGAGCCATCCCGCGCTGCTGAACAAGATCGTCGCCGATTACGGCCCGATCGGCGTCGCGGTCCTGGCCTTCGGCGTGCTGGGTGATCAGGCTCGCGCCGAAGCCGACCCCGCGCACGCGCTGTCGGTGATCCACACCGACTACGCCGCCCAGGTGAGTGTGCTCACCGTGCTGGCCGACGAGTTCCGTGCCCAGGGCAGCGGCCACCTCGTCGTCTTCGGTTCGGTGGCGGGGGTCCGGGTGCGCCGGGCCAACTACGTCTACGGTTCGGCCAAAGCCGGGTTGGACGGTTTCGCCAGCGGTCTGGCCGACGCCTTGCACGGGACCGGCGTGCATCTGCTGCTGGCGCGGCCGGGATTCGTCATCGGCCGGATGACGGAGGGGATGAGCCCCGCACCGTTCTCCAGCACACCGGACCAGGTGGCCGATGCTGTGGTCGGGGCACTGGGCCGCCGCTCCGGGCGGGTGTGGATTCCCGGCATCCTGCGCCCGATCTTCTTCGGTCTGCGGCTGCTGCCCCAGGCTGTCTGGCGGCGGTTGCCGCGGTGAACGCGCGGGTCGCCGGCGGCGCCCGGACGGGAAGGTGGCACGGGTGAGCACCGAACCGCCGGTGCGGTGGGCCGGGCCCCGAATTCCGGTGGTGGGTATCGGTGCCGACGGGTGGGCGGGCCTGCCCGAGGCCTCGCGTGCGGCGCTGCGGGACTGTGCGGTACTGCTGGGTTCGGCGCGGCAACTCGCGTTACTGCCGGAAGAAGTCACCGCCGACCGGCAGGCCTGGCCTTCGCCGCTGGTACCGGCGCTTCCGGGGCTGCTCGCCGACCGGCAGGGCACGCGGCTCGGGGTACTCGCCAGCGGCGACCCCATGTACTACGGAATCGGGACCACATTGGCGCGGTTGCTCGGACCCGGATCACTGCGGGTGCTGCCACAGCCGTCCTCGGTCTCGCTGGCCTGCGCCCGGCTGGGTTGGTCGCTGCCGGAGGTCGGCGTCGTGAGTGCGGTCGGCCGGCCGGTGCACCGGGTGCTGCCGGAACTGGCCGAGGGGCGCCGGGTGCTCGTGCTGAGCGCCGATGCCGCGACCCCGGCCGAACTCGTGGAGCTTCTGCGGCGCCACGGTTTCGGGCCGTCCGAGGTCACGGTTCTCGAACAACTCGGTGGTCCGGCCGAACGAGTAGTCGCGGGCCACGCCGCCGACTGGCGGGAGCCGCCCGGGGATCCGCTCAATATTGTCGCGATAGTGGTGCGTGGCGAAGCCGGACGGTTGCGTCTCACCCGCGTCCCGGGTCTGCCCGACGCCGCCTACACCGGTGACGGGCAGCTCACCAAGGCCGAGGTCCGGGCGCTGACCCTGGCCGCGCTGGCACCGTCCCCCGGGGAGACACTGTGGGATATCGGCGGTGGCTCCGGCAGTATCGCCATCGAATGGTGCCGTACGCATCCGGCGTGCCGGGCGGTGACGTTCGAAACGCTGGATCGGCGCCGCGCGCAGATCACCGCGAACGCCGCGGAACTGGGTGTGCCCGACATCGAGGTGCGGGGGGAGGCCGTCGCCGAACTCACCGGTGCTTCCGTCCCGGGTGCTCCCGACGCGATCTTCCTCGGCGGCGGCCTCACCGTACCTGGGTTGTTCGATCGGTGCTGGTCGCGATTGCCCGTGGGCGGGCGGCTGGTGGCCAATGCGGTCACCGCGGAATCGGAGGCACTGCTGATCTCGTGGTCGGCCGCGAACGGCGGGAGCCTGCGGCGGTACCAGATCTACCGGGGCGAACCGCTGGGCCGGTTCACGACCTGGCGGCCACAGTTGCCGGTGACGCAATGGTCGGTGGTGAAGGAGCTCTAGCGCCTGCGGATTCCGTTCGAATGGACGAATCGGACAGCGGTAGTAGTGTCACGAAATGTTCCGAGCACGGGTCATCGGACTCGTGCGCGACGGGGAGATTCGATAGTGAGATACAAGAAGTTCGCCGCGACCGCGATCATGGCGGCCGCGGCCACCGGTATCGCCGCCGGCACCGGCTACGCCGCTCCCGCCCCCGCGGCGCCCGCCGCCGAACAGCAGCGCAACGCGGCACCCGAGGTCGCGGGACACGATCGCGGCGTCGATTACACCCTGGCTCTCGCCGAGTCCGGTGAATCGCTGGTCACCACGGTATCCGGCGGTGCGTTCGGCCTGGACGCCGCCAACAACGCGGTCGTGCTCACCAATGCCGCCGGCGAACGCCTGACCAGCATCCCGCTGCGCCAGCAGACCGGTGATCAG
The DNA here is from genome assembly GCF_029869215.1 of Nocardia carnea. Lineage (GTDB taxonomy): Bacteria > Actinomycetota > Actinomycetes > Mycobacteriales > Mycobacteriaceae > Nocardia > Nocardia carnea_B. The sequence continues at coordinate 5,387 of NZ_JARWPM010000419.1, forward strand.
CTGGTCTCCGTCGCCGCCCGGATCGACGAAGACAACAGCCGGCTGACCCTCACCCCGCAGGCCACCCCCGTCGCCGGCGCGCCGGCGCAGGCCGAATTCATCGGCGCCCAGCACTGGTTCATGGCCGAACTGCAGCGCGCCTCGCTGGGCGCGGCCGTGGGTGCGGCCATCGGCGCCGGCATCGGTTTCCTGTTCCTGGGTATCGGCCTGTTGCCGGGCGCGATCATCGGCGCCGGTATCGGTCTCGCGGTCGCCGGCGGGCCGCCGCTGCTCAACGCGGCACTCGCCTACTTCGGCGGGCAGCCCTGAGAATTCTGCTGCTGGGCGGGACCGGGGAAGCCCGGGAACTCGCCCATGTACTGGCCGGCGAGCGAGGACTCGAGATCGTGTCCTCGCTCGCCGGTCGCGTCTCCGATCCGGTCCACCCCGGCGGGCAGGTGCGCGTCGGGGGCTTCGGCGGAGTCGACGGCCTGCGGAACTGGCTGGCCGCCGAGCGGATCGAACTCGTTGTCGACGCCACACATCCCTTCGCCGCGACCATGACCGAACACGCCGCGCGGGCGACCGCGGATCTCGGCCTGCCCATGCTGCGGCTGAACCGTCCGGGCTGGACCCCCGGGCCGGGCGACCGCTGGCTCCGGGTACCCGATATGCACTCTGCCGCAAAGGTTTCCGCGGATACCGGGGAACGGATTCTGCTCACCATCGGACGGCAGGGGGTCGGCGCGTTCGCCGGCTGCACCCGCCCCTGGTTCCTGATCCGGGCCATCGACCCACCCGAATCCGCGCTACCGCCGCGACACGAGATCTTGCTCGCCCGTGGGCCTTTCACAGTGAACGCGGAGGCCGAACTCCTGGCCCGGCACCGTATCGACGTGCTGGTCACCAAGGACAGCGGCGGCGACGCCACGGCCGCCAAGCTCGTTGCGGCCCGGGACCGAGGTATTCCCGTGGTGGTCGTGGACCGTCCGCCCACACCGGACGGTCTCGTCGAGGTATCCTCCGTCGCCGCCGCGCGCACCTGGGTGGCCGAATACGCTGCCGGCGAAGGTATTCCCAGCGTGGAACCGCAGTAGTCCGTACCACGCGAGGGCCGCCTGAAGAACTGCGGGCCCGCGGCTTCCGGCCGGTCGCGTCATGGCGTGCAGCAGTCCCGCAGCGGCCGGGCGCGGACGCTCGGATTCCCTACGCCTGCCGGCGGCGGCCCCGGTCGCTTGCGCGGTATATGCGCTGCCGTGGGCGTAGATTCCGGGTTACCGAAACCGGTCCGAGGCCTGGCGCCGCGGTTCCCCGTCATCGGCCGGGCGCGAGCGGCCGAGCCGGACGACGGCGCGATGGCCGCGAAAGTCCGCACGCGTCGGCGACCAGCTCGCCGGCTCGGCTTCCGTCATCGCGCTCCGGTGCCGGATTCACGAGGTGAGCAGGTCCGGTAGCCGGTCGAACCATTCCAGGACCGCGCTTTCGTACCCGATCCCGAACTCCAATGTCGCGCGGGCGTGCGGCGGTAGGGCCCCGGCGTTCTCGGCTCGGTAGCGGTTCAGGCGCTCCTGGTGGATCTTGCGGCTGTTCTCGATGATCGCGGCCAGGTGCGCCGGGTCCAGATGACCGCCGAAATGCAGGGTGAGCAGCAGCGGGAACCTGATGGTCTCCGCGCCCGGATCCCGTGCGATCCATTCGGCGAACTCCGCGCGCCCCGCCTCGGTGATCCGGTACGGGGTGCGTTCGCGGGCACCGGTTTCGCCCTTCACCACCAGACCCGCCGCGTCCATGGTGGCCAGTTCCCGGTAGACCTGGCTCTGGGTGATGGTCCAGAAATCGCCGATCCGCTCCTGGGCCAGCGTCACCAGATCCCAGCCCGACATGGGGCCCTCGTGCAGGAAACCCAGCAGTGAGGCGGCCGTGGAGTTCAGCGGCCGCTTCCGTTTGCCGTTCACCACGTATCCTTCCGCCGGTATCATTCCACAGTGGAATGATATCGGATTGCGTTCTCAGCCTCGATACCGCCGTGCGGTGAACACCCGGGGCGCGGCGGCGTCGCCGAACACCGCGGTGGTGGACGCGCCGATGATCAGCAATGTGCGCATGTCCACCTCGGCGGGATCCAGTTCGCCCAGTGTGACCACCCGGACCGATTCCGCCGGTCCGCCGACATCACGGCCGAGCACCACCGGGGTCTCCGGGGTCCGGTGTTCCAGCAGGATGTCCTTCATCGCCCCCACCTGCCAGGTGCGTTTGCTCGAGGCCGGGTTGTAGACCGCGATCGCCATATCCGCGGCGGCCACCGCCGCCAGTCGCCGGGCGACCACCTCCCAGGGTTTGAGCCGGTCGGACAGCGAGATGGTGGCGTAATCGTGGCCCAGCGGCGCACCGACCCGGCTGGCCACCGCGTTCGCGGCCGTCACCCCGGGCAGTACCCGCACCGGAACCCCCGCCCACCGGGGATCGGCGGATTCCTCCAGGACCGCCGCCGCCATCGCGAAAACGCCGGGGTCGCCGGAGGACACAACGGCCACGCGGCCGCCGCGGGCGGCGAGGTCCAGGGCCATGGCGGCACGCTCGGATTCCACCCGGTTGTCGCTCGCGTGGCGGTGCTGGCCCGCGCGGACCGGTACCCGGTCGATATAGGTGGTGTATCCGACGAGATCGGTCGCGGTAGCGAGCGCCGCGGTGACCTCGGGGGTGGTCCACGCGGTATCACCCGGGCCGAGACCGACGACCACCACCTCACCGGTCCCGGAGCCGGTCCGCTGTGCGGGCTCGCGGAACATCGCCGCGCGCACACCGGCTGTGGTCTCCCCGCCGGGCACCGGCGTGGCCGCCGCCGCGCGCAGATCCGCTCGCGGTCCGGTGGCGTGCTCGCGCTCCTCGGCCGGCGAACGGGCGGCTCGGGTGGATCCGCCTCCGGCTGTTTCCGCGTCCGGCGCCGGGCCCGCCGCGACCGCGCCGGTAGGCCGCGCTCCGGTGTCCCCGGTATCCGCCCCGGCGGCAACGGCGCTCGCCGGTCCGGTGTCCCCGGGAGCCTCGCCGGCGGGGACGGTGCGCGGTGATCCGGTGTCCCCGGGGCTTCTGCGGCCGGGGCCGGTGCGCTCGGACCCGGGGGAACCGGGCAGCGCGGTGGTCGGCTCGGGACCCGGGACGATGGTGATCGCGAAATACGGGACCTGCGAGTCGTCCACATCACCGGCGGCCAGGACGCGTTCGCGACCGGTGCTGGCCCGCTCCACGTAATAGGCGCGGTCGAGCCGGCCGGAATCGGCGAGGGCCTTGCGGACGGCGGGAAAGGTGCGGCCCAGTTTCATGATCGCGGCCGCGTCGGTACCGGCGAGGCGCCGGGTGAGCTCGCCGGGGTCCATTGTGCCGGGCAGCACGGTGAGGACCTGCTCGCCTTCCACCAGCGGGGTGCCCAGCGCCGCCGTCGCCGCGCTCACCGAGGTGATTCCCGGGATGATCTCCGCCTCGAACCGGCCGGCCAGCCGGCGGTGCATATGCATGTACGAGCTGTAGAACAGCGGATCGCCGGCGGCGAGCAGGGCCACCGAACGGCCCGCCGCCAGATGTGCGGCCAGCCGGTCGGCGGCCGCGGTGTAGAACTCGTCGATGGCGCCCTGATAGCCACCCGGATGGTCGGTGGTCTCGGTGGTGACCGGGTAGATCAGATGCTCCTCGAGCTGCCCCGGACGCATATACGGTGCCGCGATACCGCGGGAGATACTGCGGCCGTGCCGGGCGCTGTGGAAGGCGATCACATCGGCCTCGGCGATGATCCGCGCCGCCTTCACCGTCACCAGTTCCGGGTCTCCCGGCCCCAGTCCGACACCCCACAGTTTCCCGGTCGCCACTGTCATTCCTTCTCGCTCGCGATCGCGTTCAAAGCCGAGGCGGTGATGGCGCTCCCGCCGCGCCGTCCCCGGACCGTCAGATACTCCAGGCCCGCGGTGTCGGCGAGTGCTTCCTTCGATTCGGCGGCACCCACGAAACCCACCGGAATCCCGAGCACCGCCGCCGGTGCGGGCGCTCCGGCGGCGACCATGTCCAGCAGATGGAACAGCGCCGTCGGCGCGTTGCCGATGGCCACCACCGCGCCGCCGAGCCGGTCGCGCCACAGTTCCAGTGCGGCCGCCGACCGGGTGGTGCCCAGCCGGGCCGCGAGATCGGGGACCCGTGGGTCGCGCAGCAGGCAGAGCACCTCGTTGTCGGCGGGTAGCCGGGTCCGGGTGACCCCCGAGGCCACCATGTTCGCATCGCAGAGGATCGGCGCACCCGCCCGCAGCGCCTGCCGCGCCGCGGCGACGACACCGGGTGTGTAGGCGATATCGCCGGCCAGATCGACCTGACCGCAGCCGTGGATCATCCGCACCACCACCTGCGCGATATCCGCCGGAAACCGGTCCAGTTCGGCCTCGGCGCGGATGATCGCGAACGATCGGCGGTAGATCTCACCCGCGTCGGTGAGGTAGCCGGTGCGTGTATCGGACATGGGCACACCCTATGTGGGGCCCCGCGCCGCGGGCCGGTGTGGGTGGGTGCCGGTCCGCTACCCGCCTTCGCGAACCCATCCGTCCGGTGGTGGTACGCGAGGCACCGGGGGTTCCCGGCGCGCCACCGTCGATCCGCGGTGAGCAGCAGCCGGGGTGCGGCGTATCAGATCGGAGCGGTGGACCACCACTGGTCGACGATATCCTGCCCGGTGTAGTGCGGCCAGGAGATATCGAGGACCACCCAGGCTCGGGCGGGATCGTCGAAGGACACGGTGAGCATGCCCGTATTCGCGCCCGGGTAGTGGCTCCAGCGCATCCGCCCGGAACCCGACGGACGGGTCCAGGGTTGTTCCCGGGTGGTGTCGTTGTCGATATTGGTGGTGTAGGTCGTCTCGCGGCGCGGGTCGCCGCGCCGGAACGACCACACGTAATAACTGATCCCGTTGTCCTGCCGGCATTCGAGGGCCGGCGCGCCGCCGTTGTTGAGGACATCGAGATCGGCGCACCGGGCGCCCTGATAGCCCGTGGCGCCGGGCTCGGGCGGTAGGAGATCGGGGAACAGCGCGACGAGTGCGTTGTTGCGTCCCCAGGCCGTCACCACCGGTGTGGGAGCGGCGGTGGGGGTCGTCGTGCCGTCCGGATCGCCGGCGGGTGTGGGCGTGGCGGGCGTGGGTGTCGCGGTGGCCGGTGTGCCGGTCGGGCGAAGGGTGCCGACCACCATGAGGACCGCGACGACCACCAGAGCCGCGACCGCTCCCACGAGCGCGGCGGTGAGCGCCGGTCGGTTCGGGCGCCGCACCGGGCCGACCGCGCGGGTGCGCCTGCCTGCCCGGCCGTTCTCGTCGCCGGGACCCGCGGGATACCCGGGTACAGGTCGTGAAGTTCCGGGCGGGGGATACCCGGTTCCCGGTCGCGGAGTGCCGGGCTCGGGGCTGCTGTTCCGTGCCGGCCGGTGCACGGATACGTGCGGTTTCCGGTCGTTCGGTGGGGTTATGGGCGGGCGGGTCGTCGCCAGCGCACGGTCCACCGCGGCCGCGAGTTCCCGGCAGCTGCCGAATCGTTCGGCCGGGTCCTTGGCCAACGCGCGGGCGATCACGGCGTCGAGTGCGCCCGAGAGGCCCGCCACCGCGTGGGACGGGCGCGGCGCGGGGTCGTTCAGATGTGCGGCGAGTACCGCGGCCGGGCTCGCCCGGTCGAACGGCACCTGCCCCGTGAGCATCTGGTACAGGGTGCAGCCCAGCGCATAGATATCGGCCCGGTGCCCGGCGGGCTCCCCGCGGATCTGCTCGGGCGCTACGTAGGCGAGTGTCGCCACCACCGCACCGGTATCGGTCAGGCGGGCCTCGTCGCGGACCGCCCGGGCGATACCGAAATCGGAGACGAACACCTGATCGACGCCATCCTGGGTGCCGACCAGTAGATTCGCCGGTTTCACGTCCCGGTGCAGCAGACCGCGCCGATGTGCGGCGTCCAGACCTTCGGCCGCCTGCGCGAGGATCCCGGCCACCCGCCGCGGCGGCAGCGCCGCCGGACCCCGCTCGATCAGCCGGGCCACATCGGTTCCCGCCACATAACGCATGGCGATCCAGAACCGGCCGTCGTCCTCGCCGCGGTCGTAGACCTCCACCACGTTCGGGTGGTCGATCCGTACCGCGAGATCCGCCTCGCGTTCGAAACGGGCCCGCAGCAACGGATCCGGGCCGGCGGCCGTGAGTACCTTCAGCGCCACCGAACGCGGGAGGCGGGGGTGGCGGGCCAGGTACACGGTGCCCATACCGCCCGCACCGAGCAGCCGCTCGATCCGGTAACCGGCGAATTCGTGCCCGGGCTGCAGCGTCATGGCTTCGTTCCGTTCCTACAGCGGCGCACCGGTCCACCAGCGGTCGAATACATCCTGCCCGCCCGTACCGCCGGAGGCGGTGATCGTGCAGAAGGTCCGCCCGGCATCGTCGAAACGCACTTCCAGCAGTCCGAATCCGGCCATCGCGTCGGTGGCCCAGCGCACGGTGCCCGTGCCCGACGGCCGGGTCCAGCGCTGTTCCCGCAGGTCGGTGAGGCCGGTTTCGCCGAGCCGGGTGCCTGCCGGCCGGCGCGCCGGGTCGCAGTGGATATTGACGTGGAAACCGCCGGGGTCCTCGGTGGGACAGTGCAGCCACGTACCGGTGTCGTCGTTGAGCGCGCAGCGCAGCCCGGCATAGCCCGTGGCCGCCGGGTCGGCCGGGAGCAACGCCGGAAACGCCTCGGCGATATAGGCCGCCGGACCCCAGGCGGCCGCCGGTGATTCGGTGGGTGCCGTCGTGGCCGATACCGGGCCACCCGTGGAGGTGGATGCGGCGGTGGTCGGTATCGGGGTGGGTGTCCCGGCGACCGTCCGAGGGCCCTGGCGGTAGAGCAGCCCACCGGCCGCCACCGCCAGCGCAACGACGACGAGCATCAGCAGCGGGGTGCGGAGCGCCGGCGGGCGCCGCGCGCCCGCGCCGGGCCGTGCGAGGCCGGTTGCCGGTTCCGGCCCCGGCGCCGGGCGCGCCGCGGGCTCCGGGTGGGCCGTCGCCGGCCCGGGACTCGGTGTGGCAGCGCCGTTCCCGGCGAGCGGCGGCGTGAGGTTGCGGCCGGGCTCAGGCGTGAGGTTGTGGCCAGGTCCCGGCGTGAAGTTGCGCCCGGGCTCCGGTGCGATATTCGTGGCTCCGGGGTGCGTGGCCGCGGAGCGGTATCGCAATGCCTGCCGGGCCGCCGCCGCGAGCTCGGCGCAGTCGGCGAACCTACCGGCCGGATCCTTGGCCATGGCGCGGGCCACCACTTCGTCCAAGGCGGCGGGTAGGTCCGGCCGGGCCTGCGACGGCCGCGGCGGCGGTTCGGACAGGTGCGCGTAGATCACCGCCGCGCCGCTGCGGTGACCGAAAGGCTTCGCTCCGGTCAGGAGTTCGTACAAGGTGCAGCCGAGCGAGTAGATATCGGCGCGATGGTCGGCCCGCTGTCCGGACAGCTGTTCCGGTGCGGCGTAGGCGAATGTGGCCAGGACGGCCCCCGTGGCGGTGAGATCGGTCGCGGCGTCGAGCGACCGGGCGATCCCGAAATCGGTGATCCGGACGATATCGCGGCCCTCGTGGTCTGCCGAGATCACGATGTTCGCGGGTTTCACATCGCGATGCAGCAGGCCCCGCCGATGCGCGGCGTCGAGGCCCCGCGCCGCATCGCGCACGATACCCACCGCGCGATCCGGTGGCACCGGACCGCGCGCCACCAGCTGACGCGCGTCCATTCCGGCGACGAAACGCATCGAAATCCACAACCGGCCGTTCTCCTCGCCACGGTCGTAGATCGACACGATATTCGGATGTTCCAGGCGGGCGGCGAGTTCGGCCTCCCGCTGGAAACGCGCGCGGAACTCCGGATCGGCGCTCAGCGCTTCGTCGAGTACCTTGAGCGCGTCCTCCCGCGGAAGCCGCGGATGCTGCGCGAGATACACCGTTCCCATCCCGCCCGAACCGATGGGCCGGATGATCCGATACCCGGCGAAAACCGCCCCCGCAGCCAGCGTCACGCGTCGACCTCCTGGGCGAAACGCTACCCGAGCCCGGGGCCGTGAAACAGACCGTTCGTTGCCGGGTTTCCGGGTGCTGCTCGGGTACAACTGGGTCACCGCTACCGAAGGACTGAGGAGCCGCCATGTCGACACCGCCGCTGCCCCCGGAGGCCACCGAGATGCTCGCCCGGGCCAACCCGTGCACCGTCACCACGCTGCGGTCGGACGGTGCGCCGGTCTCCACCGCCACCTGGTACCTGTGGGAGGACGGGCGGGTCCTGCTGAACATGGACGACGGCCGGGTGCGGCTGAAACATCTGCGCCGGGATCCCCGGGTCACCCTCACGGTGCTCGACGAGGACAATTGGTACAACCACATCAGTCTGCTCGGGCGGGTGGCCGAACTCCGCGCCGACACGGACCTTTCGGTGATCGACCGGATGTCGCGGCTGTACACGGGTAATGCGTACCCCGACCGGGTCCGCACCCGGACGACGGCGGTGGTCGAGATCGACCGCTGGCACGGCTGGGGTGCGTTCAAGGACAGCGACCAGGCATCCGCGGTGGCCGAGCGGGAGAGCCGGCCGGAACGCCGCTATTCGCCGACCGATACGTAGCGCCATACCTCGCCGTCGACGCTGTCCTCCGCCGCGTCGTCGGGGTCGAGATCCAGGCGCATACCGGTGGGTTCGTACACCTCCCGCAGCCGGGTGCGCATCTCGTCGCTGAGGTAATTGTGGTGCAGGTCCAGGGTGTGCAGATGGGTGAGCGGCTGACCGCTCAGCAGCGCTGCCGCGCCGTCGTCGGTGAGTACGCCCAGCGACAAGTCCAGTGTCTCGAGCCGCGCCACCACCGGCGCCGCGGCCACCGCCGCGCAGATCCGGTCCTGGATCTCGCTGTTGCGCAGGGCCAGGTGGCGGAGATTCGGGAATTGCTCGCCACCGAACAGGGGCGCCAGGTCGGCGGGTTCGGCGTCACCGCCGTAATCGGGCGTGCCCAGCCACAATTCGAGGTGAGTGAGCGCGGGGAGCTCGCTCGCGGCGATCCCGCGGACGGCGGCGGCCGGCAGTCCGCCCGCCTCGACGGTCAGTTTCCGCAGGTGTTCGTGGCGTACCGCGTCGAAGACGAGTTCCGTGCCCCCGCGGATGCCGAGCTCCGTCAGTTCGGGGTAGGCCTGCAGCAGCGGCGCGATACGACCCTGGGTGATCCAGGAGATCTCACATTCCTCGCCGGTGATATCCCCGAGAAAAACGGCGCGCAGGCGTGGCAGTTGCGCGCGGGCCGCGACCAGGGCGTCGATCACCACGTCGACGCTGGAATCGTAGGCTTCCGGCCAGTCGCCCACGATGACCGTGGTGACCGACGACGAATCGACGGTCGTGAGGAACCGGGTGAAGGTCTCCGCCCAGGTGTTGTCGCCGTCCCAGCCGCGTTCGGTGATCCGCCAGGCCGCGGCGTCCGCTGCGGGCAGCGCGCTCGTTCCGCTGTCCGGCTCGGGGAAGTCGAAGGCCGGCAGGCCGCCGAATTCCGCGAGATGTTCGATGATCATGATGCTCCGCGCCTCTCGTCACGCCGGCCTCCTCGGTCCGGATCGCCGAGGGATTCATACCAACTCGCCCCGACATCCGCGCGGCAAGCGGTGTACGGACATGATTCCGGTGGATACCGACCGATTGTTCGCGTGCGGTCGCGGGACACGATCCGGCTCGGTGCCCGTCGAACCGGACCGGGATATCGCTCTGGCCTCGTCTCGGCCGTACCGATGACATGTGAATCGGCTATGCATCGTTCTGGTTCGGGCGGGTATTGCCGCACCGCACGGTGGGCCGGCGCTGCGCACCGGTCGGCATCGTGCGGACCGCTCCCGTGGCCACGAACGGCGCCTGCGCCTCATCCGCGACGGGACTGGCGGCGGCGCGTGCGGATCCGGTCCGCGGCGCAGCGAGGAGGACGTGCGCTCGCGACGGCCGGCGCTCGGTGCTCCCGCCGGCTGCCCGGCCGGAAACGGCGACTGTCCGGTCAGGCCAGTTGATCGATGGCCTGCGCGAGGCTGGTGAGCCGCTGGATTCCGGGCGGCAGGATGACCGCGTCCCAGCCGGGGCCACCGGCGAACACCCGGGCACCGGCGGCGGCGCCGGCGCGTACGGCGGAGGTCGGTGCGGTCGATTCGTGGTGCGACCACAGCACCAGATCCGCTGCCGCCGGAAGGCGGGCCAGCGTATCGGTCAACGCGGCGGTGGGGACGTCGGCGCCGAGCATATGCGCGCCGACCTCGCGTTCGGCCAGCGCGGCGCGCAGCACCTCCAAGGGCAGGGCGTGGGTCTCCCCGGAGGTGCAGGCCAGCACGATCGGGTGCGGGCGCAGCCGGTCCGGTGGGTACGCGCGGTGCAACGCCGAGGTGATGCACCAGGACAGCAGATGTTCGACATCGATACAGCCCTCACCGCTGTCCTGCCGGGCGACGATCTCGGCGAACGCGGGCCGGCACAACAGTTCCCAGGTGTCCGCGACGCCGAAGCTGTGCAGATGGGCGCTCAGCTGGGTGGTCACCGCCCGGTAGTCGAGGCGGAAAGCGGCGGTGAGCAGGGTGGTCCGGTCGCCCGGGGCGGCGGCAGGCGCGCGGACCGCGGCGGCCGCACCGGCCGGAGTGGCGCCCGCGGCGATGAGTTCGAGCATCCGCCGCAACTGGTCGATATCGTCCTCGCTGTAGAGGCGATGGGTCCCCGGCCGGTGCCCGGTGGGCCCGATCTCGTAGCGCCGGTTCCAGCTTCGCAGTGTCGCCGTCGGGATGCCGAGACGATCCGCGACCGCGCGGACGGTGAAACCGGCCGGGGGAGTGGGACTGGGGCGGGAGGACATCGTCTTATTGTGCCCAGTCCGGTTCGCGGCACCGGCCGGGCCGGGCCGCCGGGGTGGTGGTGGCGTGCGGGGTATGGGGAACCCGGCGCGCCGCCGCCGCCGTTCCGCGGTCTCCGCCCGGGTGCCGCCGCGCCGGTATCGCTGTCATTTTCTCCTCCCGACCACCGCGTGTGTGCATCGATTATGCATCTATACGAGTAGGCTGGAGGTACCCGCCGACCTCCGAGGAGTCACCGTGATCGCTCATCGAGTAGTTCGCCGCACACTCGCCTTCGTTTCCGCCCTCGCCGCCTTCGGTGCATTGACCGCCGGTGCCGCCGGGGCGCAGCCCACCGGTCCGGCGCCCGTACCCGGCCTCGACCTGAACCGCTACCTCGGCACCTGGAACCAGCTCGCGGCCGTTCCCCAGCCGTTCAATCTGGACTGCGCCCGCGACACCCGGGCCGAGTACACCCTCGGCCCACGGGGCGATATCGGCGTGTACAACCGGTGCACGACCTGGTCCGGCGGCCGTAACGAGATCCGCGGTACCGCGAAGGTCAACGATCCGGTCACCCGCGCGCAACTGCATGTGAGCTTCCCGGGTGTCCCGGGTCAGGACGCGGTGGACGGCCCGACCAACTACATCGTCACCGCCCTCGCCCCCGACTACTCGTGGGCGCTGGTGACCGATCCGAGCCGGCTCTCCGGTTTCGTGCTCGCCCGCGCGGCGGCCTTGGACCCGGCCACCTGGCAGCAGGTCCGCACCGCCATCGAAGCGGCCGGGCAGAGTCCGTGCATGTATCTCACCTCGCCGACCACCGGCGGAATATCCGATATCGCTCCGCTGTGCCTGCGCTGAGCTGACGCCGCAGCGCCGGCAGACCGTCCGGAATGTCGATTTCCAGTCCGACCGCGCGCCCCCCGCTGCGGCGGAAACTGCCCAGCAGGGTGGTGAGTACGAAGATCCGGAACTTGGTGCCGTACTTGGCGGTCAGTGCCCGCTCGGCCCGGCGGATCTCGCCGGGCGGCAGCACGCGGGCGGTGCCGGATCGCCAGGGGCCGGTCGGCGTGCCGTCGAAGGTGCAGCGGGCCACCTCGACCCGCGGATTCGCCTGGATACGCCGGACCTTCCACGACCGTCCCGGGGTGTAGCCGTACCAGCGGTCCCCGGCGGGGGCCAGCCAGATCGGGGTACCCACCGGGGTGCCGTCGGCGCGGTGGGTACGCAGGGCGAAGAACTGGTCACCGTCGGGGTCGTCCGTGAACGCCATATCCCCAGTGTGGCAATCGAGAACAACGACATCCGCGGGATACACCGCCACGCGACCGGAGCAACCGGCTCAGGGGGCCGGATCCCGGCATAATCCGGGTATGGCAGAGGACTGGAACCAGCAGATCATCAGGGAATTCCGGGCGAACGAGGGCCGGGTCGGCGGGCCCTTCGAGGGCGCCCCGATGCTGCTCCTACACCATCGGGGCCGGAAATCGGGGCGCGAATTCGTGGCGCCGACGATGTATCTGGCGGATGAGCGGGATCCCGGCGATCTGATCTACGTGTTCGCCAGTAAGGCCGGCGCGCCCACGAATCCCGAGTGGTACCACAACCTCACCACCGCCGGACAGGCCACCGTGGAACGCGGTACCGAGACCTATCCGGTCACCGTCACCGAGGTCACGGGTGCCGACCGGGACCGCATCTACGCCGAGCAGGCCCGGCGCTATCCGGGTTTCGCCGAATACGAGGAGAAGGCCCGCGGGATCCGCACCATCCCGGTACTGGCCCTCCGTCGCGTGTAGTGCCTATGCCGGACGCGGCTGGTGCAGCGCTTTCGCGGTCGGGGAATTCGGGATCCGCGCGGGATCGGGATAGGTGCCCAGGAGCCGGTCGGCGGTGCCGGCGGTGGTGACCGCGAACCAGTAGTGCTCGTTCATGAAATGGTGCAGCCGATGGTTGCGCCGCACGGTGCGCAGCACCGCCCCGCGCGGCTGGTAGTCGGTATGCACCAGGAAGTGGGTCCATTCGTACAGCAGGCCGAGCGCGCCGACGGTGGTCAGGAAGGTCAGCCCGAGTTCCGGCCGGCCGAACGCGACGAACCCGATCACCAGGAGCGCGGGCAGTAGCCAGAGGAATGTCTGCCAGGGGATGAACACCAGCTCGGGGAGCCGCGGATCGGCATGGTGGGCCCGGTGTTTGCGGGCCAGCAGCGAGTCGAGACGCCACCGGCCGATCGTGCGGGGCCGCCAGTGCAGAACGCCGACGTGGATGATCCACTCGACGAACGGGAACGCGGCCACCGCCACGACCGGGATCAGGGCATCGGTGAGCTGCCAGTCGCCCGCAATGATCCGCGCGGTCGCGGAACACACCAGCAGGCTCAGGATTATCCACGGCGACGGGGCCCGGACGAAATCCCGCAGCACCGCGGTGAGGGTGAGCCCGCGCCGGGCGGTATGCGCTTCGTCGGCGGCCAACCGGCGCCGGGCCAGGCTGTCGCGCGCGGAATTACGGGCGCGCCGGGCGCGTAGCGATTCGGTGAGGTTCATGACGGGTTCCGTTCCAAACGGTGCAGCAGCGTATCGAATTCGGCGGTGGCCGCCGAAAGCAGTTCTCCGGCGCGTACGGCGGCGGTCTCGCCGTCCCCCGCGGTGACGGCCTCGGCGAGCGCGCGATAACGCTCGGGCCGGCCCACCTCGGCGTCCATCACTCCGGCGAGCGCGGCCATCGTTGGTTCGTAGATACCGCGCAATTGGTTGAACAGCAGCCGGAAGACGATCGAATCGGCCGCGTCCACGAGATGGTCCCAGAACAGGAGCGCCGCACGTTGCCGCGCCGGGGAATCCGGCGCCGCGACGAGTTCCCGCACCGCCTCGGCGAGGGCCCGGCCGAGTTCGGTGCCGCCGCGCCGGGCCGCCAGCACTGCGACCTCCCGGCCCAGCGAAGCCCGGGTCTCCAGGATGCTGCGGACCACCGCGTGGTCGAGCGCGCCGCCGCGGAAGATCAGTTTCGGCAGCAGTTCCAGGCCGCCGTGGCGGCGTGGATCCCGCACGGTGGTGCTACCGCCCTGCCGGATATCGACGAGGCCGGCGCGGGCCAGCCGCTGAACGGCCTCCCGCACGGTCGGACGGGAGACGCCGAGTGCCTCGGCGAGTTGCCGTTCGGCGGGTAGTGCGGAGCCGGGCGTCAGTTCCCCGGTGAGAACATCGTCGACCAATTGATCGAAGATCTCGTCGGGCACCGAGCGCCGGGCGATCCGTTGCAGAGCCATACGGCGACACTAGGCGCCGATTGGTAAGAGGTCAAGTGGTAAGACCAGTTCAGCGATCCGCGTCGGTGTAGCGGATGACGCCGCGGATATTGCGACCGGCGAGCATGTCCTGATAACCCTCGTTGATCTCCTCCAGCCGGTACCGGCGGGTGACCATATCGTCCAGATTCAGCTTGCCCACCTGGTACATCGACAGCAGGTGCGGGATGTCGTAGTGCGGGTTCCCGCCGCCGAAGATGGTGCCCTGCAGGTTCTTCTGCAGCAGTGACAGCATGGCCAGGTTCAGTGTGGTCTGGTTCTCGGTGAGGCTGCCCATGGCGGTGAGTACGCAGGTGCCGGCCTTGGCGGTGATCCCCATCCAGCTGTCGACATCCTCGCCGTGTACTTCGCCCACGGTGACGATCACCTTCTTGGCCATACCGCCCCAGGTGACCTCCGCGCAGCCGGCGGTGGCTTCCTCGATGGTCGCGTAGGCGTGGGTCGCGCCGAACTTCAGCGCCTGTTCGCGTTTCCACGGCACCGGGTCGACAGCGAAGATGTACCGCGCGCCGGCGTGGACGGCGCCCTGCAAGGCCGACATGCCGACCCCGCCGAGGCCGATGATCGCGACATCCTCACCGGGCCGGATATCGGCCGTGCGGACCGCCGAGCCGTACCCGGTGGTGACCCCGCATCCCACCAGGCAGGCCACCTCGAACGGAATGGACGGATCGATCTTCACCACCGAGCTCTCGTGCACCACCATGTACGGCGAGAAGGTGCCCAGCAGTGCCATCGGGTAGACATCCTGGCCGCGGGCCTGGATCCGGAACGACCCGTCGGTCACCGAGGTGCCCGCGAGCAGTAGCGCGCCCAGATCGCAGAGGTTGCGCAACCCGGCCTGACAGGACGGGCATTTCCCGCACGACGGGATGAACGACAGCACCACATGATCGCCGACGGCGAGGTCTTCGACCGCCTCGCCGACTTCGATGATCTTGCCCGCGCCTTCGTGACCACCGAGTACGGGGAAGCCCATCATCGGGATGCCGCCGGTGACCAGATGGTGGTCGGAATGGCACATACCCGCCGCTTCCAGCGCGACCTTCACCTCGTGTTTGCGCGGATCGCCGATTTCGATCTCCTCGATCTGCCACGGCTGGTTGAATTCCCAGATGAGAGCGCCTTTGGTCTTCATCGTGTACTCGCTTTCGTCAGCGCGCTCCGGGCCCGCCACGATGCCGGGCAGTGGCCTCGATCTCGCATGAACATCTGTATGGACATCAGTCCGGACAACGATACGGCAGTGTAGTCGCCGCCGGTTCGCATTTCATCGCCCGCGGTGTACTTCCGCACCCGCCGTGCCGAAATGATGAGAGGATGAACTACCATCCGTTTCAACGCTTCACTCTGTGTGCAAAGGAGATCGGATCATGGGTGCTCCGGAAACCGCCGTGCCGTCCGCCCCGGTAGGCGCACCGATCGGACCCGGTTCGCTGACCTGGAAATACGCGGGCGACCTCCGCAATATGCTGTTCCTCGGCCGTACCGGCATCCTGCAGAACATGCACCCGGCGGTCGGCGCCGCGCTGCAGGATCATTCGAACTTCTTCGACGACCCCTGGGACCGGTTGATCCGCTCCCTCCCGCAGATCCAGGGCATGATCTACGACGCCGACAACGAGGCACAGGCCGGCCGCGTCCGCGACTACCACCGCCCGCTGAAGGGCACCGATTCCCGGGGCGAGCGATACCACGCGCTCAACCCGGACGTGTACTGGTGGACCCACGCCACCTTCGTCGAACTCACCCTCGCGCTCAACGAGCATTTCGGTACCCCGCTCACCACGGCGGAGAAAGACCAGTTGATCGCCGAAGGGGTCACCTGGTGGCGGATGTACGGACTGTCCGACAGGGTGCTCGTGTCGAATTACGCGGAGTTCGAAGAATATTGGAATCGCACGATCGACGAGGTGCTGGAAGCCAACGCGACCACCGATTTCGCATTACGCCTCGGCGGGCACCGCATCCCGGCCATGCCCGGAATCCCGGAACCGGTCTGGTCGGTGATCTGGCGGCCGGTCATGGCGTTCAATGTCTGGCTGGCCAACGCGCTCATGCCCGAACGGGCACGCGAGATCCTCGGCCTGCGCTGGAGCCCGCTCGATCGGAAACTCTTCGGCCTTTTCGCGACGACCGTACGCACCGTCTGGCCGTTACTGCCGGAGCGACTGCGCTACGCGCCGCGTGCGTACGCGGGTATCAAGCGGGTTCGCGCGGTCTGAGCGCTGCCGCGTTCCCGGGATCATCCGCCGTGCGAGGTGACTCGATAACCCTCCGGCGTGGCGGTGACCTCGGTGATCTGCCCGGCCGGCCGACCGCAGCGCCGGTCGCAGCCGGACCAGTGCTGGCGTCCGGAGGTCGAGACCGTGTCCGCGGGTACTGCGTTCGCTTCCGTGGTACCGGCCGCGGTCGTGCGGCCGGATTCGACCGCCGCCGACGCGTCGGCGCGGATATCGGTCAGGGATTTCGCGCAGCCCGGCTGCCCGGCGCAGGCGGTGATCCGCAACCACGGTGAGGTGGCGTCGAAGATCAAGCCCATCGGCGCCAGCACCCGGACCACCTGCTCGGCAGCTCCTTCGCCGAGATCGGTGATCACCAGGCTGCGCCAGGGGGTGAGCAGAACCGGGCGTTCGATCGCGGCCAGGAACTCGGCGGTCCGCGCGGGCAGTGACCCCAGGCGGATGCCGGCGCCCAGCGCCACCAGTCCGTCGTCCTGGTCGAGCCAGCCGATCGGTGGTTCGGCCGCCTCGGCGAATTCCCTGCGTTCGGGGCCGGGGGTGTGGCCGAGCAGTGCGATCAGGCGTCCGGCGCCGTCGCCGAGTTCGTGCAAGCGCCACTGGCCGGTCCCGAGTTCCAGGAAACCGTGTGCGGCGGCGAGCAGCGTATCCACGGTATCCGCGGTGGCTACCCGGACTCCTGTGTCCTGTCCGGCGAGGATCAGTGCGAACAGGTCGTTCCCGACGGCGTGGACCCCGATATCCGGGCGCAGACCACTCACATCGCCCCGGCCGTCGTCGATCGTGAACAGCACGCGACCCGGCAGATCGGCCAGGCGCGGCGAGCCGAGCAGGCGGGTGTCGAGCGCGGATACCAGCGGGCGGATATCGGGGTGCGGACCGATCCGGCCGGACAGGGGAGAGGCGATGATGTTGCGGACCCGTTCATGGGTCCGGCTCGGCAGCAGTCCCGCCGCGCCCAGCAGGCCGGCGAGCGCCTCCGCATCGCGGAGCCGCCGCAATTGCACATTGCCGCGGGAGGTCAGTTCGATATTCCCGTCGCCCAGCCGGTGCGCCGCCTCGGCCAGTGCCTGCATCTGCTCCGGCGTCAGCTGCCCGCCGGGTACCCGGACCCGGGCCAGCGGTCCGTCGGCGGCCTGGTGCAGCCGGAGGACACCAGGACAGGAATCGGCAGTGGTGCGTGGCATGACCCGACCAGGATACGAGCTGTGTCGCGCCGCTCGCGACGGGCACGGGTGCCCCGCGGCGTGGGGCGGCCGGGCAGGCATGCGAAGACCGTTGCGCTGTGCTGTGATTGTGGGCGGGAGGGCGAATATGCGAATGAATCCGTCGAATACCCGTCAGCCGATGCTTCCGGTTGTATTCCGGGCTGTTGCCGGTGCGGTGGGGGTTGCCGCCGGACTGCTCTGGCTCTGCTGTTTGTGGATCGCGCTTCCCTTCTATCTCAGCAGCGACCCCGCGACCGACCCTCACGGCTATGGGCTGATGTTCGGCACCGTGTTCTCCCTGCCCACCGGGCTGGCCGCCGCCCTGGCCGTACCCTTCGCCGTTCCTGCACGTCATCGGCGGCGGGTCACCCGGATCCTGATTCCCGTCCTGGTGCTCGTCACCGCGGCCCTGTGGGTCGCGTTCGTCGCGGCGTCGTAGCCACCACCGCCGCGCGGGCCGGACAGGGTGTCGCGGTAGCATCCGAACGCTCGACGGGTGACGAGGAAACCGGTGGAACTCCGGTGCGGTCGCGCCACTGACACAGCCAGACCCTCTCCGGCGAGCACACCGAACCCCGACGGGCGCGTCACCCCAGGAAGGTCACCCTGTGATTCTGCTGCTGTCCACCTCCGATACCGACCTGCTCAGCGCGCGCGCCAGCGGCGCCGACTACCGCTGGGGCAATCCGGCCCGCCTGTTGGTGGAGGACCTGCCCGGCCTGCTCGACGGGGCGGAACTGGTGATCGTCCGGATCCTCGGCGGCAAACGGGCCTGGGAGGACGGGCTGGCCGCGCTGCGCGGCAGCGGGGTGCCGGTGGTGGCCGTGGGCGGGGAGATGGCGCCCGACGCCGAGCTGATGGAATGTTCGACGGTACCGGTCGGGGTGGCCTCGGACGCGCACAACTACCTGGCGGCCGGCGGCCCGCAGAATCTGCGGCAGCTGCACAACTTCCTGTCCGATACGGTCCTGCTGACCGGTCACGGGTTCGAACCGCCGGTGCAACTGCCCAGCTGGGGGCGGCTCGAGCGGATCGCCCGGGAGCCGGAGCCGGGCGCGCCGACCGTCGGTGTCGTCTACTACCGCGCACAGCATCTGGCGGGAAACACCGGGTACATCGACGCACTGTGCACGGCGATCGAGGACGCCGGCGCGGTGCCGCTGCCGGTCTACTGCGCCTCATTGCGCACGGCGGAACCGGAACTGCTCGCGACACTGCGGCAAGCCGACGCCCTGGTGGTCACCGTGCTGGCGGCGGGCGGTAGCAAACCGGCCACCGCGTCGGCCGGTGGTGACGACGAGGCCTGGGATATCGGGGCGCTCGCCGAACTGGATGTACCGATTCTGCAGGGCCTGTGCCTGACCGGCGGGCGTGCCCAGTGGGAAGCCAACGACGACGGGCTGTCCCCGCTGGATGTCGCGACCCAGGTCGCGGTGCCCGAATTCGACGGGCGGATCATCACGGTGCCGTTCTCCTTCAAGGAGTTCGACGCCGACGGCCTCTCCTCCTATGTGCCCGATCCGGAGCGCGCCGCGCGGGTCGCGGGGATCGCGGTCCGGCATGCCCGCCTGCGCTATATCCCCGCCGAACACAAACGTCTGGCGCTCATGCTGTCGGCCTATCCGACCAAACACGCCCGCATCGGTAACGCCGTCGGGCTGGACACGCCCGCCAGCGCGATCGCCCTGCTCGGCGAACTCCGCGCCGCCGGATACGATCTCGGCGCCCCCGACGAGGTCCCCGGCCTGGACGAGGGGGACGGCGACGCGCTCATGCACGCCCTCATCGCGGCCGGCGGCCAGGACCCCGACTGGCTCACCGCCGAACAGCTGGAAGGCAACCCGATCCGGATCGGTGCCGACGTCTACACCGCCTGGTTCGGGACCCTGCCCGCGGGACTGCGGGAGGCGGTGGTCGAGGCGTGGGGCCCGCCGCCGGGCGAACTGTACGTGGACACCTCCGCCGATCCACGCGGCGAAATCGTCATTGCCGCCCTGCGTTTCGGCAATGTCGTGCTGATGGTGCAGCCGCCGCGCGGATTCGGCGAGAACCCGGTCGCGATCTACCACGACCCCGATCTCCCGCCGAGCCATCACTACCTCGCCGCCTACCGCTGGCTGGCCACGGAGACCGAAGCGGGCGGCTTCGGTGCCGACGCCGTGGTGCACCTCGGCAAGCACGGCAATCTCGAGTGGCTGCCCGGTAAAACCCTGGGCATGTCGGCGGCCTGCGGCACCGACGCGGCGCTCGGCGATCTCCCGCTGATCTACCCGTTCCTGGTGAACGACCCGGGTGAGGGCACCCAGGCCAAACGTCGTGCGCACGCCACTCTGGTGGATCACCTGATCCCGCCGATGGCGCGGGCGGAGAGCTACGGCGATATTTCCCGGCTCGAACAACTCCTCGACGAGCACGCCAATATCTCCGCGCTCGACCCGGCGAAACTGCCCGCCATCCGGCAGCAGATCTGGACCCTCATGCGCGCCGCGAAAATGGATCACGACCTCGGGCTGGCCGAGCGCCCGGACGAAGACTCCTTCGACGATATGCTGCTGCACGTCGACGGCTGGCTGTGCGAGATCAAGGATGTGCAGATCCGCGACGGCCTGCATATTCTCGGCCGCGCGCCGGCCGGTGAGAGCGAGGTGGACCTGGTCCTCGCGATGCTGCGGGCCCGGCAGCTGTGGGGCGGCGAGATGTCGGTACCCGGGTTGCGGGAAGCCCTGGGGCTCAGCGAAGCCGGCGGGGAATCGCGCGAACGGGTCGATGCCGTGGAGGCGCGGGCGCGGGAACTGCTGGTGGCGCTACAGGCCGAGCAGTGGTCACCGGCAGCTGTGGACGGATTGGTCGAGCGGTTCGCCGCGGATCTGTTCGGTGACACCGGCGGCGATCGTGACGCCGTGGCCTCGGTGCTGCGGTTCGCGGCAGCCGAAGTGGTGCCCCGGTTGCGCGGAACCGCCGTCGAAATCGAGCGCGTCCTGCACGCGCTGAACGGTGGTTTCATCCCGGCCGGCCCCAGCGGTTCGCCGCTACGGGGGCTCATCAACGTGCTGCCGACCGGCCGTAACTTCTACTCGGTCGACCCGAAGGCCGTACCGTCGCGGCTGGCCTGGGAAACCGGGCGGGCGATGGCCGATTCACTGCTGGAGCGGTATCTGGCCGACCACGGCGAATATCCGCGCTCGGTGGGTCTTTCCGTGTGGGGGACGTCCGCGATGCGCACCTCCGGCGACGATATCGCCGAGGTGCTGGCCCTGCTCGGCGTGCGCCCGGTCTGGGACGAGGCCAGCCGCCGCGTCACCACACTCGAGGTGATCGACCTCGCGGAACTGGGCCGTCCGCGCATCGACGTCACCGTCCGGATCAGCGGTTTCTTCCGTGACGCCTTCCCGCACGTGCTGGCCCTGCTCGACGACGCCGTCCGCCTCGTCGCCGGCCTCGACGAACCTGCCGAATCGAATTACGTTCGCGCCCATGCGGTTTCGGACCTGGATGCGCACGGCGACGCACGCCGTGCGACCATCCGGATCTTCGGGTCGAAACCCGGCACCTACGGCGCGGGCCTGCTGCAACTCATCGATTCCAAGAGCTGGCGCACCGACGACGATCTCGCGCAGGTCTACACCACCTGGGGCGGCTACGCCTACGGCCGCGATCTCGACGGCGCCCCCGCGGCCGACGATATGCGCACCGCCTACCGCCGGATCACGGTGGCCGCGAAGAACACCGATACCCGCGAACACGATATCGCCGATTCCGACGACTATTTCCAGTACCACGGCGGGATGGTAGCCACGGTCCGGGCACTCACCGGGAAGAATCCCGAGGCCTATATCGGTGACAGCACGCGGCCGGATTCGGTGCGCACGCGCACTCTGTCGGAGGAAACCACCCGAGTCTTCCGGGCCCGGGTGGTGAACCCGCGCTGGCTCGAGGCCATGCGCCGGCACGGCTACAAGGGCGCCTTCGAAATGGCGGCCACCGTGGACTACCTGTTCGGCTACGACGCCACCACCGATGTGGTCGCCGACTGGATGTACGAGAAGCTCGCGGAAAGCTACGTTTTCGACGAGACGAACCGCAAATTCATGGAGCAGTCCAACCCGTGGGCGCTGCACGGTATCGCCGAACGTCTCCTGGAGGCCGCCGAACGCAAGCTGTGGGCCGAACCGGAATCGGCCACCCTCGACCGGCTCCGGCAGATCTATCTGGAAACCGAAGGCGAACTCGAATAGCGCCCGCTACCGGGGGCCGGCTCGGCGTCCGAGCGGGCCCTGCGGGTCAGAGGGTCCAGGCGCCCTGGACGTGGTTGTCGTTGGTGGCGAAGACGATTTGCTCAGGTTGCTGGTCTGCGGTGAGACCGAAGGCGAGCAGTCCGGTACGCGGTTGTCCCGGTTCGAGGAAACCGCCCGGGTACTCGCCCGGCACGCCGGTCAGTGGGTACACCATGTCACCGTTCGTGGTCACCAGGCGCAGGTCGACGGTCGGCAGGAAATAGGGTCGGCCCGCGGTCTGTTCGGCACTGAGTTCGTAGACCGCGACCGATCCGCCCTCCACGCGCGGCGCGACGTCGGCGGCTGCGGGGCGGACCGTAACCTTCATATGGCCGCCCGTGCGAATGGGAAAGGTTGTACCCAGCGGGCCGGAGGCGACCGGTTCGGCGAGGACCGCGGCCGGTGGGCCCGGCTCCGCGGGGGTGGGCTCGGAAACGGCCGCACCGGCGAAGACCAGGGGCAGGACAACCGCTACGGCGGCCACGACGGTCTTTTTCATCCTCATCCTTCTCCGAAGTCTCGTATCACTCAACACCGGCAGTTGCGTCGTCGCAACAGGCGGGGCCGCGCTGTGCGGGCCGAGCCGTACTCGGCCTCCCGCGAGCCTAGGGGCGCCACGCCGCTGTGCCCAACCTGCGAGATCTTTGGTACCGAACCTGTGATATTCGATCTTGCCGAGACCGTACCGTGACCCCGTGGTCAGCCGTGCGCGGGGCCCGCGCTTTCCCGCGCCTCGGCGGTGGCGAATACTTCGCGGGCCGCATCGATGCGATCGGCGAGCACACGGGGGTCGGGCGAGATTCCTGTGATCAGCGGATCGATCTCACGCAGACCGGCCCGCTCGAGCAGGCGTTTCTCATTGGTAACCCATTCGCCGCGAGCCGCCAGGATCGCGTGCGCGGTCTGCATCGCCGCGGTGGCGAGCGCGCCGGCGGTTTCGGCGACCCGCCCGTGCGGGGCGTGCGCGGACCGGGCATAGCGCAGGGTGAGGTCGGCCTGGCGGCGCCAGATCGCCGGCGCCACCGTGCGCATCGCGTCCGGGAATCGGGGTTTCGGCAGGTCACCGCGCAGCACCCGGGAGACGGCGAGTTCACCCACCACCAAATAGGTGGGGATCCCCGCGAGGTGGAAGGCCAGCGGCTCCCAGCGGAACCGTCCCTGTTCCGCTTCGGACCATTCGTGTTCGACCACTGTCAGGTCGCGATAGTGCACATCGACGGCCCGGCCCTCGATCGTCAGCCAGGCGCCGCCGTTGAACACTCCGCCCCACGCACCGAGTTCGGAAACCTCCCCGTCCCAGCCGACCGCGCGCAACGATGCCGGGTCGAAGTGATCACGGTAGTAGAGCGCGAAGTCCCAGTCGCTGTCCGGGCGGTGCGTGCCCTGGGCCCGGGACCCACCGAGCGAGACGGCGACCACCTCGGGCAGGCCGGCGAGGCGGTCGGCGATATGGTCCACGAAATCGTCGTCGGTGCGCACGGAGTCCTTCCGGAGGGGTGTGGGCCGGACCGGCATGAGACGGTGCCCGCGAACCCGCGCATGCGTGCTCGGGACCATCCGCGGCCTGGTCAGGCCTGGTCGGTGACGTTCGGTTCGCCCGATACCGTATCGGCGCCGGGCCGGGCGCGCAGCCGGGTTTCCAGCCCGTCCAGCACACACATCAGCCCGAAGTCGAACCCGAGCGCCTGGCCGACCGTGGAATCCTCGGGCATCACGGTGTGGTAGTCGGCGCGCATCTCCGGATACTCCGTGGCCAGCTCGTCCAGCATCCCGGCCACCTCCTGCTGCCGCACCGGGCCGCCGTGGGCCTTCTCCATGGCGATCACCGGAACGACCTGGCCGAGGACGTAACTGTTCACCGTGCCCCCGGCGAGGTAGACGTCCAAGCCCTGGAAACCGGCGTCGGTGAACGTCCGGCGCAGCCGCTCACCGAGCCGGAACGCGCGCGGCCCCCAGCTCGGTAACTGGCCGATCAGGGCGGCTGCCCACGGATGCTTCAGCAGCACCGCCCGCAGGTTGTAGGCGTAGGTGGTGAGAGTTTCCCGGAGGCTGCCGGATCCGTCCAGCCCACCGCCGTCGTCGACCAGACCCCAGAACTCGTCGAGCGCGAGTTCGAGCAATTCGTCCTTGTTCGCCACATGCCAGTACAGGCTGGTGGCGCCGGCACCGAGGCGGGCGCCGAGTTTCCGCATGCTCAGCGCCGCCAGGCCTTCGGAATCGAGCAGGTCGATGGCGGCGCGCACGATCTGGTCCCGGGTCAGGCCGGAGGTCCGGGGCTGCCGGGGTGCACGTGTCCATACCGAATCGAACGTCTTCGCCACAGCGTCGATCCTAATGCCACTCGCACGCCGTTCCATTTCGTCGTACAGTGTGCGAGTGGAATCGAACACTGTACGAGACCCGCGACGCTGGCTGATTCTCGCGGCGCTGTGCCTGTCCCTGCTGGTGCTGATGATCGACAGCACCGTGCTCAATATCGCGATCCCCTCGCTGATCCGGGAACTGGACGCCACCCCGGCCGATATCCAGTGGATCCTCGACTCCTACGTCCTGGTCTTCGCCGGACTGCTGCTCACCGCCGGTAGCCTGTCGGACCGGTTCGGGCGCCGGCGGATGCTGATCCTCGGCCTGGTGGTGCTGGGGGTGGGCTCACTGGCCGCCGTGGTGGCGGCCGAACCGTGGCAGGTGATCGCCGCCCGCGCCGTCATGGGTGTCGGGGGCGCATTACTGATGCCGTCGACCCTGTCGATCCTGATGACCACCTTCGACGAAACCGAACGCCGGATGGCGCTCGCCGCCTGGTCCACGGTCTCTATCCTGGGGATCGTGGCCGGTCCCGTCCTCGGTGGGCTGCTGCTCGAGCAATTCTGGTGGGGGTCGGTGTTCCTACTGAACATTCCGGTGGCCGTCCTGGCGATCGCCGCCGCGCTCGTCCTCATGCCCGAGACCACCGGAGAGCAGCGCCCGGTAGACCTGGTCGGTGTGCTGCTGTCGATCCTCGCGCTGGGGTCCGCGGTCTACCTGATCATCGAGCGGGAGTGGAACATCCCTGTGCTGGTACTCGCCGTCGTCGCGGCGGGGGCCTTCGTGCTGTGGGAGCGGCGTCAGGAGCATCCGATGCTGCCGCTGGGTGTGTTCGCGAACCGCGATTTCACCGGCACCTGCGCGACGGTGCTGCTGATGGTGTTCGGGATGGGCGCGGTCATGCTCATGCTCACCCAGTATCTGCAGTTCGTCCTCGGCTACGGCCCGATGAAGGCCGGCCTGGCACTGTTGCCGTATGCACTGGCCGGGGCGGTGTTCAACGGTCTCGGTGCCACCCTGGGCAAGAATCTGGCGAACAAAACCCTCATCGTCTCCGGGTTGACGGTGATGGCCGTGGCGTTCGCCGTGCTCGCCGTGGGCGACGGATACCTGTGGGTACTGGTGAGCATGCTGATCATGGGTGTCGGCGGCGGTCTGGCCGGTCCGGCGGCCTATACGGCCATCATGAACGCGATTCCGCTGCGGCACGCGGGCGTGGGGTCGGCGCTCAACGACACCCTGCAGCAGGTGGGGCTGGCGCTGAGTATCGCGATCCTCGGCAGCGTGCTGGCCGGTGTTTTCACCGCGCGGATGCCCGAGAGCGCACCGGCACCGGCCCGTGAATCCCTCGGCGCGGCCTTCGAACTCGGCTATGCCGATATCGCGAAGACGGCTTTCACCGACGCGGTCGCGGTGGGCGCGTGGGTGAGCGCCGGCTTCAGCCTGGCGGCCGCGCTGGTCGGCGCGGTCCTGCTCCGGGCGCATCCGTCCTCGGCCCGCCCGGCCCCCGAACCCGTCGCGGTGCCGGACTGACCGCGGCCCCGGAATTCCGTACGGGTCGTCGAGCGGCCGGGCTTCCGGCCCGGGCCGCTCCGGTCACCCGCGGCTTTCCGGGCTGACGTTCCGTTCGATCATCGCCGCCAGCCGGGCGATATCGTGGCGGTCGTGGTCGCCGGTGACCAGGGGTACCTGCCGGGCACCGCGGTAGGCGGCCCGGCCGGGTGCGGGATCATCGATCAGGCCGACGATCGGGCGGATCGCGGTGTCGGGACGTGCGCCCAGGAGGCGGCCCAGGACCGCTGCGGAGAGCTTCATCGCCGGGCCGACCGCGCCGGCAAAGCTGGTTCGGACGAGCCCGCTGGGACCCCAGGTCACATAGGAGAGACGGGGATCTGCCTCCGTGGCGAGGATGCCCAGGAGTTCGTTGGCGCGCCGCTGCTGCGCGTTCGCGCGCGTAAAGGTGAAGCCTTCGCGCATTCCCGGATCGTCGAAATCGATGGCGTCGGGGCGCGTGCCGGGAACCGAGGTATTCACCACGATGGGTCGTCCGGCCGCGCCGAGCCGGTCGGCCAGGCCCGTGACGAACAGGTACTTCGAGACGAAGAACAGCACCCAGGACGCCTCGTGGCCCTCGGTTGTCATGTGACGTCGCTGCCGGATGAACGACGCCGCGAGCACCAGGGCATCGATCCGTTCGTGCTCGGCACGCAGCTGTTCGACCACCCGGCGGCTCTCGGCGACCGAGGACAGATCGGCCGCGACGAACGTCGCCCGGCCGGGTGCTGCCGCGGTGGCGCACAGGGCTTCGAACTTCGCCCGGTCGCGCCCGATGGCAACGACATGCTCACCCGCTCCCAGGTAGTGCCGGGCGAGTGCCGCGCCCATGCCGTCGGTGCCACCGGTGATCACGATCGTTCTCATCCACCCACTCCTGTTCCGGAACACTCGTTCCGGAACAGCGTACCTCGAGCGGAACCGATGTTCCGGTTCGCTATTGTGGGGTAGTGGCAGCGGATCGGAAACAGCGGCGCGACGCCGCCGCCAACCGGGAACGGATACTGGCGGCCGCACGAGAAGCGCTGCGGGACAACGGCTTATCCGTGGACATGCGGGCAATAGCCGGCGCGGCGGGCGTCGGCATCGGTACCCTCTACCGGCATTTTCCGACCCGGGACAGCCTGCTGACGGCTGTCACCGGCACCGATCTCGCCGCACTTGCGGGAGCGGTCCTCCCCGAGGGAATGTCCGCGCTCGCCGGCCTGCGCGCGTTCTTCACGGCGGCCACCGATCAGCTCGTCGGTAATCAGGCGATGATCGACCTGCTGGCCGCCGGGCCGCCGTCGAACACCGACCTCGAACGGTGCCTGGCGCATCTCACCGAAATCGGGCACGAGGCCGTACGCCGCGCACGCACCGATCACACCCTCGGCCCCGATATCACCGCCGGCGATATCGCCTATCAACTTCTCGGACTTCTCCGTATCGTCCAGCTGATACCCAGCACCGATACCGAGGCCCGTGCGCACCACATCGACCTCGTCCTCCGTGGACTGGCCGCAACCTGAGTTCCGCGCCATCGCCTGACAGGTGCGGCCATCGCGTCGGTTCACCCCATTTCGTTCCGCAGTGCCGGCCATCCCCCGTGGCCGTGGCCGGTCCGGCGTTCACCGATGGCCGCAGGCAGTCCAGAGGTCACCTGTGGCCGCGGTCGGTCCGGATTTCACTGCTGGCCGCGGCCGGCCGGGCTTTCTCCGATGGCCGCGGTACTCAACTCGTGAGCGGTGCCGTATTCGGCTGGAGCACAGGGCCGACGGCGTCGAGAGTGCCGGGTTTGCGGCCCTTGCCCCAGCCGATCCGGGCACGGTAGCTGCCGAGCAGGCCGCGGCGGATCAGTTCCTGCTCATCCGCGGCGAACGAGTCCGCGGGTTCGGGAACCGTACCGGGGGCCACGAACAGAGCATCGGCCGGGCAGTTCGCTTCGCATTGGAAGCAGGTCTGGCAATCGCTGTGCCGGCTGATCACCGGGATACCGTCCGGACCGCGATCGAAGACATTCGTCGGGCACACCGCGATGCATTTGTCGCAGGCTATGCAGCGCTGCGCCGAAACCAGTTCGATCATGAGGCCACCCCGGCCGTCACCGCCTGTTCCGGGTGGACCCGGATACCGTCCAACCCGCTCGTGATCAGGCGATGGTGCTGCTCCGGGTCCTGGCCGGGGAAATCGAGCCGTTTCGCCATACCGCGGGTTTCGGTGCGGGCCAGCGCCGTGCGATACATCCACCGGGCATGGGCGGTCGTCGCCGCCGCCTGCCTGGTGCGCACGCGCTGTTCGTCCGTCCCGCCGAGAGATTCCCGCACGGTCGCCCAGATATCGTCGAGTGTGGCGAGGGATTCGGTGAGCACGGCGCCGTGACGCAGGTAGTTCTTGTCGTAGGGGAGGACCTCGCGCTGTACCGCGGCCACCACCTCGCGGTGATCCCCGGAAACCCGGTCGCCACCGGGCCGGGCACCGGCATCGCCGATGGCCCGCACCGGGCGGCTGTGCGAGCCGGTTCCCAGCGACCGGGCGTAGCGGGCCGCACCGGCACCGGCCCAGGTCCCCGAGGAAATCGCCCACGCCGCATTGTGACTGCCGCCGCCGGTGAAGCCGCCGCAGATCAGTTCGCGGGTGGCGGCGTCGCCGGCGGCATAGAGCCCGGGGACGCCGGTCGCGCACTCATCGGTGACGAGCCGGATTCCGCCCGTCCCGCGTACCGTCCCCTCCGCGATCAGCGTGATCGGGAATTTGTCCGTGAACGGGTCGATACCGCGTCGGTCGAAGGTCAGGAAGAAATTCGGCTGGGCCCGGCGCATGGCCGCGCGCGCGGGCTCGTCCACTTGGTCCAGCCGACAGTACACCGTTTCGCGCAGGAGTTCGGCCGCGATCGGTGAGCGATGCCGGCCGCTCGCGCCTTCCAGCACACTGCCGTCGGCGCGATAGAAGGTCGCGAACTGGTAGAACGCTGTTTTGGTCACCGAGGAACCTGCGGGCGCGATCCCGTAGGCGTTGGAGAATTCCATACCGGACAGCTCGGCACCGGCCTCGACCGCGAACAACGCGCCGTCGCCGGTGTTCACATCGCAGCCGAGTGCTTTCGACTGGAACGCGCAGCCGCCGGTCGCCAGCACCACCGCGCCCGCCCGCACACGATAGTTCTCCCGGGCCTGGCGCCGGTAGCCCAGGGCGCCCGCCACCGCACCGGCGCCGTCGATCAGTAGTTCGGTGACCGGCGCGTGATCGAGGATCCGGACCCCCGCCCGGCGCACCAGGATGCGCATCCGCCGCATGTACTCGGGCCCCTGCAGCCCATTCCGCAACTGCCGGCCGTCCGGACCCACCGGGAACGGGAAACGGGCGATCTCCGCGAGCTCGTTCACGCGGTCGAAGGTTTCGTCCAGTACCCGCTGCGCCCAGCGGCGATCGGCCAGATAACCGCCCAGGCTCTCCCTGCTCGCGATCGCCGCCTCCCGTGCGATCGGATCGGGCGGGACGTACCAGACGCCGGTCCCGGCGGAGGCGGTGGCGCCGCTGGTACCGCAGTAGCCCTTATCGGCGAGCACGACCGCGGCGCCGGACCGCGCGGCGCGCAACGCGGCCCAGGTCGCGGCCGGTCCACCGCCGACAACGAGAACATCGGTGCTCAGATCGATCGGATCGGTCATTCGAAACCCCTTGCTGCGTGCCGCGCATACGGCCTGTCTCGGCGAATGACAGGCTGGCACCGCCGCGCCGCGTGGAACAACGGTTGGAATCGGCAGTGGTTTAACCCTCGCCCGGAGCCGAGGTCCCGGAGATCCTCAACGCGCCGCGGCCGTGAAGGGGAGAACCCGCAGCAGGCCGAGTACTGGAAGAGCACCGGTGTAGCCGGGCCGGGCGGGGGTGATCCGCGAGCAGGAGATCCCGCATCCGGTGCCGCCGTGATGTACCGCTACATACCGCGTTTCGCACCCGCTCCGATCCGGTCGGCGCCCGCGAGTGCAAGGTCGCGGAAAGGTTTTCGCAACCGCACCGGATAGGTTGAGCGTATGACGCACAGCGTGATCCGCCGGATTCTGCTCGCCACGGGGTGGTGTGCGTTGTTCGCCGCATCGGCCGGTATCGCGCTCTACGTGGGTGGCTGGCAGCGCCGCGAGCTCATCCTCCTCGCGTCCGGAGCGACCTACCTGATGCTCGGCGCGCTGGCGGCGCTGCTGCTGTTCGTGCTGGCCAAAGGCTGGCGGAGCGCCGGCGCCGCCGTCATCGTGCTGACCGGTGTGCTGTGGACGCAGATCCCGCTGTACGTACCCGACGGCAATGCCGCCGCCACCGGCACCGAACTGACCGTCCTGCAGACCAACCTGCTGTTCGGCGGTGCCGATACCGGCGCGGTCGCCGCCGCCGTCCGAGACCACGACGTCGATGTCCTGACGATCGACGAACTCACCCCGGATTCGGTAGCGCGGCTGACAGCCTCCGGTGTCGACACCCTGCTCCCATACCACTACCTGGAACCGGGCCCGGGTGGCGGCGGAACCGGTATCTACAGCCGCTTCCCGCTGACGGAGACCGTCCGCCATCAGGAATTCCGGATGGCCAACCTGTCCGCCACCGTCACCCATCCCGAACTCGGGCCGGTCACCGTTTTCGCGTTCCACCCGCTGCCGCCGAATATCGACCACACGGTGTGGCTGCAGGAACTGGCGGCCGTCGCCACCCTGCTCGAGGCCACCGACGGGCCCGCGGTGGTCGGCGCCGATTTCAACGCCACCAGCGACCACGCCGCCTTCCGCAAGCTGGTGAGCGGGCGCTTCGCCGCCGCGGCCGAACAGGCGGGTGCGGGCCGGATGCTCACCTATCCGAACGACCGGTCCTGGGGTCCGGTGATCGGCATCGACCACATCCTGGTGTCCGGTGGAACCACGGACCACATAGCAACCCTCACCATCCCGGGCTCGGACCATCGCGCCGTCCTGGCCCGGCTCCGGCTGGCGGCCCGGCCCGTCGGCATTTCGTGATCGGCAACCGTTTCAGGAGACAGATACATGTTTTCCAGTACCCGCCTACGCACCGTCACCTGCACCGCGGTCATCGCCCTCGCCGCCGGCCTGGGTTCCGCCGCCTGCGGCAACGACCGCTGGTGCGAATTCGACGCCACCGATACCAAGGTGGACAATTCCTACTGCGAAAAGGGCACTCCCGGCTACGAATGGGAACCGGACAGCGACGGTTCGAGCAAGAGCAAGAAATCGAAGTCCACGACCTCGAAACGCAACAAGTAACCCGATCGCGGCGCGCCGGCCGCTGCCCGATTGCTCGGTGCGGCCCGGCGAACTCGCCCGACCACGGTTGGTAACGGGAAAGGTGGGTAGCACGTCCGGTGTCGGTGCTCCAGCGCAGCGTAGGGCGCGGAGCCGGGGCCGGAAACGAGGAGCCGTGATGGCGAACAGGATTCACGATGTGGATGTCGAGTCGAAGGTGTTACCGCTGTCGGGGATGCGATTACAGTGGCGCGGCTCCGACCGGTGCTTCCGGGTCACTCACCCGCAGCCGGGAGGTGCGATCGTGACCGAGGCCGGGCAGGACGAGCTGCTGTGGCGGCCGTGGTCGGGCGCGGCGGATATGGCGGTCGGTGTTTCCGGGCCGATCAATGCCCATGCCCCGGGCCGATGGTGGGTGGTCTGGGGTGAGTACGTGGACGATCCGGTGACGGTCACGCTGACCGACGGGGCGACACCCGAAGTCTGGATCGTGGGCGGACTGTGGGTCAGTGAATGGAGCGGGACCGAACAGACCGCGGTGGTCACCACGCCGGCCCGGCGCACCGAGGTCCGGTTCGCCCCACCGTCGTTCCTCCCGCCGCCGCTGACGACGCTGGGCGAGGAGAGCAGTTGCTGGGTGCACGTGGAAACACCGGCCACTTTCCGGCCGACGACCACATTCGCGGCCGCCCACGGGGCATAGGCGCACGCTGAAGTTCCCGATTTCCGTGCCGGCCCGACCTGCTCGCTCGCATCCGCACCGAAATCCACGACGGCCGGCCGGAGCGGTATGGCTCGTCCTGGCCGCCGCGACCGATCGGTTTCGCTGCTGTCGCGGTCGCGTGGTGGCAGAGCCGGAGGTAAGTGCTGCGAGCCGCTGAGCCCCGGTCGGTCGGGTGCGTGGCGGTCCCCGATCCCGCGCTGTCGCGCCGGTAGAGTGCCGAACGCATATCAGCACGTCAGTGGGTCTTCTCGGGAACGCAAAGCGATGTGATCGGGGTGGCGATGGACAGGCGTTCGATGTTGTCGATGATGGCCGCGGGGACCGTCATGGCACTGGCGGGATGCAGCTCGGCGCAGGGCGATCCCGTGGCGGCGGGGGCGCCGGAGGTGCCGGAGGTGGGTGGTCCGGGGCCGGCGCCGCCGGCGCTGCTGCCGCCGCCGGGTGGGGCGAAGACCGCGATTGCGCCGGCCACCATCACCGCGTTGCCGGGTGCGGGGAACAGTTTGGCGCTCACCGTGGACGACGGAGCGAGCGCCGAGGTCGTGGGCGCCTACGTACAGTTCGCCAAGGACACCGGGGCGCGGTTCACGTTCTTCGTCACCGCCTATTATCAATCCTGGATCGCCCACCAGGACGAACTGCGGCCGCTGGTGGATTCGGGACAGATCCAGCTGGCCAACCACACGTGGGATCACGCCGATCTCACCGCGCTGTCCGATCATGCTGTCGCCGACGATATTTCGCGCTGTAAGTTGTTCCTGCGCAACAGATTCGGCGTGGACGGTATGCCGTATTACCGCCCGCCGTTCGGGCGGCACAATGCCCGGGTCGACCGGATCGCCGCCGATCTCGGGTACACCGTGCCGGTGATGTGGTACGGGTCGCTGTCGGATTCGGGGCTCATCACCGAGCAGTACCTGATCGAATGCGCCCGCAAATACTTCAACCCGCAGGCGATCGTGATCGGGCACGCGAACTTTCCGCCGGTCACCCGCTGCTACGGCCAGTTGGTGGACATCATCCGGGAACGCAATCTGTCCCTGGTCACCCTCGACGACGTGCTCACCGTCGCCTGACTCCGTCTGGGTAGGGGCAGCCGCGGCGAAGGCGGAAACGTGACCGGTAGCGCGGCGAGGGTGCGGTGCAACGGCCCGGGACGCCGGCTCGGTTCCGCCGCGGGCGGCGCTCTGTAGGCGCCGGACTGCGCACGACGCCGGCGCTCACCGGTGTATCCGCCGCGGCCGGCCGGGTTCCGGTCCGCGGCATATCGTCACCACTTCCGGTATCGCCGTGTGGTCGGTGAGGCCGGCCGCCACACGCGCCGGGTGACGGACAACCGCCCGGCCGTGTCTCCGGGCGGCCGAGTGCGGGTCCGGCGGCCCGGCCGGGGATCTCCGTGCTCAGGCGGATTCGGCGAGTTTATCCGTGGTCCAGATCTGGGCGAGGTCGTCGAGCGGCAGGTCGAGTGCGCGGCTCAGGGAGACCACCGTGCCGAAACTGGGGGAGGGCAGACGGCCGGTTTCGATCTTTCGCAAGGTTTCCGGGGAGATGCCGGCCGTCCGGGCGACCTCGGCGAGGTCGCGGTCGGCGCGGGCGATCCGGATTCGGGCCCCCAGGCGGCGGCCGGCTTCGAGCTGTTCGGGGGTCAGAGGGAGGCGGACCATGTGCTCCAGCTTAGAAGTGGTATTAAAGTACCGCAAGGAACGGTATTGAAATACCGGCGACTGATGGAGGCTGTGATGGTGGAACTGAAAACGCCCGAGGAGATCGAGCGGATGCGCGTCACCGGCGCGTTCGTGGCCCGGACCCTGGCGGAACTCCGGGCGAAGGCGGCGGTGGGGGTGAACCTGCTGGAGCTGGAAAGCATTGTGCGGGAACGCATCCGGGAGCGTGGCGCCGAGTCCTGCTATTGGGATTACGCGCCGTCGTTCGGGCGCGGGCCGTTCCGCAATACGGTCTGCCTGTCGGTGAACGATGCCGTACTGCACGGACTGCCGTTCGACTATGCGCTGCGCGACGGCGATGTGCTGACGATGGACCTGGCGGTGAGTATCGACGGCTGGGTCGCCGATGCCGCGACCACCGTGATCGTCGGCACACCCGACGCCGAGGATCAGCGCCTCGTGCACGCCACCGAGGAGGCCCTGGCCGCGGCGATCGAGGCGGCACAGCCGGGCAACCGGCTCGGCGATATCTCGGCGGCGATCGCCGCGGTCGCCCGTGCGCACGGCTACCCGGTGAACACCGAGTTCGGCGGTCACGGACTCGGCCGGACCATGCACGAGGACCCGCATGTAGCCAACACCGGGCGGCCGGGCCGCGGATTCCCGCTGAAACCCGGGCTGACCATCGCGATCGAACCGTGGTTCGCGAAAACCACCGACCGGATCGTCACCGACCCGGACGGCTGGACCATTCGCTCGGCCGACGGTTCCCGGACCGCGCACTCCGAACACACGATCGCGATCACCCCGGACGGGCCGCGGGTACTCACCGTCGCGTGAGCCGGTCGAAGCGGCGGCCGAGCGACCGGGCAGCCGCCGACGCGGGCCGGCGCTCGACCGGAACGCGTGCGGCGAAGTCGCGCCGGCCGAGGCAGGACACGCCGCCCACCGCACGCTCGCCGCGCACGGTCATTGCATGTCCAGCGCCTCGTCGCCGGATCCTCGGGATATCAGGTCGCCTGGCTCACCGAGGACATGTGGAAGTCCGGGATACGCAGCGGCGGCATGGCCGCGCGGGTGAACCAGTCCTTCCATTCGCGGGGCAGCGTCTGCTCGGTGGCGCCGGCTTCGGTGGTCCGGCGCAGGAGGTCGAGGGGGCTTTCGTTGAACCGGAAGTTGTTCACCGCTGCCGTGACCTTTCCGTTCTCGACCAGATACACCCCGTCGCGGGTGAGGCCGGTGAGCAGCAGGGTGGCCGGGTCGACCTCACGGATGTACCACAGGGTGGTGAGCAGCAGGCCGCGTTCGGTGCGGGCGATCATCTCGTCCAGGGTGGCCGCCGAACCCCCGGTGAGCAGAAGGTTCGGCACCGGGACGGTGGGCGAGGTGCCGTAGTCGGCGGCGGTGGCGCGCGGATACACCAGATCGGCGATCGTCCCGTCGCGCAGCCAATCGACCCGCTGGGCAGGCAGGCCGTTGTCGAAGACGGAGACCGTTTCCGACGACGCCTGCGTCGCCACGAACGGCAGGCATTCGAGGCCGGGTGCGGTGGGGTCGGAGGCGAGGGTCAGCGGGATATCGGTGAGTTTCTCCCCGACCCGCGTGCCGCCGGGAGCGGCGAACGCGGTGTGGCCCTCCTGCGCACCGCGGCCCTCCATCGACCAGTACATGTAGATCAGCAGATCGGCGACGGCCGAGGGCGGCAGCAGGGTTTCGTAACGACCGGCCGGCAACTCGACCCGGCGCGCCGACCAATCCAGCCGGCGGGACAGTTCGGCGAGCAAACCGGGGGTATCGACATCGGTGAAATCCGCGGTGCCCGCGCCGACCCAGGCGCTGGCGAGATCGGTGCCCTCCCCGCGTTTACCGTTGATCTCCACCGACCCGGTGGGCTGGGTGTAGCGGCGGCGGATGCCGGTGGAGGTGCCGAGCCACGTGGTGTGCATCTGGTGATGCGCGAAACCGTAGAGGCGATCGGCGCCGTCGAAACCGGTGGCCAGATCGGCGGCGAGCCCGGCGAACACCTCGATCCCGGTGCCCGCGGCCGGCGCCTCCCAATCGGCCGCCGCCGCGGGCGCATCCGGGAGCGGCATGGCGTCGCGCGCGGGTTCGGCGGCCGCGGCGGCCTCCTCGCTGGCCCGCACGACGGCCTCGATATCGGCGGGGTCCACGCTGGTCGAGGCCACACTGCCCACGCGCGCCGACCGTGGGCCGTCGCGCAGTACCGAGATCACCGACCAGCGCCGCGCCACCGAACTGCCGTTCGTGGTCATCGAATTACCGGCCCAGCGCAGCGACGCCTCGGCCTCGTCGGTGACGAGCACCATGGCCTCGTCGGCCCGGGACACCGCGAGTGCCCGCTCGACCACCGCGTTCGCGGGCAGCACCCCCGCACCGGTCAGTGTCGTCATTGTCCCGCCTCCGTCCGGGTATTGAGCACATTCACCCCGCGCACCAGGACCGCCGGGCAGCCGTGACTGACCGCCGCGACCTGACCCGGTTGCGCTTTACCGCAGTTGAACGCGCCGCCCAGTTGCCAGGTGGACGGGCCGCCCACCGCTTCCATCGAGCCCCAGAAATCCGTGGTGGTGGCCTGGTAGGCCACATCGCGCACCTGGCCGGCCAGTTCACCGTTGCGGATGCGGAAGAACCGCTGGCCGGTGAACTGGAAGTTGTAGCGCTGCATATCGATCGACCAGCTCTTGTCGCCGACGATGTAGAGACCGTCGGAGACCCGCGAGATGAGTTCGGCCGTGCTGGTGTCGTGTACCGGATCGGGTTGCAGCGAGACATTGGCCATCCGCTGGATCGGCACATGGTGCGGGGAATCGGCGTAGGAGCAGCCGTTGGACCGCTCGAGACCGAGCCGGGGCGCGAACACGCGGTCGAGCTGGTATCCCACCAGCACGCCGTCGCGCACCAGGTCCCAGCGTTGACCCGCCACCCCGTCGTCGTCATAACCGACGGTCGCCAGACCGTGCGGCTGCACCCGGTCGGCGGTGACATGCATGACCGGGGTCCCGTACCGGAGCGTGCCGAGCAGGTCGGGAGTCGCGAACGAGGTTCCGGCATAGGCGGATTCGTAGCCGATGGCGCGATCGTATTCGGTGGCGTGGCCGATGGATTCGTGGATGGTGAGCCACAGGTTGGTGGGGTCGATCACCAGATCCGTCGCACCGGGCACCACGGTCGGAGCCTTCACCTTCTCCGCCAGCCACTCCGGGATCCGGGTCAGCTCCGTATCCCAATCCCAGACGCCGTCCCTGCCGGTGACGTACTCCCAGCCCCGCCCCGCCGGTGGCGCCAGCGTGCGCATGGTTTCGAACGCACCGGACGCGGTATCGACGGTGATCGCCTCGAGCTGGGGTTGCAGCCGCACCCGCTGCTGAATGATCGCCGAGCCCGCGGTGTCGGCGTAGTAGGTCTGTTCCTTGACCTGCAGCAGGGTCGCGGTGACGTGATCCACCCCGTCGGCGGCCGACAACCGGCCCGAATAGTCCTGTAAGAGGGCTACTTTGTCGGCGGAGGGGATGGTGAACGGGTCGATATCGTAGGCGGAGAGCCAGCGTGCGTTGTCGTAGACGGGTTCGGGCGCCAGTTCGACGCGTTCCCGGTTCAGCGCGCGCAGCGTGGTCGCCACGGCGACCGCCGAACGCGCGACCTCGGCCGCGGTGTCCGGATTCAGCGCCGCGTGTGAGGCGAACCCCCAGGTCCCGTCGACCACAACGCGCACCGCGAAACCCAGTTCGACGGAATCGGTGAGTGCCTCCACCCGGCCGTCCCGTAACCGGATCGACTGGGTACACAACCGGTGTACCCGCAGATCCGCGTGCTCGGCACCCGCGGCGCGGGCCGCGGACAGCGCCGCGTCCGCCAGCTGCGTCAGCGGCAGGCCCGTGAATTCGGGATCGATATCGTGCCCGGGAGGTTGCCCGCCGGGTTCGGTGGACGTCGCCATGCTCACCCCGACCAACCTAGTCGGCCACCGCGGATTCCGCGTGCACGGGCGGTCGGGTCAGCCGAACTGCTGCCAGCCCAACCGGATCACCATCGCCACCACGACGACGAGCAGTACCGCGCGCACGAACTCCGCACCCCGCGCCAGCGCCATCCGCGAGCCCACCACGGATCCGGCGATATTGGCCACGGCCATGGCGGCACCCAGCGCCCACAGAATATGGCCGGTGAACCCGAAGAAGATCAGCGCACCGACATTGGACCCGCAGTTGATCACCTTCGCCATCGCCGCCGCGCGCACGAACTCCGTACCGAGCAGAGTCGCGAACGTGATGATCAGGAAGGTGCCGGTACCCGGGCCGAGCAGGCCGTCGTAGGCGCCGATCAGTCCGGCGGCGAGCGCGACGACCAGTATCGCCTTGCGCCGCGACGGCGGATGGGTGGCCAGGGTGATCCCGATCGACGGCCGGGCGGTGACGAAGACCGCCACCCCCACCAGCACCACCAGCACGATCGGGATGAACAGATCCCGGTCGATCAACGACACCGCGGCCGCGCCGGCTGCCGCCGTGACCGCGGCCAGTACCGCCGCGGGCACCAGCAACCGCCATGGCAGCGGGACCTTGCGGGCGAAGGTGATCGCCGCGGTCGCGGTTCCCGCCACCGCGGACAGCTTGTTGGTGCCCAGCGCGGTCTGCGGCGCGATACCGGGCGACACCAGCAGCAGCGTCGGTAGCACGATCAGCCCGCCGCCGCCCACCACGGCGTCGACCCAGCCGGCCGCCGTCGCGGCGGACAGCAGTGCCACCCAGTCGATCACGTCCATAGGGTTCAGCAAACCAGACGGTCGACTCATGATTTCGCCGCCTACCTGCGTATGTGGCGTTCGGCACGGATGCGCACGGCGGCTGCGAGTTGGCTGTCCCCGTACTGCTCGGCCGGCCGGTGGCGTTCCGCCTGCCGGCATGCTTGCGGGCCCCGCGGTGGCGGCACGGCCCGGCCGACGTCCCGAACTAGGCTGGTCGGGTGCGCCGGTTCAGTCTGTGGCTTCGAGGCAAACCTGTCGTCGCCGATTCTGCGCTCGCGCTGCTCCTGCTGATTCTCGATCTCGTGGTCGCCCGCGACAGCACCAGCCCGGCCGCGTACCTGGTGTTCTCGGTGCTGCTGCCGTTGCCGATCGCTTTGCGGCGTGTCTATCCGCGGGCGATGGCGGTGACGTTCATGGTGCTGTCGTTCTGCACCAGCACCATCGGCTACATCGTCGGCGACCCCACCGTGCACGCCGCCCTGCTCGGGCACGGGATCATGCTCTACACGCTGGCCGCCTACGTGGGGCGCCGCGAAGGCCTCTGGTACGCGATCGCGCTGGTCGCCGACAGCGCCTACGGCATGGCGGTGGTGACCGGTTTCAAGGTCGGTGATCTCGCGTTCATCGTGATCTACTTTGCCTTCTGCTGGGTGCTGGCCGAGTTCTCCGGCGCCCGGCGCGCTTACGACGCCGAGGTCGCGGCCCGGCACGCCGTCGCCGAATCCGACCGGGAACGCCGCGCGCACGACGCGGTCGCGGCCGAACGCACCCGGATCGCGCGGGAACTGCACGATGTGGTGGCGCACGCGGTGAGCGTCATGATCGTGCAGGCCGACGGCGCCCGGTACGCCTTGCGCACCGACCCCGCCACCGCCGAACAAGCATTGGTCACGATCGCCGGTACCGGCCGGGAGGCCTTGCGCGAACTGCGCCGCACGGTCGCGTTGCTGCGCACCGAACACGCCCCCGACCAGGTGCCGCAGCACGGTACCGCCGGACTGGCGAAAGTCGCGCAGCTCATGCGGGACGCCGGGCTGGCCGTCGAACTGGAACTGTCCGGGGAACTGGACGAACTGGCACCCGAGGTGGGCCTCGGCGTACACCGGATCGTGCAGGAAGCGCTGACCAATACCCTGCGCCACGCGGGCGCCCATCCGAAGGCGTGGGTGCGGGTGCATCGGCGCAGCCAGGATGTCGACATCGAGGTCACCGACTCCGGCGGGGTCCCGGTGCGCCCCGAGTCCCGCATCCAGGGCAGTGGGCTGGGGCTGGCCGGTATGCGCGAACGGGTGGCGGTACTCGGGGGAAGCCTGGAGGCGGGCCGCACCCAGGACGGCGCCTGGCGGGTGCATGCCCGGATCCCGCTGACGTCACCGGATGCGGAATAACGCGGCCCCGCCAC
>NZ_JARWPM010000420.1 GCF_029869215.1 Nocardia carnea
CTGTTCCATGACGCCAGACGATTCGGTCGGCGCTCCGCCGGAGGCCTCGGTTCTGACCGAGTTCACCGGTGGTGTTGCGCAGCTGACCCTCAACAACCCCCGTCCGCCCCCCTACCCGGCCGCGCCCGCCGCGCCGCCCCCCGCCACCGCCTCGGCGTCGGGCAGCGCATCGACGCCGAACTGGTAGCGCGCCGACAGCCCGCCGGTGAGCAGGGCCGCCCATTGCGTGGCGGCCGAGTCGGGGTCGTCGAGACGCAGCGTGCCGGCCAGCGCGAGACGGGCGAACCGGTCGGCCAGCGCACGCGCGACGCGGCCGGATACCTCGTCGACGATATCGGTCAGATCCGGGAACTGCCCGGCCTCGGCACATATCAGGCGCCGCAGCGCGCGGGATTCCGGGCTGCAATAACACCGGACCAGCTCGGCGCCCACGGCGCGGAGCGTGGCCGGAAAATCGGCACCGGGCTCGGCCAGCCGGTCGGCCACCGCCAGATTCGCCTGCAGCGCGGCCTCGGACAACGCGTGGACGGCCTGCCGGAAGATTTGTTCCTTGTCACCGAAGTGGCTGTACACGGTGGCTTTGGCGACCCCCGCCTCGGCGGCGATCTGATCCATCCGGGTCTGCGTGTACCCGGCGCGCGCGAAGACCCGGAATGCCGCGGCGAGGATCGCCTGCTGCTTGTCCACACGTCCGCGTGGGCGCCGGGCTACGTCTGGAGAAGTCACAAGCGAATTCTAGACCCGACCGGATGGTTTTCCGGACCGGCCGGTGCATCCACTCGGTGCTCAATCTAGACTCATGAGTCTAGCTCGGCAGACCGATAAGTCTTCCGAACGCGTCACCGAAGGGAGTTCGCATGAAAACCGTGGTCGTCACCGGCGGAACAGACGGCATCGGCAGGGCGCTGGCCCGCACCTATCTCGAACGAGGCGAGCGGGTCGTCGTCATCGGCCGGAGCCCGGACAAGGCCCGCACGCTCATGGCGGCGGCGAGCCGGCTGGGCGCCGCCGATCGCCTCGAATTCCTTCGCGCCGACCTGAGCCTGGTCGCCGAGAACTACCGCGTTCTCGATCAATTGCGGGAATCCCACCCGGTCGTGGACATACTGGTCCTCGGCGCCCGGTACTACCGGTCGACCCGCAGCGTGACCGCGGAGGGTTTCGAGGCATCCTTCGCGCTCTTCTACCTCAGCCGCCACCTCTTGACGTACGGCCTGGCCGGCAGCCTGCAACGAGCCGCTACGCCGACGATCCTGGACCTGTCCGGTCCCGGCGGCGATATCTCCCGGCTCCGCTGGGCAGATCTGCAGTTCAGCAGTTCCTACGATCCCGACGCGGTGATGCACCAGTGCGGCAAACTGAGCGATCTGCTCGCCGTCGCGTTCACCCGGGATCATCCGGACAGCCGCATCCGCTACCTACTGCTACACCCCGGCCTCACTGCCACCGGTTTCACCGGTGACTACTCGGATACCGACCGCGCCGTCGTCG
The DNA here is from genome assembly GCF_029869215.1 of Nocardia carnea. GTDB lineage: Bacteria > Actinomycetota > Actinomycetes > Mycobacteriales > Mycobacteriaceae > Nocardia > Nocardia carnea_B. The sequence continues at coordinate 1,492 of NZ_JARWPM010000420.1, forward strand.
CCGATATGCGGCGGCGGGGCCAGCCCGTCGAGGCCGCCGTTACCCGCATCCTGCGCCACCTGGACCATCCGCCTTCGGCACCGTTGTCGGCGTATATGCAGGACACCCCCGTCGACACCGCGGGCCCGGCGTTCGACCCGCAGGCCGCGCGGCGCCTGCGGGATCACACCCGGGAACTGCTCACCGCGGCCGGGTTCGCGAAACACTGACCGAACGCCGGCACCGTCGGCTCATCCACCGTGAGCACCGCCCGCCGCACGACCGGCCGCCGGGCCGGCGCCGGCGCCTCCGGGCGGGCGGCGGTATCCGGCACACCGTGCCGGATACCGTTCGCAAGATGCACCCCCAGGGCGAAGTCCCGTAACGCGAGAATCACCGTCCGTGCCGCTCCCATGACCACCTCCACTACACAGGTCTGTGAAGTTGCTGCCAGGTATAGACTAGGTTCACAGACCTGTGAAGGCAAGGGGATCCGGAGATGTCCACACCCGCGCACGACGCGAACACGGCACTGACCCCGGCGGCGCAGCGGATACTCGATACGGCCGCCGAGCTCTTCTACACGCGCGGTATCCACGCGGTCGGTGTCGACACCATCGCCGCCGAATCCGGCGTCACCAAACGCACCCTCTACGACCGCTTCGGTTCGAAGGACGGATTGCTGGTCACCTATCTCGAACAGCGCGATCGCCGCTGGCGCGCCCTGGTCGAGTCACGCCTCGCCGAACGCACCGACCCGGTCGAGCGGGTGCTGACCCCGTTCGACGTGCTCCCCGAATGGCTTCCCGACAGCAGCCGGGGATGCAGTTTCATCAACGCCTTCGCCGAACTCCCCGAACCCGACCACCCCGGCCGGCAGGTGATCGTCGCCGAGAAAACCTGGCTGTACGACCTGTTCGACCGATTACTCACCGAGGCCGGCAGCAGCGACCCGGCGACCGCGGCGGTGCAATTGCTGAGCCTGCACGAAGGGGCGATCGTCAGTTACGCCATCACCGAAAAGCACACCGCGCCCGCGGCCGTCCGCAGCGCCGCCGAGCAGCTGGTGCGACTGGCGATGGCGTGACGGGACACCGTACCGGGCGGGGGTATCGCCCACCCGCCCGGTACGGACTCGTCCGGTCTCAGCCCCGGATGCGGGCGAGTACCTCCGGCACCGCGGAATCGGCCGGGATATCGAGGGTTTCGCCGGTGAAGCGGTCACGCAGTTCGACCTTGCCCTCCGCCCAGCCCCGGCCGATGACCAGGACATAGGGCATACCGAGCAATTCGGCGTCCTTGAATTTCACGCCCGGTGAGGCGGTGCGGTCGTCGAAGAGGATGTCCAGGCCCTGGGCATCGAGGGCGGCGACGACTTCTTCCGCGCCGGCGCGGGCGGCGTCGTCCTTGTTCGCGATCACCACGTGCACGTCGTAGGGGGCGACCTCGGCCGGCCAGCGCAGGCCCTTGTCGTCGTGCTGCTGTTCGGCGATCACCGCGACCAGGCGCGAGACCCCGACCCCGTAGGAACCCATGATCAGGCGCACCGGCTTACCGTTCTCGCCGAGCACATCGACCTCGAAGGCATCGGTGTATTTGTAGCCGAGCTGGAAGATATGCCCGATCTCGATACCGCGCGCCGAGACCAGCGTGCCGCGGCCGTCGGGCGAGGGATCGCCGTCGCGAACCTGCGCCGCCTCGATGGTGCCGTCGGGCGTGAAATCGCGACCGGCGACCAGGCCGACCACGTGTTTGCCGGGCGCGTCGGCGCCGGTGATCCAGGAGGTCCCGGTGACGACCCGCGGGTCGACCAGGTAGCGGACGCCATTGGCCTGCAGTGCCTTCGGGCCGATGTACCCCTTGACCAGGAAGGGATTGGCGGCGAAATCGGCGTCGTCGAGCAGTTCGACCTCGGCCGGTTCGACCGAGGCGCCGAGCCGCTTGTCGTCGACCTCACGATCGCCGGGGACACCGATACCGACGATTTCGCTCTTACCGTCCGGGTGCCGCAGCTTCACCATGACGTTCTTCAATGTGTCGGCGGCGGTGACCGGGCGACCCAGCTTTTCGCCGATACCGGCGGCGTTGGCCCACTCGACGAGCGTGGCGATGGTCGGGGTATCCGGAGTGTCGTACACGATCGCCTCCGGTTGCCCGTCCAGCGGCAGCGGTTCGGGCGCGGGGGTGACCACGGCTTCGACATTCGCCGCATATCCCGATTCCCGGCACACGACGTAGGTGTCCTCGCCGACGGGGCTGTCGGCGAGGAACTCCTCGGAGGCGCTACCGCCCATGGCGCCGGAGGTGGCGGCGACGATCACATACTTCACCCGGAGCCGGTCGAAAATGCGCTGGTAGGCCTCGCGGTGGGCGTTGTAGCTGGCCTTCAGACCGGCTTCGTCGAGGTCGAAGGAGTAGGAGTCCTTCATAACGAACTCGCGGCCGCGCAGGATACCGGCGCGGGGACGTTCCTCGTCGCGGTACTTGGCCTGGATCTGGTACAGCGTGACGGGCAGATCCTTGTAGGAGCTGTACTCGCCTTTCACGGTGAGCGCGAACAACTCCTCGTGGGTGGGGCCGAGCAGCATATCGGCGCCCTTGCGATCCTGCAGGCGGAACAGTGCGTCACCGTATTCGGTCCACCGGTTGGTGGCCTCGTAGGGGTCGCGCGGCAGCAGGGCGGGTAGTGAGATCTCCTGCGCGCCGATGGCGTTCATCTCCGCGCGGACCACCTCCTCGACCTTGTGCAGCACCCGCAGGCCCAGCGGCAGCCACGAGTACACACCCGGCGCGATCCGGCGCACATAGCCGGCGCGCACCAGCAGCTTGTGGCTGGGCACCTCGGCGTCGGCGGGGTCGTCGCGCAACGTACGGAGGAAGAGGCGGGAGAGGCGGGTGATCACGGTTGCTCAGCGTAGACCCTGCCCGATCGGCGCCGGCACCCGATCACCCCTCTCCCGCCCGGCGCGTCGCGTACGGGTCCGCGCCGGTCGCGGCAGGTTTCCGGCGAACTCCGGTCACCAACGCCAATAACGCGGAAAACACTTTTCGATAACTTTTCCATATACATATTTTGAACTTCTCTTTGCGGGTTCATTGCGGCGCCGAGAGTCGGACCCGGACGCCACTAGGGTTCGATCCACCGGGAATTCCGCCTGAATCGTTCCCGAACAAATGAAAATGGCCGCTGACCTCTGTGCCCCCAGCGCCGCATATCGACACCGGAGAGCCTGCGTCAGCGCCCCGTGGAAAGGTCGGCCGAGATGGGAACCAAGAAATCAAGGGCGCGCGCTATCGCACTCGTCGCGGGGGCGGTACTGACCGCGGCCACGCTGTCGGGCTGCACCAAAACCGATACGACAGGTAGCGGCGAACTGTTGCAGTCCTTGCGGGACAAAGGCACCGTCACCGTCGGGTTCGCCGGCGAGGCACCGTATTCGTTCGAGGAGAACGGCCAGCTCACCGGGGCTACGGTCGCCCTGCACCGGGAAATCTTCCGCAATCTGGGAATCGAGACGGTCGAGGGTGTGCAGACCGACTTCGGGGCGCTGATCCCCGGCCTGCAGGCGCAGCGGTTCGACGCGGTGAGCGCGGGCATGTCGATTCTGCCCGAGCGCTGTGAGCAGGCCGCGTTCAGCGAGCCGGAGTTCATGTACACCACGGCGCTGATGGTGAGGAAGGGCAACCCGCTCGGGCTCACCGATATGCAGTCGATCAAGGACAAGGGCGCCAAGATGGCGGCGATGACCGGCGCCATCGAATCCGACTACGCGGCGTCGCTCGGTATCGACGCCACCCAGGTCGGCAGCCCGCAGGACGGGATGGACGCCGTGACCTCGGGCCGCTCCGATGTTTTCGCGCTCACCGCGATCTCACTGAACTGGCTGGCCGACCACAACCCGGACGCGCAGGTGGAGGTCACCGAATCGTTCGTGGCCGAAATCGACGGCAAACCCCAGATCGGGGCCGGTGGCACCGTGTTCCGCACCGACGACAGGGATCTGCTCGACGCCTACAACGCGGAACTGGCCAAGATCACCTCGGACAAGGACAAATACCTCTCGATCGTCGGTGAGTTCGGCTTCACCGAAGCCGAACTGCCCGATCCGGAACTGACCACCGCCAAGCTGTGCGCGGGCGATATCTGACCGTGCCGGTGGACAACTCCACAGCGGCGGGGCTCCCCCGGTGGCCGGCCGGGCCGGAAGGGAGACACCGCCGGTGAGTAATTTCGACGCCCTCGCCGAGGCATGGCCGCGGATCCTCGACGGGATCCTGATCACCCTGGAACTCACCGCCGGCGGGGCCGTGCTGGCCTTCGTCCTCGCGCTCGCTCTGGGCACGACGGCGCGGGCGCACAGCCTCGCCGTCCGCGGCCCGGCCCGGGTACTGATCGAATTCTTCCGGGGGACCTCGCTGCTGGTGCAGATCTTCTGGCTCTTCTATGTGCTGCCGCTGCTGGGTTACCAGCTCGACCCCGTGTTCTGCGGCATCCTCGCACTCGGCCTGAACTACGGGGCCTACGGCGCGGAAGTCGTTCGCGGAGCCCTGAATTCGGTGCCGAAACCACAGGTCGAGGCCGCCGTAGCGCTGGGATTCAGCCCGTGGCAGCGGCTACGCCGGGTGCTGTTCCCGCAGGCGTGGGCGATGATGATCCCGCCGCTGGCCAACCTGCTGGTGCATTTGCTCAAGGGCACCGCTGTGGCGTCCTATATCACCCTGCAGGACTTGACCTTCGAGATCGAGAAGTTGCGCGACAGTACCGGCGACACCCTGTTCGCCTTCGGGATCGGCCTGCTGATCTACTTCGTGATCGCCTACCTGCTCAGTCTCGGAATGAATCTGCTGGAAGCACGCGCCAAACACAGACTGGGCCGCGGACCCTCGCTGCGCGAAGTGCTACGCCTGGCTCCCGATACCTCCCTGGACGCGGTCGCGGGCACCGCGTCCACCCGGCAGAAGGTGGCGCCATGACGCGATATGACACCTCCGCCGCCCAGGACCGGAAGGAGGCCCGGTGACCGTCGAATGGAGTTGGGAGCGGGCCGGCGACGCGCTGCCGGTGCTGTGGGACGGATTCCGGATCACCTTGCTGGCGACAGTGCTCGGATTCGCGATCGCCGCGGTGATCGGGCTGATGATCGCCATCGTCCGGCGCACCCTCCCACGCTGGATCGCGCTGCCGGTGCATGCCGTGAGCGAGTTCATCCGGTTCACCCCGCTGGTGGTGCAACTACTGTTCGCCTACGCGCTGCTGCCGCAGTTCTCGGCCCTGCAGATCGGGGTCGTGGTGCTGGGTATCCACTACGCCGGGTACCTCGCGGAGGTGTACCGCGCCGGCATCGACTCGGTACCGGCGGGCCAGTGGGAGGCCGCGCGGGCGCTGTCGCTGCCCCCGGCGCGCACCTGGCGGGCGGTGATCCTGCCGCAGGCCATCCGGGCGAGCGTGCCCGCCCTCGGCACCAACGCGGTATCGATGTTCAAGGACACCCCGTTCCTGTTCGCCATCACCGTGGTGGAACTGGTGACCGCCGCACAGCAATTCGGGGCCCGCCACTACGCATACCTCGAGGCGATGACCTTGGCCGGCGTGTTCTTCCTGCTGGCCAGCTACCCGACCTCGGTGCTGATCAGACGACTGGAGAAGCGACTTGCCTACTACTGAACCGGTCTCCGGGACACCGGCCGGCAGCGCCGCGGAGGCGCGGCCGATGATCGAATTCGACGGCGTGGTCAAACGCTTCGGCGATCTGGTGGTGCTCGACCAGCTCGATTTCACCGTCCGGCGCGGCGAGAAGGTCACCCTGATCGGGCCGTCCGGCTCCGGGAAGACCACTATCCTGCGGCTGCTGATGACCCTGGAAACCGTGAGCAGCGGGGTCATCCGGATCGACGGTGCCCCGCTCACCCACGAACAGCGCGGCGGCACACTGGTGCCCGCCCGGGAAAAGCATCTCCGGGAGATGCGCAAACAGGTGGGGATGGTGTTCCAGCAGTTCAATCTCTTCCCCAATATGAACGTGCTGGAGAACATCACCGAGGCGCCGATCCATGTCCTCGGGAAATCTCGCGACGAAGCGAACCGGCGCGGCCGGGAACTGCTGGAGATGGTGGGGCTGGCGGACAAAGCCGGCGCACATCCGTCCCAGCTCTCCGGTGGTCAGCAGCAGCGGGTGGCGATCGCTCGCTGCTGCGCCATGGACCCGAAGATCATGCTGCTCGACGAGGTGACCTCCGCACTCGATCCGGAATTGGTCGGCGGGGTGCTCGATGTGCTGCGGGAACTCGCGGAGACCACCGATATCACCATGCTCATCGTCACGCACGAGATGGGGTTCGCCCGCGATGTCTCCGACCGAGTGCTGATGTTCGACCAGGGCCGGATCCTAGAGGAGGGCCCACCCGACCGGATATTCAACGCACCCGAACACGAACGCACCCGGGAGTTCCTGGACGCCGTGCGCTGAGCCGCGACACGTGGTGAGGTGTACCGGCGGCGAGTCCGTGAGTGCACGGGAACGGGTACCCTGACCGCTCGTGCTGGTGCTGTTACCTCCTTCCGAGACCAAATCCGACGGCGGTACCGGCGGCCCCCTCGACCTGGGTGCGCTGGCCTTCGATTCGCTCACCGAGATCCGCGACGGTTTGGTCGACGACCTGGTGAAACTGGCCGGCGATCCCGACGCCGCCCGGAGGGCGCTCGGGCTGGGCAAGAACGCCGAGCTGGAGCTGGCCCGCAACGCCGCACTGCGCAGTTCTCCCACCCGCCCGGCGCTGGAGCGCTACACCGGGGTCCTGTACGACGCCCTGGACGCCGCCTCGTTCACCCGGGTGCAGCGCGCCAAGGCCTACGCCCGGCTCGCGATCGGATCGGCACTGTTCGGTGCGGTCCGCGCCGGCGACCCGATTCCGGCCTATCGGCTCTCGGGCGGATCCACGCTACCGGGCCGCCCGACGCTGTCGGCGGTCTGGCGCGACCATCTGGTGCCGGCACTGCACGAAGCGACCGCCGGAGATCTGGTGGTCGACCTGCGGTCGGGCGTCTATCAGCAACTCGGCCGGGTGCCGGGGGCGGTCACCGCGACGGTGCTCACCGAACACCCGGACGGCTCCCGCACGGTGGTCAGTCATTTCAACAAACATCACAAGGGCCTGCTGGCCCGCGCGCTGGTGCTGACCCGCGCCGAACCCACCGATATCCGCGGCCTCGCCCGGGTCGCCCGGAAGGCGGGGTTGCGTATCGAGGTCGCCTCGGAGACCGAACTGATCGTCCTGACCTGATCCGCGCCCCCGAGACCGCGCTCGATCACCGGGTCTCCGGGGCGGAGGCTCGCCGATAACACCTTTCCGCTGCCGGCGCCGGTCCGGCGACGGCCCTCGCCCGTCGACCCCGCGTCCGTGCCGGCGGAGCGGGCCGGATCGGTAGCCGGTGCCGGTGGCGAGCCGGGGCGGCCGAACACGCTGTCCCCGCAACGGCGAGGGGTCCGGCGGGCGGCTGCGGCAGGGCGCTCGGCCGGAAAGTAGGCTCGCACCTTGTGCCGAACACGTCAGCCGATACCGACCACCTGTCCGCCGGGGATTCGAACTACCTGGTGGGGCTCGATCTGAGCGGACGGCGGGTCGTCGTCGTCGGGGGTGGCAGTGTGGCGCAGCGGCGGCTGGGGCTGCTCATCTCCTCGGGCGCCGTCGTGGAAGTGATCGCCCGGGAGGCCACGCCCGCAGTCGAGGGAATGGCGACCGGCGGCCGGATCACGCTCACTGTGCGCGATTACGCCGACGGGGATCTCGACGGCGCCTGGTACGCGATCGCCTGCACCGACGAACCCGAGACCAATGCCGCTGTCGTCGCGGAGGCGACCCGGCGCCGGATTTTCTGCGTCCGCGCCGACCATGCCCAAGCCGGTACGGCGGTCACGCCCGCGACCGCCCGCTACGACGGCATGACCCTGGGCGTGCTGGCCGGCGGCCGGCACCGGCGGTCGGCCGCCGTGCGCACCGCCCTGCTGGAGGCGTTGCAATCGGGTGTGGTGACCGACGACGCGACGCCGATGACACCGGGGGTCGCGCTGGTCGGCGGCGGGCCGGGCGATCCGGATCTGATCACGGTGCGCGGCCGGCGCCTGCTGGCCCGTGCCGATCTGGTGGTCGCCGACCGGCTGGCCCCGCCGGAACTGCTGGCCGAACTCGGACCGGATGTGGAGGTCGTGGACGCGGCGAAGATCCCGTACGGGCGGGCGATGGCCCAGGACGCGATCAACACGGCGCTGATCGAGGGGGCGCGGGCCGGGAAATTCGTGGTCCGGCTCAAAGGCGGTGACCCGTATGTGTTCGGACGCGGTTACGAGGAGCTCGAGGCCTGCGTCGAGGCCGGCGTGCCGGTGACCGTGGTCCCGGGCGTGACGAGTCCGATCTCGGTGCCGGCCGCCGCCGGTATTCCGGTCACCCACCGCGGCGTCACACATGAGTTCGTGGTGGTCAGCGGGCATATCCCACCGGACCATCCGGATTCACTGGTCGACTGGCCCGCCCTGGCGCGCCTGCGCGGCACGCTCGTTCTCATGATGGCCGTGGAGCGGATCGCGCAGTTCGCGACCGTGCTGCGCGAGGGTGGCCGCCCGGCCGATACGCCGGCGACGGTGATCCAGGAGGGCACGCTGCGTGGCCAGCGGGTGCTGCGGGCGACACTGGCGGATGTGGCCGAACGCGTCCGCGACGAGGGCATCCGGCCCCCCGCGATCGTTGTGATCGGGCCCACTGCCGGGTTCACCGCCGCCCCGGTCGCCGACGCTACCCGTCGGTTACAGTGACCCACTGTGCTCGATAACCCCCCGGCTGTGCAGTATCCCGTGACGAAGCGAGCCTTCGGCCTCGCCATCCTCGTCCTGAGCGGATTACAGCTGATGGTGGTGCTGGACGGCACCGTGGTGATCCTGGCTCTCCCCCGCCTGCAGGAAGAGATGGGCCTGTCCAGTTCGGGCAGTGCGTGGACCATCACCGCCTACGGTCTCCCCTTCGCGGGATTGATGTTGCTCGGCGGCCGCATCGGTGATTCGTTCGGCCGCCGGCGCATGTTCATCCTCGGTGTCGGCCTGTTCACGCTGGCCTCGATGCTGTGCGGCCTGGCCCAGGGCGAACAGATGCTCGTCGCGGCCCGCGCCTTCCAGGGCACCGGCGCCGCGCTCGCCGCCCCCACCGCGTTCGCGCTGGTCGCCAGCACCTTCGCCCCGGGAAAGGTACGTAACCAGGCCTTCGCCATCTTCGGCTCGATGGTGGCGCTGGGCTCGGTCGGCGGGCTGGTGATCGGCGGGGCGCTCACCGAGGCCAGCTGGCGCTGGATCTTCCTGATCAATGTGCCGATCGGGGTACTCATCGTGATCGGCGCGCTGGTCGCGCTGCGCGATACCGGCCATCACCGGCTCACCCTTGATGTGCGCGGCGCTTTCCTCGGCACCCTGGCGTGCGCCCTGATCGTCTGGGGCGCCACCGAGGGACCGGAACTCGGCTGGGGCAGCCCGCTGGTCTACGGCACCCTGATCGCCGGCGCGGTACTGCTGCCGGTTTTCGTTCTCGCGGAACGGACGGTGGACAACCCGCTGCTGCCGTGGACGCTGTTCGACAGCCGCGACCGGGTCGCCACCTTCGTGGTGATCCTGCTCGCCAGCGGCATCTTGGGCGCCACCACATACTTCGCGGGCCTGTTCGTCCAGAACGTGGTGGGTTACAGCCCCCTGGTGGCCGGTGTTTCGTTCATCCCGTTCACCGTCGGCGTCGGCGTCGGCAGTGCGATCGCCACCCGCCTGGCGCTGCATATCGCACCCCGCTGGCTGCTGGTGGGTGCGGCGGTGGTGCTGATGGCCGGGCTGGGTTACGGCTCGACACTGGACGGCGGCGTCGGCTACTGGACCACCCTGCTGCCGCTGTTCCTGGTGATCGGTTTCGGCATCGGGGTCGCCATGGTGCTGATCCCGCTGTGTGTTCTGGTCGGCGTCCCACCGGACGAGATCGGCCCGCTGTCGGCGATCGGCCAGATGTTCCTGAACCTCGGCACCCCGATCGCCATCGGCGTCCTGACGCCACTGGCCGCCTCCCGGACCCTGTCCCGGGGCGGCACCGACGGCAAACCCGCCCAGATGACCCCCGCCGAGATCGCCGCCCTCGGCGACGGGTACACCCTGGCCATGTTCGTCGCCGCCTGCGGCGCGTTGCTCGTCGGCCTGATCGCGCTCACGCTGCGCTACACCGCGGCCGAAGTGGCCCGCGCCCAGCACGCCCAGGACGAGGCCCAGGCCGCCTGAGCCCGCCCTGGTCCGTTCCGTTCTACAACCGTCCGGTGATCTTTTGCGGGGTGATTCGCACGGTCACGCGCGGGCCGTCGTTCACGGCGTCGGGATTGAAATCGGCGTAGTCCTGACCGGTGTACTTGCGGGATATCCGGTTGCCGACCACCATCTCGGGATCGGGAGTCAGTGTTGCGGTGCCTTTGACCTCGGCGTAGAGGTAGGGATTGCCGGGTGCGGTGATGAGCACCGAAATCCGCGGATCACGGGCGAGATTGCGGCCCTGCACCCGGTCGGTGGTGGTGGAGTAGAGCAGTTCCTCGCCGTCGCGGTCCAGCCAGGTGACGGTCTGATGCGGATGTCCGTCGCGGCCCACGGTGGCCACGGTGACGAACAACCGGTTCTCGTCGATGATCTGCTTCAGGGTGTCCGGCAGCGCAAGTGTGCTCATAGCTACGGGTAACCGCCTCGGGCAGGCGATCATTCCGGGTTCAGCCGGGCGGCGCGCTGTCCAGTTGTGTGCGGAGCAGCGCCATCAGCCCGGATTCCTGGGTCTGCCCGGTGATCATTTCGCGGGCAACCTGTTTCACCACACCGCCCGGTAGCATCGCGTCGGCGACCCGGGCCATGGCGACACCACCGTCGTGATGGCTCTGCATGAGCTGCAGGAACAAGATCGAAGCGGTCCGGCCGCGGGCCGCGGACAGGGCGTCGAGCTGCTCCTGGGTCGCCATACCGGGCATGGTGTGTCCGTCGGCGGGGTGCGCGGCGGCTCCGTCGTGGGCGGCGTGGTCCGCCTGCGCGGTGTGCCTGCCGTGCGCTCCCTCGGGCATCCAGCCCATCGGGTCGCGATTGGCCACCGGTGCGCCGGCGAGCCGCAACCACCCCAGCAGGGTGCCGAGTTCGGCCCGCTGGGTGTCGTCGATCTGCTGGGCCAGGCTCCGGACGGCGGGCTCGGCGCCGGGGTCGAGCCGCTGCACCATGATCAGCGCCTGATGGTGATGCGCCGCCATATCCTGGACGAATCCCAGTTCGACGGCCGACAGTATTCGCGGGGGTGCGGGGTCGTCGATGAACAAGGGCCGGATCGCCGCGCCCAGTACCAGGAACACCACGGCCGCAACGGCATACGCGATCCCCGTGCGCACGCGCCTCACAACCGGCCCCGGCCCGCGCATCGGCGGCCGCGGGCGTCCGGCTCGGCCGGGTTCACCCGGCGGATCGGCTCGACCATTCCCACCTCCTGTACGGCCCGGCGACCGGTACCCGGACCGTGCTGGGGATTATGGCCGTCCCCGGCCCCGCGCGTGGCGATACCGCCGATACCGGGTACGTGTTCGGGGTGAATCGCCTCCGCCCCGGAGTGAAACACGTTACAGTCTGCGGCACGTGGGCGGCCGGAATCACGGCACCACCAGCACCGCAGCGCCGGTCCGGGCCCGCGCACCATGGCCGAGGGCGGCAGGAGGACGACGATGCCCGACGAGATAGATCCCACCGAACATCTGCAGCTCACCACCAGTGAACGCGATCTGGACACCCTCGCCGCCCAGCTCACCGGCTGGTTGCAGGGGCGGACCGGGGCCGACGAACCGCCGGTGATCGCGTCGCTGAGCCGGCCGCAGTCCGGTGGGCTGTCCAGCGCGTCGGTGCTTTTCGATGCGCAGTGGCGGGTCGCGGGCGAACCGCACCAGGGGTCGTTCGTCGCCCGGATGGTGCCGGAGGAAGGCGCGTTCCCGGTGTTCCGGGACTACGATTTGCCGTTGCAATATCGGATAATCGGCGAGATCGCCGCACAGACCGATATTCCCGTCCCGCGGTTGCGCTGGCTGGAAACCGACAGCGATATCTGCGGTGCGCCGTTCTTCGTCATGGACCGCGTGAACGGCCGGATCCCCGGCGACAACCCGCCGTATGTGTTCGCGGGCTGGCTGTACGACGCGACGCCCGCCGAACGGGCCGAGCTGACCGGCAACACCCTCGATATCCTGGCCCGCATCCACGCGATCAGCGAACCGGCCCGGCGTTTCCCGGAATTGGACGGACCCGGCCCGGCGCTGCGCCGCCACCTCACCGCCCAGCGCGACTTCTATCGGTGGGCGCTGGCCGACGACGGCTACGAGATCCCGTTGATCGAGCGCGCTTTCGACTGGCTGGAAGCACACTTTCCCGACGATCCCGGCCCGGATGTGCTGAGCTGGGGCGATGCCCGGCCCGGAAATATCATCTACGACGGCTGCACTCCCATCGCGGTCCTGGACTGGGAGATGGCGGCGCTGGGCCCGCGCGAACTCGACCTGGCCTGGATGATCTTCCTGCACCGCTTCTTCCAGGACATCGCCACCAACTTCGGTATGCCCGGACTACCCGATTTCCTGCGCCGCGACGAGGTGGTCGCACAGTACGAGCAGCTGACCGGGCACACCGTCCGCGACCTGGATTTCCACCTCACCTACGCCGCGCTGCGGCACGCGATCGTGATGGCCCGGATCAAACGCCGCATGATCCATATGGGTGAGGACACCACCCCCGCCGACCGGGACGACTACATCATGCACCGGGCGAGCCTGGCGGCCATGCTCGACGGCACCTACGGATGGGACTGATATGAGCGAAACCACCGACCGATCACCGGCTTCGGCGCCGGGACCGCTGGACGAGTACCCGATCCACCAGACTCCGCTGCCGATCGCCCGCGCCGCCACCAGCGACCGCAACTTCTACGACCGCAGCTATTTCAACGCGCACAACCGCGACGGCGCGACCATGCTGGTCACCGGTTTCGGTGTCTACCCGAACCTCGGGGTCGTCGATGCCTACGCGGCGGCCCGCCGCGGTGACGAGATCACCTCCGTGCGCTTCTCCGACGCCCGCAGCGACCGGAGCCTGGACATGGCCGTGGGCGGATACCGGATCGAAGTGGTCGAACCGTTGCGGACGATCCGGGTGCTCTGCGACCACGAGGAACTCGGCCTGGACCTCACGTGGACGGGGTCGTTCCCCGCTGTCCAGGAACAGCCGCATGTGATGCTCGCCGGCAACCGCCCGACGCTCGACGCCTCGCGGTTCGCGCAGGTCGGCTCGTGGTCCGGCACGATCTCACTCGGCGGCTCGGATATCGCGGTCGATCCGGACGTGTGGCTGGGTACCCGGGACCGGTCCTGGGGTATCCGGCCGGTCGGCGAGTCCGAACCACCCGGCCGGGCCGCGGCCGAGGGCGCGGGCGGATTCTGGTGGCTGTACGTACCGCTGCGCTTCGACGATTTCGCAGTAGTGGTGATCCTGCAGGAGAACCCGGACGGTTATCGCACGCTCAACGACGCGGTCCGGGTGTTCCCGGACGGTTCGGTCGAACAGCTCGGCTGGCCGCGCGTCGGCATCGACTACCGGTCCGGCACCCGGCATCCGGAGTCGGCGAGCCTGGAACTGCGCACCCCGGAAGGGAAACCGCTGACCATCGATATCCGAACCGTCGCCGGGATTCCGCTGCATATCGGCTGCGGCTACGGCGGCGACCCGGACTGGCAGCACGGCCAGTGGAAGGGCCGCGACTGGTCGTCGGCGACCCGCTACGACCTCACCGACCCGGCGATCGCCGGCCGCATCCCCTGGGGCGTGACCGACCATATCGCGCACGCCCGCTGCGGTGACGCCGAAGGCTGGGGCCTGTTCGAACACGCCAGTATCGGCCGCCACGACCCCACCGGTTTCGCGGACCTGCTGTCGGTCGCGCCCTGAGTGCCCGGCCCGGCCGGTCGCACCACGCCGCGGGCGCGGCAGAATGGACCGCCGATATCTCAGGTCGCCGCGGCCGCAGCGATCACCACGCCCGATACCACCCGGCGCGGGACGAGCAAGGGACCGGCACCGGCCAGCAGCGCCGCGGCTTCGGCCACGCCGGGAATGCCGAGTGCCGCGACAACCCGATCGGAGGGGTTCGGCACCCGGACACTCGCCAGCCGATCGGCCGCAAAACCGTACAGCGGCACACCGAGAATCTCCGACGCTCGGCGCAATCCGGGCTCTTCGGCGCGCCGGTCGACAGTGGCGAGGCAGGCGATCCGCGCGCGGGGTAAACCCGTGGCCAGCGCCGCGAGAATATCGCCGGCGGGCCACCCGGGTCTCAGCCCGAGCCCGACAGCGAGCGACGGCAGCACGGGGCCGGTGGTCTCCGGGGAACTCACCCGATACGTCCGGCGGCAGCGGCGCCCCGGTGGGCGCGTGCGGCCGCCACGAAACGGTGCACCGCGGCCGGGTTACCCGCCGGATGAGTGTGCAGGTAGGAAGCGTGAACCCGGTGCACGAGGGCACCTTCACGGGTCGGCGTCCGGTCCGCCCGCCAGCCCCAGGCCGGCGACAGGGTGCCGGACGCGACGAGCCGGGTCCGGTGGAACTCGTGGCCGAACACCCGTTCCCCGGCCCGCCAGAGCGGGGAATCGGCCAACGCGACCGCCTCCCGGTAACCGAGGGTCAGGCGGGGCCCGAATTCGGCGACGGCGTCGAGAACACCGGCCATCGGGTGACCGTCCAAGGATTGGGTGAGATACAACAGTCCGGCGCATTCGGCGTGTACCGGCAACCCGTGCCGCGCCCGTGCGGCCACCTCGGTGCGCAGCACGGTGTTGGCGGCCAGTGCCTCCGCGTGTTCCTCCGGGAAGCCACCCGGCAGCACCAGCCCGGCGGCACCCGCCGGCAGCGGATCGTGCAGCGGGTCGAACACCACCACCTCCGCCCCCGCCGCGGCGAGCAACTCCCGGTGCTCGGCATAACCGAAGGTGAACGCGGGACCACCGGCCATGGCGATCAGCGGACGCGGGCCCCCAGCGGATCCGACAACCGCTGCCGTATCGGGCTCCACCGCACCGTTCACCCGGGACGATCCGAAAGCACCTGCAGTCGTCCCAAGACCGGCGGTTCCCGGCGCGGCCGCCCGGCCACTCGCATCCGGCCCGGCCGATGCCCGGTACACACCGGCCGCGGCGGGTACCGGCGCGCTCGGCCCGGTGGCTGCCCCGGAGGCGCCCACGCCCGTCGCATCCACCACGCTTCCGGCCGTCACCGGATCCCACTCGGTACCCGGGCCCGGCGTCGCGGCCTGGGCGGCCACAGCGGCGAGGTCGATATGGCGCGCGACCAGATCGGTCATGGCCTCGACCGCGCGCAGGGCGGCGGTGCCGTGTTCGATCGCGGGGATCAGGCCCAGATGCCGGGAGGGGACTTCGAGTTCGGCCAGCCGGGGCAGGGCGCCGAGAACCGGCAATCCGACGCGATCACAGGCGGCGCGCAGGACCTGTTCGTGCCGCTCACTACCGACCCGGTTCAGGATCACACCGCCCAGCCGAACCCCGGTATCGAAGGTCGCGAATCCGTGCAGCAACGCGGCCAGGCTCTGACTGTGCCCGCGCGCGTCCACCACCAGAATCACCGGCAGGCCGAGCAGGCTCGCGACCTGAGCGGTGGATCCCTCGGCGACCGGATCGTCCGACTGATCATCGATCCGGCCGTCGAACAGCCCCATGACGCCCTCGACGACCGCGAGATCGCAGCCGCGGGAGCCGTGGCGGTACAGCGGCGCGATCCGCTCCCGGCCGACCAGTACCGGGTCGAGGTTGCGCCCCGGTCGCCCGGCGGCCAGGCCGTGGTAGCCGGGGTCGATGTAGTCCGGTCCCACCTTGAACGGCGCGACGCGATGCCCGGCCCGGCGTAGTGCACCGACGAGCCCGGTCGCGACGGTGGTCTTACCGCTGCCCGAAGCCGGTGCGGCCAAGACGACCCCGGCAGCGCCGGAACTCATCGGGGTCCACCGGCTACGCCGGGACCGTGCGCCCGCGGGCACCGGCCGGCCGCGCACCTCACCATTCGATACCTCGCTGCCCCTTGCGCCCGGCGTCCATCGGATGGCGCACCTTGGTCATTTCCGTGACCAGATCGGCGACCTCGATCAGCGCCGGTGGCGCATCGCGGCCGGTGATCACGACATGCTGGTTCCCGGGCCGGCTCCGCAGGGTCTCGACGACCTCGTCCACCTCGACCCAGCCCCATTTCAGCGGATAGGTGAATTCGTCCAGGACGTAGAACCGGTGTTCCTCGTCCTTCAGCCGCCGCGCGATCTCCCGCCAACCGGCCAGCGCCGCGGCGGCATGATCGGTCTCGGTGCCGGCCTTACGACTCCACGACCAGCCTTCGCCCATCTTGTGCCATTGCACCGGCGCCCCCGCGCCGGTTTCCTCGTGCAGCCGGCCGAGCTCGCGGAACACGGCCTCCTCGCCGACCTTCCATTTCGCGCTTTTCACGAACTGGAATACCGCGAGATCGAACCCCTGGTTCCATGCCCGCAGCGCCATCCCGAACGCCGCCGTGGATTTACCCTTGCCCGGGCCCGTGTGGACGGCGAGCACCGGCTGGTTTCGGCGTTGCCGCGTGGTGAGCCCGTCATCGGGCACATTCTCCGGCACCCCTTGGGGCATCTGATCTCCTCGGTCTCATCGGATTCGCATGGGTCTTCGCTCATGCTGTGTCGATAGGCATGAGCGAGGGCCCTGCGTGGTGACGCTGCGCTACCGCCTCCGGGCCTGACTCGCTCACGCTGTGTCGATCGGGCATGAGCGAGGGCCCTGCGTGGTGACGCTGCGCTACCGCCTCCGGGCCTGACTCGCTCACGCCGCGCGAACACCCGCTCCGGCGCGGACGGTGTCGGCGACCGCAGAACCGGTGAGTTCGGTGAGCCGGACCACCGTGCCGCGCAACGCCGCCGCCAGGTCGGCCGCCAGGCCCAGCCGCACCATGCCGCGTTCGCAATCGATGACGATCGAGGCCACGCCCTCGCGGGCCAGCAGGGCCGCGCTCGCCCGGGCCCGGGGCACGGGATCGGTGCCACCGGTCGCGCGGCCGTCGGTGAGCAGCACCAGCATCGGGCGGCGGCGCGGGTCGCGGACCCGTTCCCGGCGCACCACGTCGTGCGCTTTCCGCAGCCCCGCGGCGAGCGGTGTCTTCCCGCCGGTACGCAGACCGCTGAGCCGCCGCACCGCGATATCGGTCGACGAGGTCGGCGGCAGCACCAGTTCGGCTTCGCTGCCGCGCACCGCGATCACCGCGACCTTGTCACGTCGCTGGTAGGCATCGCGCAGCAGGGTGAGGACCGCCCCGGTCACCGCCGACAGCCGGTCGCGGGCGGCCATGGAACCGGAGGTGTCCACCACGAACACCACCAGATTGCCTTCCCGCCCTTCGCGATACGCGCCGCGCAGATCAGGCGCCGCCAGCCGCAGCGGCCCGCCCCGCCGGCCGCGGGCCCACTGCTGCGGCGCCGCGGCCTGCAGCGTGCCGAGCAGATGCAGGCCGCCGGTGAGGTCGGGAGTCGCGTTGACAACCCTGCCGTGGCGGGTCCGGGCGCGAGAGCGGCGACCGGGAGCGCCCTCGCCCAGCCCCGGTACTTCCCAGTGCGGCGGCCGGACGGGCGCGGCGACCGGTGCCGCGGCCTGTCCCGTCCCCGCGGTGCCACCAGGCCCCGGCTTCGCGCCGGATTCGCCGGAGGGACGGCCGCCGCCGGGACCGTCGGGGTCGTCGTCCGGCTGCTGCCCGGCACCGCCGCCGGGACCGTCCGGATCGTCGTCCGGCTGCTCGGGACCGCCGGAACCCTCCGGGTCGTCGCCGGGCCGGCCGGTTCCGTTACCGCGGCTGTCATCCGGCGCCCCGGCCTCCGAATCGCCGCGCTGTTCGGTTTCCGGCTCGGCCTGATCGGCGGCCGCCCGCATCGCCTCGTCCAGTTGTTCGGGTGTGATCCCCGGTTCGTCGAACGGATCGCGCCGACGCCGGTGCGGTAGCGCCAGTTCGGCCGCGATCCGCACATCGTCGGCAGTCACCGCGGCGCGCCCGCACCAGGCGGCGTGCGCGGTGGCGGTCCGGGCGACCACCAGGTCCGCGCGCATCCCGTCCACGTCGAAGGACGCGCAGACCGCCGCGATCCGGCGCAGTTCCACATCGTCGAGCGCGGTACCGGGCAGCCGGTCGCGCGCGGCGAGTATCCGGTCGGCGATCTCGGCGTCCGCGGGCGCGTAGGCGGCGGCGAATCCGGCCGGGTCGGCCTCGTAGTCCAGGCGGCGGCGCACCACGGCCATCCGCACATCCACCTCGCGGGAGGCGGTCACGTCCACGGTGAGACCGAAACGGTCCAGCAGCTGCGGGCGCAGTTCGCCTTCTTCCGGGTTCATGGTGCCCACCAGCACGAACCGGGCCGGATGGGAATGCGAGACCCCGTCGCGTTCGATATGCACCCGGCCCATCGCCGCGGCGTCCAGCAGCACATCCACCAGGTGGTCGTGCAGCAGATTGACCTCGTCCACGTACAGCACACCGTGATGGGCCGCGGCCAGCAGACCGGGCCGGAACGCCTGCTCACCGTCGCGTAGTACGCGCTCGAGATCCAGCGAACCCACCACCCGGTCCTCGGTGGCGCCCACCGGCAGTTCCACCAGCCGCGCCGGCCGGGCCCCCGTTTCGTCGACCACCGGCGGCAGCAACCGGGCCAGTGCCCGCACCACAGTGGATTTCGCGGTCCCCTTCTCGCCGCGCACCAGTACCCCGCCGATCCCCGGATGCACCGCACACAAGATCAGCGCGAGCTGCAGCTGTTCCTGACCGATCACCGCCGAGAACGGGAAACCTGCCTCGCTCTGGGCACCGGCGGCTGCGAAGGACGGGGGTTCGGGCCGGGCGATATCGGTAGAGGACACGGCCCCACTCTAAAACGTGCCGTGGGGCGTGCCCGGCCTCCCCTACCCGCGGCGCATCGGTACGTGCGCGACACCGTCCTCGACGAACTCCGCGCCGTCGACCTCGAATCCGTGTTTGGTGTACAGGTCGATCAGGTAGGTCTGCGCGTTCAGCCGGACCGTATGCGACCCTGTTTCGGCGAGCGCGGCCTGCAGCAGCCGGGTGGTGTAGCCGTGCCCGCGGGCCTCCACGGCCGTGCACAGTCGTCCGATGCGGAACGATTTCACACCGTCGTCGTGCTCTTCGAGCAGCCGCAGGGTCGCGATCACCACGCCCTCGTCGTCCAGCCACAGATGCCGGGTCTCCGGCAGCAGGTCCTGGCCGTCCAGTTCGGGGTACGCGCATTTCTGCTCGACCACGAACACTTCGACACGCAGCTTCAGCAGCTCGTACAGGGTGGCGGTATCGAGATCCTGCGCCCATGACCGTCGGAGTGCAACCGTAGACATCATCGCGCCTTGCTATCACACCTTCGCGCCGGATGCACGCGAATGCCCCCAGCCGCGCGCAGCGTTGCCTGCGCAGCAGGACGCGGGGCCCCCCCCAAGGGGGGGGGGGGGGGGGCGCGGAGCCCCAGAGAAGGGAGAAGCGGCCGGGGGGGGGGGGGGCGGGGGCCCCCCCCCCGGGGGGGGGGGGGGGGTGGGGGGGCGAGGACACC
>NZ_JARWPM010000421.1 GCF_029869215.1 Nocardia carnea
AGCAGCAGCGTGGGCCGCGTTTCCGGAGACCCGGAGGCGGCGGGGGCGGGGGGTCCGGCCCCCGGCGCCCCTGCGGTCAGCACTCGACACTCGCGGCTCCGCCGCATCCCACCCCGCGCTGACAGCTGGGACGGGCCAAACCCTTTCAGGGCCTCGTAAGACTCGGCGCCGCCGTGGTTGCGTGAGGGACGGCGGTGGACCACCTTCGGGTGTCTCGGCGCTGCGATCAGCCGCCGGCGACGCTGTCCCAGCCGGTGACTTCTTGGGGCGACCGCGGGCCGGGGCCGGTGTAGATGGCGGCGGGGCGGACCAGTTTGCCCAGTTTCTTCTGTTCCATGATGTGTGCGCACCAGCCGGCGGTGCGGCCGCAGGTGAACATGGCGGGCATCATATGGGCCGGGACCTCGGCGAAGTCCAGGATGACCGCGGCCCAGAATTCGACATTCGTTTCGATGGCCCGGTCGGGGCGGCGTTCGCGGAGTTCGGCCAGTGCCGCCTGTTCGAGGGCGGCCGCCACTTCGAAGCGAGGCGCGGCCAAGCGCTCGGCGGTATCGCGTAGTACCCGGGCCCGGGGATCCTCGGCGCGGTAGACGCGGTGGCCGAAGCCCATGAGCTTTTCCTTGCGGTCCAGGATTCCCTTGACCAGGCCGCGGGCGTCGCCGGTACGTTCGACCTCTTCGATCATCGGCAGCACCCGGGCGGGGGCACCGCCGTGCAGGGGTCCGGACATCGCGCCGATGGCACCCGACAGCGAGGCCGCGACATCCGCGCCGGTGGAGGCGATCACGCGGGCGGTGAACGTGGAGGCGTTCATCCCGTGTTCGGCGGCCGAGACCCAGTAGGCGTCGATGGCTTCGGTATGCCGCGGGTCCGGGTCGCCTTTCCAGCGCGTCATGAAGCGTTCGGTGACCGTCGTGCATTCGTCGATCCGGCGCTGCGGCACCGCGGGCTGATAGATACCGCGCGCGGACTGGGCGACGTAGGAAAGTGCCATCACCGAGGCGCGGGCCAGATTCTCCCGGGCCGTGGCCGCGTCGATATCCAGCAGCGGCTGGTAGCCCCAGATGGGCGCGAGCATGGCCAGACCGGCCTGCACGTCGACCCGGACATCACCGGTGTGCACCGGCAGCGGGAAGGGTTCGGCCGGGGGCAGGCCGTGCCCGAACTCGCCGTCGACCAGCAGGGCCCAGACATCACCGAAGGTGACCCGGTTGCGGACCAGATCCTCGATGTCCACGCCGCGGTAGCGCAGTGCGCCGCCGTCCTTGTCGGGTTCGGCGATATCCGTGGTGAACGCGACCACCCCCTCGAGGCCGCTGACGAAATCCTCCGGGACCCGCCCGGCCCCCGAAATGCCGGAATTGGTGGTCATACGCGACTCTCCTTTCACCAGAACTCTAGCGCTTTGCTACTGCGGAGTAACGTCTGGCCCATGGCCGATGTGGAGGAGACCGGCGCCGAACTCGCCGCTATGCGCGCCGAATACGGTGCGGCCCATCCGGGTTCGCCGGAACGGGGTCCACTGCTCGGGGCGCGCGACAGCGAACTGGACGAGAATTCGGTGGCCGGCGGCTGGGAGCCGCTGCTGCGGCAATGGATCGAACAGGCCATCGCGGCCGGTATCGCCGAACCGAACGCCATGGTGCTCGGCACGCTGGACGGGTCGGGGCCGGCGGTGCGGCCGGTGACGCGCACGGTGCTGTGTAAAGGCCTCTCACCGGACGGTGTCGTCTTCTATACCAACTACGACTCGGCCAAAGGGACTCAGCTGGCCGCGGCGCCGTACGCCTCGGCGACCTTCCTCTGGCCGCAACTGGCGCGGCAGGTGCATGTGCGGGGCCGGGTGGAACGGGTGCCCGCCGAGGTCACGGAGGTGTACTGGCAGTCGCGCCCGCGGGAATCACAGCTCGGCGCGTGGGCCTCGGAACAGTCGCGGCCGATCTCGTCGCGCGCGGAGCTGGACCGGAAGCTGATGCACACCACGGCCCGGTTCGCCTCCGCCGCCGAGATTCCGGTGCCACCCCATTGGGGCGGTTACCTGCTGCGACCCGATGAGGTGGAGTTCTGGCAGGGCTGCCGCGGGCGCCTGCACAACCGGATCGTCGTCCGGGTCGGCGCGACCGGGATGTCGGTCCAGCGGTTGCAGCCGTAAAGGGGTCGTGACCTGCCGCTACGGCTTCTGCCAACTTTCCGGTGATATTCCGCACGGTTTCGGTCCCGGCGCGGTGGGTACGGTTTGTCTACCCGGAGTCGTGACGGTTCACCCGCTGCGGAGACCGCCGCCGCGCAGAGACGCGGCCGTGGTTACCCGGATCCGGAATTCGGCCGGTCACAGCGATGCCGGCCGGTAAACGGCACGCCGAATCTCACGCCCGGGCCGGCCGATTGTGAGATCGGCGCGCGGGTACCCTCCTCGCCGGTCCCGCCGGAGCAAGGACTAGCGTCTACCGGTAACGCATTGCGTGCCGACCGCATGCGATGCCGACGGTCATAGCCTGAGAGGGAACCTTCCGTGCCGGAGAATCACATCAATGACGCCAAACCGGTTCTGACCTATCCGGGTGGCGAGTACCCCATGACGATCGCCGAGGCCGCCGAAGGTAACGACGGTATCGACCTCGGCAAGCTGCTGGCGAGCACGGGATATACGACCTATGACCCGGGTTTCGTCAACACCGCGTCGACCAAATCGGCGATCACCTATATCGACGGTGAACAGGGCATTCTGCGCTACCGCGGGTATCCGATCGAACAACTGGCCGATAACTCGACCTTCATCGAGGTCAGCTACCTGCTCATCTACGGCGAACTGCCCACCCAGGACCAGCTCGAGGATTTCACCGACAAGATCCGCCGGCACACGCTGCTGCACGAGGATCTGAAGCGCTTCTTCGACGGCTTCCCCCGTAACGCGCACCCCATGCCGGTGCTCTCCTCGGCGGTCAACGCGCTGTCGGCCTACTACCAGGACTCGCTGGACCCGCGCGACCCCGAACAGGTCGAACTGTCCACCATCCGCCTGCTCGCCAAGCTGCCGACCATCGCCGCGTATTCGTACAAGAAGTCGGTGGGCCAGCCGTTCCTCTACCCGGACAACTCGCTGTCGCTGGTGGAGAACTTCCTGCGGATGACCTTCGGCTTCCCGGCCGAGCCCTACCAGGTGGACCCGGAAATCGCCGCGGCCCTGGATATGCTGCTCATCCTGCACGCCGACCACGAGCAGAACTGCTCCACCTCCACGGTCCGGCTGGTCGGTTCCTCCGACGCCAACCTCTTCACCTCGGTATCCGGCGGTATCAACGCGCTGTGGGGCCCGCTGCACGGCGGTGCCAACCAGGCGGTGCTGGAAATGCTCGACGACATCAAGGCTGCCGGCGGTGATGTCAAGGAGTTCATCCGCAAAGTCAAGAACAAGGAAGACGGTGTGAAGCTGATGGGCTTCGGGCACCGCGTCTACCGCAACTACGATCCGCGCGCCGCGATCGCCAAGAAGCACGCCGACACCATTCTCAGCAAGCTCGGCAGCGATCCGCTGTTCGATATCGCCCAGGCCCTGGAAGAGGCCGCGCTCACCGACGATTACTTCGTCGAGCGCAAGCTCTACCCGAACGTCGACTTCTACACCGGCGTCATCTACAAGGCCATGGGCTTCCCGACCCGTATGTTCACCGTGCTGTTCGCCATGGGCCGGCTGCCGGGCTGGATCGCGCACTGGCGGGAAATGCACAGCGAAGCCATCAAGATCGGCCGTCCGCGCCAGATCTACACCGGCTATGGTGCACGGGACTACTCCGAGATCACCAACCGCTGAACCGATTGAATCGAAGGGGATTCAAGGCATGAGCAAACCGGAAATCGAATTCCAGGCGGGCCCGCCGCCCACCGAACTGGTCATCAAGGACATCACCGTCGGTGACGGTCCGGAAGCGGTGCCCGGTGGCACCGTCGAAGTGCACTACGTCGGTGTGGAATTCGAAACCGGCGAAGAATTCGATTCGTCGTGGAGCCGCGGCGAATCGCTCAGCTTCCCGCTGCGCGGCCTCATCCAGGGCTGGCAGGACGGAATCCCCGGAATGAAGGTCGGCGGCCGCCGCCAGCTCACCATCCCGCCGGAACTGGCCTACGGCCCGGCGGGCGGTGGGCACCCCCTCTCCGGCAAAACCCTGGTCTTCGTGATCGACCTGCTCGACGCGAAGTAAGGGAGGCGCACCTGAAGCCCGGTGCGCGCTCCGAACGGGGCGCGCGCCGAGCTTTTTTACGCGCCGGTGTGCGCGGACACGAGCCCGATCAGGTGGCCTTGCCGGGTTGGGCATCGGTGCCGGGTAGGACCAGTACGAGGCGGATGCCGCCGAGGGTGCCGTTGTCGAAGTAGGCGCGGCCGCCGTGGAGTTGGGCCTGCTGGGCGACCAAGGCCAAGCCCAGTCCCGATCCGCCCTTGTGGGCGCCGCTGCCACGGGCGAAGCGGGCGAAAACCGATTCCCGTTCCTCGGGCGGGATTCCGCGGCCGTTGTCGTCGATCGAGACCACGATGGTGCCGTCGGGCCGGCGGTGGGCCGAGAGCAGGGCCTCCGTGGCGTCGCCGTGCCGTACCGAATTCTTCAGCGCGTTGTCCACCGCCAGCCGCAGGCCCGCGGGCAGGCCCTTGGTCACCAGTTCGGCATCGGTGTCGATCCGGACCGTGAGGCCGGGGTAGTGGCGCATCGCGTCGTGTGCGGCCTGATCGCACAGTTCGGCGATATCGGTGTCGATATGGTCGCGTTCGGAGGTCAGGTCGCCGGAGGCCAGGCGTTCCAATGCGGCCAGGGTGGTTTCCACCCGTTCCTGGCTGCGTTGCAGGTCGGTCAGGATCTCGGTGCGCTGGGCCTCGTCCAGGTCGAGGGTGGCCAGCACCTCGAGGTCGGTGCGCATCGCGGTGAGCGGGGTGCGGAGTTCGTGTGCCGAGACCGCGGCGAAATCCCGGGCGGTTTCCAGGGCGGCGGCCGTTTCGGTCTGCGCCTGATCGACCCGCCGGAGCATGGTGTTCACCGCGTCGGCCAGTTGCTCGGCCTCCAGCACCCCGGAACTGTCGACCGGGTCGGGGGTGGCGTCGCGGTAGCCGGTGCGGGCCCCGACCTGCCGGGTGAGCACCACGATGGGCCGGACCGCCCGCCCCCCGAACAGCCAGCCCAGGGCCGCCGACGCGGCGATCGCCGCCAAACCACCGAACAGTACCCAGCGCTGTTGATCGGCCGTCGCCTTCGCGGCCTCGGTGGCCGGGATACCCAGCGAGACGGTGCGACCGGCGGGCTGGTTCTCGGTGGTGGTCAGCACCCGATACGGGGTGCCGGCCACGACGACCGTGCGCGAACCGGGATTCAATTCCGGTAGCTCGGTGAGGCTGGTGGCCACGACCTGCCCGTCGTCGCGGACGGTGAGCGCCATATCGCGGTCCGGGCCCACCAGGTTCACGATGCCGACCGCGATCACCGGATCGATCACCACCAGCCGGGAGGCGATCCGCAACTGCTGGTCGGTCTGCTGCAGGTTGTTGCGTTCGATGGCAGGGACGGCGATGGCACTGACCAGTGCGACGATGAGAACCGATCCGGCGGCCGCCGCCCCGGCGACCCGGGTACGCAGGGAATAGGCTCTGCGGCGCCGACGCCGGCGGGCGCCGTCGCTCACTTGGTATCCCGCAGCACGAACCCGACGCCGCGGATCGTGTGCAGCAGCCGGGGGGTGCCGTCGGCTTCCAGCTTGCGGCGCAGATAGCCGACGAAAACGTCGACAACGTTGGTATCGGCGGCGAAGTCGTAACCCCACACCAGCTCCAGCAGCCGTTCCCGGCTCAACACCACCCCGGCATTGCGGGCCAGCGTGGACAGCAGTTCGAATTCACGTTTGGTCAGCTCGATCTCCCGGCCGTTCAGCACCGCCCGGTAACCGGCGGTATCGACCTGCAACGGCCCGACCACGATGGTGTCGGAATCCCCGGCCACCGCGGTATCGCTGCGGCGGCGCAGCAAAGCCTTGATCCGGGCGACCAGCTCGGCGAGCACAAAGGGTTTTACCAGGTAGTCGTCGGCACCCGATTCCAGCCCCGCGATCCGGTCGCCCACCGAGCTGCGGGCGCTGAGCACACAGATCGGCACCTCGTTGCCCATCGCCCGTAGTGCTGTCACCACCCCTGCCCCGTCGAGCACCGGCATATTCATATCCAGCACGATCGCGTCGGGTCCGTCGTCGGCCACCGCCCGCAGCGCCGCCGCCCCGTCGCGGGCGATGCTCACCTGGAACCCGGACAGGCGTAGACCACGCTCCACCGACGCGAGTACATCCTCATCGTCGTCGACAACCAGAACCGCCGGTTTGTTGGTCCGCTCCACACCGCCCAGTGTATTGACGGACCTCCGCACCGGCGGATCGGTTCATCGTCGCTGCTCGGAGCGCGGGGTCAGTAGTTGTGACAGGTGTCGGCCACGCCCTGCAGCGTCGCCCGCAGTTGCTGCGCCCGCGGGTCGTTCTCGGCCTGCTGCGCGGCCTGCGGATTCTGCTCGATGTACTGCTGCAGTTCCGCACGACGCTGTTCGACCGGCTGATCGAACTTCGCCTGCAGCTGCGCCTTCAGATCGGGGTTGTTGTCCAGCATCGCCGCCAATTCCGGGGCCTGGTCGTGCAGCGCGGCATCGACCTGGGCGAAGGAGCAGTCGCTGGTGAGCAGCGGTTCCGCCATTTCCATCGGTCCGGCCGACGCGACGGCCGGACTCAGGAAAGCGGTGGCCGCGGCCGCGGCGCCCACGGTGAGAGTGGCGAGGCCGAATTTGCCGGATCGCCGGTTCGTGGTGTGTGCCATGGGGGTTGCTTCCTCCTAGGTGTCGAGTCGAGCCCGGGGCTCGTGGACCCCTCAGACCGTATTGGGCGGGATTGGCCCGTCTCTGAGGTTTTCTTAAGAGGAGTTTGTGCTTTGCGGTGGTGCGATGATCCGGGCGAGCTCATCGAGCACGGCGGGATCTTCGATGGTGGAGGGTATTTCGTAGTTTTCGCCCGCTGTCATCTGCCGGATCGTTTTCCGCAAGATCTTGCCGGAGCGGGTTTTCGGCAGTGCGGGCACGACGATCGCGTCATAAAGCCCGGCGACGGGACCGATTTGGGTCCGGACGCGTTCGCTCAATTCATCCCGCAGAGTTTCGATATCTATCCGAGAATCGGATTTGAGTACTACATAAGCGATCGGCCGCTGCCCTTTGAGTTCATCCGGCAGACCGATCACCGCGCATTCGGCCACGGCTTCGTGCCCCGCGACCGCCGCCTCGATACTGCCCGCGGAAAGCCGGTGCCCGGCCATATTGATCACATCGTCGCTGCGGCCGAGGACGAACAGATAACCGTCCTCGTCGAAATAGCCCGAATCCCCGGTGAGGAAATGGCCCGGATAGGCCGCCAGGTAGGAGCGTTCGAATCGCTCCGGATCGTGCCAGAGACCGGTCAGCGCGCCGGGGGGTAGCGGCAGGCCGATGACGATATTGCCCTCGGTGTTCGCCGCGACCGGATTCCCGGAGGAATCCAGCACCCGCAGCCGGTAGCCGGGTACCGGCACCGAGGAAGAGCCAGGTTTGATCGGTAGCCGCTGCAGGCCCAGCGGATTGGCGCAGATCGGCCAGCCGGTTTCGGTCTGCCACCAGTGGTCGACCACCGGGCAGTCGTCCCGTCCGGCCAGCAGGGTTTCGGCCGCCCACTCGTAGGTGGCGGGGTCGAGCCGTTCGCCCGCGCAGAACAGTGCGCGCAGCGAGGACAGATCGTGTTCCCGGGCGAATTCGGCCGCCGGATCGGCGCGGCGGATCGCCCGCAGGGCGGTGGGGGCGGTGAACAGCGTGTGCACCCCGTGCCGGGCCACCACCCGCCAGAACGCCCCGGCGTCCGGTGTGCCCACGGGTTTGCCCTCGTAGAGCAGTGTGGTGGCACCCGCCAGCAGCGGCGCGTAGACGATATAGGAATGGCCGACCACCCAGCCGACATCGGAGGCAGCCCACATCACCTGGCCGGGCCCGACATCGTAGATATTGCGCATGGACCAGGTCAGGGCGACGGCATGCCCGCCGTTGTCGCGCACCACGCCCTTCGGCTTACCGGTTGTCCCGGAGGTGTACAGCACGTACAGGGGGTCGGTCGCGGCCACCGGCACCGGATCCACGGGTTCGGCAGCGCGGACCGCGGTATCCCAGTCCAGCCAGCGCGCTTCGGGAATATCGGCCGGGCCGGCCCCGAAATCGTGCGCCGGGAAACCGGTGCGCTGTTTCACCACCACGGTGCGCGGCGCGGTGGTCTCGGCCAGTTCGAGTGCCCGGCGGACGATAGGGGGGTAATCGATGGTGCGGTTGGGCTCGAGCCCCCCGGATGCCGTCACGATCAGTACCGGCTCCGCGTCATCGATCCGTGCGGCCAGTTCGGGTGCCGCGAATCCGCCGAACACCACGGAATGCACGGCCCCGATGCGGGCGCAGGCCAGCATCGCGACCACGGCCTCCGGGATCATCGGCAGGTAGATAACGACCCGGTCTCCGGCCGAAACACCCAGTTCGCGCAGAGCCCCGGCGAACCGGGCGACCCGGTCGAGGAGTTCGGCGTAGCTGTAAACGGCACTTTCCCCGGTCATCGCCGATTCATAGATCAGGGCGTCCTGGCCGCCCAGTCCCGCGTTCACATGCCGGTCGAGCGCATTGTGGCAGGTGTTCAGGCGGGCTCCGGGAAACCAGTGTGAAAGCGGGCGAGCTGTATCGAGAGCCTGGTCGGGCGGCGTATCCCAATCGATTTCGGCCGCCGCCAGGGACCAGAACTCGGCGGGATCGACCAGGCTGGTCTGATAGACCGGTCGATACTCGTTCCTCGCGTTCACAGTGCTCCCTAGCCTCGCAGCAATCCTCGCCTCGATAGATCAGCACGATTGTGGCAGACTTCACGCGACCCCCTGTCGGGTGTCGCGACCATGGCTTATGCCTGTAACCGGCTGGTCAGAGTGCGTAAACCCGGGCTGAGTACACCAAGAAGTTATTGATCCGTTAGAATCTGATGACACGAATTCGGTCCGTCGTAGACGCAATTTCTCGGCCAGCCGCGACCCACGGGCAGCTCCACCCGTCGAGCCACTATGCGAGTGTGGAGTCCTGCTGATGGTGCATGGCTGGGGCCAGGTTGGAAAGTGAGTGGGAATGCGTGACGCCGCTAGGTCCGGCACGAAGCGCTGGGCGCTGAGTAACTGGGACCTTCGCTGGAAGGTTACGGCCGTGCTGGCCGTGCCGTTGGCGGTCGCGGTCGGGCTCGGTGTGTCCAGGATATCGGCGGAATGGAGCGAGGCGAACCGGCTGGGCTCGGCCGCCGAGAACGTCAGCCTCGTCCCGGCCGTACTCGATCTCAGCTCGGCGACCTCGACGGTCGCGGGCTCGCAGGCCATTGCCATCGCTCCGAACCGGTCCATGGTGACCGAGGAGAACCTCACCACCCTGGACCAGACGATCGCGGCGGCCGAAGCGGCACTCGGCGATCTCGACGATCTGCCCGGCGCGCATCAAGCCCTGTCGGAAATGATCGATCAGGCCAAGCAGGTCCGAACCGGCGGCCTGGCCCCCGCCGGTTCCCCCGACGAAGCCGTCGCGGTCCTGGACACGGCCCGTAACGCCGGTGTGCGCACGGTGGAAGAGATCGTCGGCGAGATCGGCGACCCGTCGATCGACCCGGCCAAGCTCCGCCTGGTCGACGCCCTCAACCTGCGCTCGACCATGGTCGGCGAGATCACCGCGGCCGCCACTCTGCTGCGCAATCAGGAAGCCGGCGAGCAGGCCTATCGCGCCGCGACCAATACCGAGCTCGCGCTGCTGAACATTCTGAGCCAGCGCTACAACGCCGAAGACCCCGATATCGCGATCCTGCGCCAGGGTGTCGAGAACCGGCAGGCCATGCTGGAATCGCCGGAGGCACAGGCGGGCCGGTTGCCCCTCGGTGAAGCCCGCCAGTCGCTGCTGGACAGCACCGCGACCACCGACAAGCTCATCGGTGAGGCCACCGAGTCGATCGACGGCGGCGTGCAGCAGATGGCCGACAAGGCCCTGCGCGATGCCGTCGTCTACTCGATCGTCGTGCTGCTGACCATCCTCGCCGCGTTGCTGCTCGCGGTATTCGTCGCCCGGTCGATGATCGTGCCGCTGCACCGGCTGCGGCTGGCCGCGCTGCGCGTCGCCGAAAGCGATCTGCCCGACGAGGTCGCCCAGCTGCGCACCGGCGCCGCGCCGGAGGAAGTGCCGCTCGAACCGATGCCCATCCGGTCCGAGGAGGAAATCGGCCAGCTGGCCCGCGCCATCGACGATATCCACGGCCAGGCACTGCGTTTGGCCAGTGATCAGGCACAGATGCGCTCCCAGGTCAACGATATGTTCGAGACGCTGGCGCGGCGCAGTAAATCGCTGGTCGACCATCAGCTCAGCCTCATCGAGGCGATGGAGTACGACGAGAAGGACCCGCGCCTGCTGGAGAACCTCTTCCGGCTGGACCATCTCGCCGCCCGTATGCGCCGAAACGGCGACAACCTGCTGATTCTGGCCGGCACCAAACAGCGCCGCGCGAAATCGGCGCCCGTCGAAATCGCCGATGTGCTGCGGGCCGCGATCTCCGAGGTCGAGGACTACGAACGCGTCAAACTGGGTGCCACCCCGCGCGGCGCCCTGATCGAACCGGCCGCCTCCGATATGGCGCATCTGTTCGCCGAGTTGCTGGACAACGCGCTGCGCGCCTCGCCGCCGGAAACCGATGTGAAGTTCACCTTCGCGCAGGCACATGATCAGGGCCTGCTGATCGAGGTCGCCGACCGCGGTATCGGTATGCCGCCGAGCGAGATGGCCGAGATCAACCGCAGGCTCGAGAGCACTGCCGAACCCGGGCCCGATACCGCCCGGCATATGGGTCTGTTCGTCGTCGGCCGGCTCGCCGAACGCCACGGTCTCAATGTGCGGCTGCGGCCGACCTTCGATACCGCGCGCGATCCGGGCGTTACGGTCACCGTGCACGTACCGATGAGTTTGATCGTCGCCGGGGAAACCCAGATCCTGCCGCTGGCCACCGGTTCGGGTCCGCAGCCGCTGGTGCCCAGCGATAACGCCAAGCGCGGCAAGCCGGAGGAGTCGCCGGACGAGGCCGCCGCGGCCGCGCTGCGTAACTCCGGTGGTCCCGCCATGCAGACCCGCGGGATCAGCCGGACCGTCGACGGCAACATGATGGTCACCGTCGATCCGGGGATGAGCGGTCCGCTGCCCGCCGTCGAGCGGCCCAAACCGCCGGAGCGCCCGGCGGGCCCGGCGCCGGTGGGCCCGGGCGGGCTGCCCCAGCGCCAGCCCGGTACGGCGATGTCGGGTGGCCTGCGCGATAACGAAGGCACCACCAGCCTGCGCCAGGCAAGCGCCGGCGCGGCGCCGCAGCGCGGCAAGCTGGCTGCCGCCAACCTGCCCAAACGCAACCTCGGTCCCGGCGGCGGTGGCGCCACCCCGACCCTGCCGCCGCGTACTCCGGGTGATTCGTCCGCCGGCGGCCCGCCCGCCCGCCCCACCGAGACCGGCCTCAGCGGGCTGCCGCAGCGCCAGTCGGGTGCCGGTGGTGGGTCGCAACCGGGTCCCGGTGGCCTGCCGCAGCGCCGGCCCGGTGCCAACGGTGCTCCCGGAGGTCCCCGGGAGGCGGCCCGCGCGGATACCGAGCGGCCCACCGAGTCCGCGTCCGAAACCGCGGCGCCCCCGCGTACCTCCGGGCCGATCCCGCCGCGCCGCCCCGCCCAGCCGGGACCCAACGGCCTCCCGCAGCGCGAGCCGGGTGCCAACGGGGCCCGCGAGCCCGGTGCTTCCGGGTTGCCGCAGCGCCGGCCCACCGCGGGTGATCCGAGCGGGCCCACACCGGAATCGCGGCCCTCGGCCGATACCTCCTCCGGTGGCCTGCCCAGCCGGCGGGATCCCGCACGCAACGGTGTGCCCGGCCGGGAAACCTCCGGGGAAATGCCGGTGCAGCGTGACCGGTCCACCGAACCCCCGGCCCGGGAAAACTCCGGGGAACTTCCCACCCAACGCGGTCCACTGGGCGGTGTACCGCCCAGGCACGAAGCACCCGGAGGTGGTCTGCCGCAGCGCGGTACGGGCGGTAACGGCCTGCCGCAACGTGGTGCGGCCGGTGGCCTGCCGCAGCGCGGCAACGCCGAAGGCGGCCTGCCGCAGCGCGGTTCGACCGAGAGCGGTCTGCCGCAGCGTGGCACAAGCGAGAGTGGCTTGCCGCAGCGCGGTTCGACCGAGGGTGGTCTGCCGCAGCGCGGTTCGACCGAGGGTGGTCTGCCGCAGCGCGGTTCGACCGAGAGTGGCTTGCCGCAGCGCGGTTCGACCGAGGGTGGCCTGCCGCAGCGCGGTGGGGCCGGTAGCGGCCTGCCGCAGCGTGGCGCCGCCGAGAACGGTCTGCCGCAACGCGAGGGCAGCGCGCCCACGCGCCGGTCCGAGGAATCGGGTGGGCTGCCGCGGCGGCAGCCCGGTGGTTACACCGCGGAGCGGTTCGACAACCCGCCGGGTGTCGCACTGCCCCGAGACCCCGAACCCGCCGAGGGCAGCGCACCGGCCCGCGAACCCGGCCGGCACAGCTACAAGTCCAACCCCGCGAAGACCGCGTCCTTCTTCCAGACCCGCTTGCAGCCGGCCGAGGAGAACGACAGCGTGATGGGCGGGACGCCCATCTTCGCGGAGATGATGTCGGCCTGGCTGTCGGATCCGAACACCGACCGCTCCCAGGCTGTCGCCTCCTTCGAATCACCGGGCGACGAGGGCTGGATGGCCGCCCGGCGGGCCAGTGAGGCCGAGCCCGAGACCCGCACCGCCGCCGGTCTGCCGCAGCGTAATCCGGGCGGCCGACTGGTGCCCGGCGCCGTCAACGGGGCCCAGGAGCGGACGCCGAGTCGCAATCCCGAATCGATCCGGTCTAGTTTGAGTCGGCACCAGCAAGGTGTTCGGGATGGCCGTGCAATGCGAGCAATGAACCTAACCGGAGACAAAGGAGACCGATGAACCCCGAACTAGGTGGTACGAACCGTCAGTTGGATTGGCTGGTTTCGAACTTCGCAGGCGAGGTTCCTGGCGTAGCCCATGCCGTTCTGGTCTCGGCCGACGGCCTGCTGATGGCGGCGAGTGCCCAACTACCGGTCGATCGGGCCGAACAGCTCTCGGCTGTCACGGCCGGTCTGGCCAGTCTCTCGGTGGGTGTGTCCAATCTGTTCGAGGGCGGTACCGTACTGCAGTCCGTCGTCGAGATGGAGCACGGTTACCTGCTGCTGATGGCGGTGGGCGACGGGTCATACCTCGCTGTCCTGACCAACACGTCCTGCGATATCGGACAGGTCGGATACGAAATGGCTTTGTTGGTCGAACGCGTGGGCCAGACAGTTCAGGCCACTCCACGCGTCACAATGGGTTCCTGATGGTGGGATGGACATAGAGGATCACCGCGTGGGAGGCTCCGAGCCCAGTCTCGTGCGTCCGTACTCGCTGACCGCCGGTCGTACCAGACCGAAGGTGGAGCTGGCGCTCGAGGCTCTCGTCGCGTCCCATCCCATTCCGCTCGAACGCCAGTACGAACTGAGCAATATCGAGAATTCGATAGTCGAGTTGTGCAGGGAGTCGCCGTCGGTCGCCGAACTAGCGGCGCGACTGGGTATACCGATCGGGGTGGCGCGTGTACTTGTAGCGGACCTGATCGAAGCCGGGCATGTCCGCGTTTCGGCGACTTTGAAAGACGATTCCAGCGACGATGAACGTCGCGAGCTGATCGAAAGGGTTCTCAGTGGACTCCGGCGTATATGATTCGACGGCGCAGGTCGATACCCGCAGTAGCAAGCCGACTTCGGCGAAGATCGTGGTCGCGGGCGGGTTCGGCGTGGGCAAAACGACGCTGGTGGGGGCAGTTTCGGAAATCGTCCCGTTGAGAACAGAGGCGCTGGTGACCAATGCCAGTGCCGGGATCGACAGTCTCGCGGGGATCGAGAGCAAATCCACCACCACGGTGGCCATGGACTTCGGCCGGATCAGCCTGGCCGACGATCTGGTGCTGTACCTCTTCGGCACCCCGGGCCAGTACCGCTTCTGGTTCATGTGGGACGACCTGATCCGTGGCGCCATCGGCGCGGTGGTGCTGATCGATACCCGCCGGCTGGAGGACAGCTTCGCGGCGGTCGACTACTTCGAGGCGCGTAACCTGCCGTTCCTCGTCGCGCTGAACCAGTTCGACGACGCCCCGCAGTACCCGATCGAGGATATCCGCCAGGCGCTGGCCGTCCCCGCCGATGTGCCGATCATGCCGATCGACGCGCGGCGCCGGGAACCGGCCAAGGAGGCACTGGTACGGCTCACCGAGTACGCCCTGCAGAAGGTCACCCGCGGTTACTGATCCGGCGCCCGTCATACTGGCCGGTGTGCCGGTATGGACGAGGTGGGTGCCGGGCGGTCCGGTGTGGTTCGGATGACAGGGCGAGCACGCCGGATCGGTGCCCGCGAGCTACTCGATGCGCTGCTCGATCCGGGAACGTTCGTGAGCTGGGATGCGCCACCGATCGCGGTGGCGCATTCGGCCGCTTACCGGTCGGCGCTGGCCGATGCGGCCGCTGCGGCGGGTACCGACGAGGCGGTCCGTACCGGCGCGGGCCGGCTGCGCGGTCGGCGGGTCGCGGTGATCGCGTGTGAGTTCGCGTTCCTGGCGGGTTCGGTCGGTGTCGCCGCCGCCGAGCGGATCGTCGCCGCTGTCGAGCGGGCGACGGCGGAAGGTCTCCCGCTGATCGTTTCGCCGACCTCCGGTGGCACCAGGATGCAGGAGGGCACGCTCGCCTTCGTGCAGATGGTGAAGATCGCCGGTGCGGTCGCCGCGCACAAATCGGCCGGACATCCGTATGTCGTGTACCTGCGCAACCCGACCATGGGCGGGGTTTTCGCATCATGGGGGTCGCTCGGGCATATCACCTTCGCCGAACCCGGCGCGCTGATCGGCTTCCTCGGACCCCGCGTGTACGAGGCGCTGTACGGACGGCCGTTCCCGCCCGGCGTGCAGACCGCGGAGAACCTGTATCACAGCGGGGTCATCGACGGGGTCGTCGAGGTGCCGGTGTTCCGGCGGATCGCCCACCGCGCACTCAGCGTGTTCAGCGGAGTCCCGGATGAGCCGCCCCCGGCGGCCACGGGCTGCCGCACCGCTACCGAGCCCGTCGCGTCGCCGCGGCACCGTGCCACGGATGCCGCGGTAGCGGGCGACGGTGACGACACGCCGACCACCTCGGCCTCGGATAGCACCGATACCGAGCCGTCCACCCGGCGTGAGAACGGAGGCGACCACCGGGCTGTCCCGCGGCCGGAGCCGCCCCGTGCCGACCCGGCAGCGGCGGAAAGCGTTACGGCTCCGGAGATTTCACCCTCCACCACCGTGCCGGGCTCGGGTGCTCACCCGGTCGCGGGTGCGAAACTGCCGCAAGCATGGGATTCGGTGCTGATCTCGCGCCGCGCCGACCGACCGGGTATTCGCGAACTTCTGCGCCGGTCCACTCAGCGGGTGCCGCTCAGCGGGACGGGCCAGGGCGAAACGGACCGGACTGTGGTTCTTGCGCTGGCCCGGTTCCGGGGTCGTCCGTGCGTGGTGTTCGGGCATGATCGCGCGCACCAGGATCCTGAGCACACCATGGGGCCGGCCGCGCTACGGTCGGCCCGGCGCAGTATGCAGCTCGCCGCCGAACTGCGGTTACCGCTGGTGCTGGTGATCGACACCATCGGGGCCGCGCTCTCCAAGGAAGCGGAGGAGCGGGGGCTCGCTCCCGAAATCGCCCGCTGTATAGCCGATCTGGTGACTCTCGATACGCCGACCGTTTCGGTGTTACTCGGTCAGGGGACAGGTGGTGGTGCGCTCGCCCTGCTGCCCGCCGACCGGGTGCTGGCCGCCACTCATGCCTGG
The DNA here is from genome assembly GCF_029869215.1 of Nocardia carnea. GTDB lineage: Bacteria > Actinomycetota > Actinomycetes > Mycobacteriales > Mycobacteriaceae > Nocardia > Nocardia carnea_B. The sequence continues at coordinate 15,973 of NZ_JARWPM010000421.1, forward strand.
CTGGCGCCGTTGCCGCCCGAAGGGGCGAGCGCCATCGTGCACCGAGATACCGAGCACGCCCCGGAACTGGCGGCCCGGCAGCGGATCCGGTCGGTGGATCTGCTGGCAGACGGAATCGTGGACCGTATCGTGCCCGAATACCCGGACGCCGCCGAAGAACCGGACGCTTTCGCGCACCGCATGGTCACCGCCATCGCCGGGGAACTCACCGGACTCGCCGCACAGCCGCCGCAGCGGTTACGCGAGCTCCGCCACCGCCGCTATCGCCGTCTCGGCCTGCCGGACTGAAAATCCGGTCGGCCGGTGGAACCGGCGGCGGCTGTGCACGGCGGCTCACCGGCTTCGGCGCGGAGCCGGGCTATCCCGCCGTCGGCTCGGGCGAGGCGCCGGTGTCAGACCTCGGGTTCCGGGTCGGGTTTGGACCAGGCCAGGATCATGGCCGGGGCGCAACCGCCGGCCAGCAGGGTCGCCAGGATCATGACTCCGCCCGCGTAGGCGGTGCGGAACGCGTCGGCCTCGGGAAAGATGGCGCCGCTCCACACCAGGTACAGCATCGGGAAAACGCAGAGTGCCTGGGTGATCGTGAGGCCGATCGAGCGGGCGGTATCGCGCTGCGCCATTTCCAGCTCGTCCAGGGTTTCGGCGGGAGCGCTGTCCTGCGCCATGGAGACTATCCGCAGCATGGTCCAGGCGGGCAGGAACAGCAGGGCGCACAGCCCGGCGAACAGTGCCGCCCATTCGAGGCCGAAGGCGCACAGCACCCCGGTGACGAACAGGACGGTGAGCGCGACCGCGACGGCGGCCACCAGGGCGCGCCGGCGGTTCCTGGTGCGCCAGCCGGGCAGCATTCCGGCGAGTTGTTTCTCCCGGGCCAGCCAGCGGCGCACCCGGTAGGCCTGGTAGCGGTCGATCAGGGTGGTGGGTTCGGTGGCTGCGGTCATGGCAGCGTTCCTTTCTCGCGGGGGTAGACCTCCGCCGACAGCGGGGTGAATTCGGTGCGGGCGAACACCGCCTCCACCGGTAGCCCGAAGACCTCGCAGATCCGGAACGCGAGGTCCAGGCTCGGGTAGTGGTCGCCTCGTTCGAGGGCGCCGATGGTCTGCGGATTGACGTTCACCGCCGCCGCCAGCGCGGCTCGTGACATTCGATGTTCCGCGCGCAATACCGCGATCCGGTTGAAAATCGGTAGTGTTTCCCCGCGTCTTACTGGGCTCACACAACACATTGTTGTAAAAACACAACGATCTGTCAAAGCGGTTCGGACACGAGACCGGTTTTCGTTGACCTGCTGCCGAACCCCTCCTACCGTCGAAGCGGTGACCACCAAACGTGAGATCGGTGTAGTTCCCCCCATCGTGCTCAATGACGGGAGCCTGATTCCGCAGCTCGGATTCGGGGTCTTCCAGGTTCCGCCGGACCAGGTATTCGATACCGTCACCGCCGCGCTGCGGGCCGGGTACCGCAGTATCGACACCGCCGCGGCGTACCAGAACGAAGAGGGAACCGGTCGCGCCATCCGGCAGTTCGGCCTGCCCCGTGACGAAATATTCGTCACCACCAAACTCTGGAACTCCGACCAGGGCTACGACTCGACGTTGCGGGCCTGCACGGCGAGCCTCGACCGGTTGGGCCTGGACTACCTGGATCTGTACCTGATCCACTGGCCCGTACCCGCCGCGGACAAGTTCGTCGATACCTTCCGCGCCTTCCAGCGGTTGAAGGCCGACGGCCTGGTGCGCTCCATCGGGGTCTCCAATTTCCGGATCGCCGATCTGGAGCGGGTGACCGCCGAGACCGGCGAGACGCCGTCGGTCAATCAGATCGAGCTACACCCCAGGCTCGTGCAGCGGGCCCTGCGCGAATATCACGCCGAGCACGCCATCGCGACCGAGGCGTGGAGCCCGCTCGGTCAAGGCACCCTGCTCGACGATCCCGTGGTCACCCGGATCGCCGGAGAGGTGGGCCGCACCCCGGCGCAGGTGGTCATCCGCTGGCATCTGCAGCTCGGCAATGTGGTCATACCGAAATCGGTGACGCCCGCGCGGATCGAGCAGAATTTCGACGTCTTCGGCTTCGAGCTCACCGGCGACCAGATGCGGGCCATCACCGCGCTGGACGACGGCACCCGCACGGGCCCGGACCCGGACACCTTCGCGATGGGACTGGACACCTGAGGCCCTGACCGGCCGCGTTCCCCGCGTGCCCGGCCGCTTCCACCCCGCGTCGTGCTACCTCGGCCTACCCCGGGCTGTGGCAGAGTGGGCAGTAGCGCATCGTTATTGGCTGTTGGATCGGTATTCGTTGAGCGGGGAAGGACACACATGCTCGGGGTCAGCCGCGACGGCGACGTCGTCACCATCGAACTGCAGCGTGCGGAACGGCGTAACGCGCTGAACCTGGATCTGGTGGTCGAACTGCGGGAAGCGTTCTCGAACGCCCGGCTGGACGCCCGGGTTATCGTGGTCACCGGCACCGGGCCGGTGTTCAGCGCGGGCGCGGATCTGGACGGTGTGTATTCCACCGAATTCCTCGACGCGCTACTGGAAACGCTGCACGAGGTCGAGGCTATGCCGGTGCCGGTGATCGCCGCGCTGAACGGGCCCGCGCTGGGTGCGGGGGTGCAGCTGGCCATGGCCGCCGATCTGCGGGTGATGGCGCCGGATTCGTATCTGGCGATTCCGGCGGCGAAACTCGGTATCTCGGTGGATCGCTGGACCACCCGCCGGCTGGTCTCGCTGCTCGGCGGCGGACCGGCCCGCACCGTCCTGCTCGGCGCCGAACCCATCTCGGCCGCCGATGCCTACACCTTCGGCTTCGCCAACCGCATCGGCACTCTGTCCGACGCGCAGACGTGGGCGAAGTCGATGGCCGAACTCGCCCCGCTGTCGCTGCGCCATCTCAAATTGGAACTCAACGACGACGACACCCGGGCGCCGGCGCCCAAAGAACAGCAGGCCGCCCTGGAGGCAGCATGGAACAGCGAGGACGCCGAGGAGGGCCGGCTGGCCCGCAAGGAGAAGCGCGCACCGAAGTTCGTGGGCCGATGAGAGGGTCACGCGCACTGCCCGCCGTGGTGGCGGGTCTGGCCGGAATGACAGCGCTCGGCTGGGTGCTGCGCGCGCTGGACGGGCTACCGGCGGCGCTCGGTGCCTCGGTCTCCGCGATCGCGCCCACCGTGTCCGGAGCCCGCGCCTACCGCAACCGGCAATTCCACAACACCGAGCCCGCCTCGCCGATCGTGGTGCCGGACAACCCGGCCGGGCTGCTGTCGATGGTGAGCGCGATGCGCGCGGGCCGGCCGAAAGGCACCGTGCCGCTGGCGGAACCGGAACAGCCGCCGGCCGCCGCGGATCTCGCCGTCACCTGGTTCGGACATGCCAGCGCGCTGATCGAGATCGACGGGTTCCGGGTACTCACCGATCCGGTGTGGAGTGAGCGGGTTTCGCCGTCCCGGCTGGTGGGCCCGAGCCGTATCCATCCGGTTCCGGTGGCGCTGACGGAACTGCCGCCGGTGGACGCGGTGGTGATCTCGCACGACCATTACGACCATCTCGACGCCGACACGGTGACCGAGTTGGTGGCCACACAGCGAGCGGTTTTCGTGGTGCCGCTGGGAGTCGGGGCGCACCTGCGGCATTGGGGTGTACCCGAGACGCGGATCGCCGAATTGGATTGGGGCGATACGTATTCACTGCCCGCACGCGACGATTCGGGCCGTGAACTGGCGATCACCTGCGCCGAGGCGCGCCATTTCTCCGGCCGCGGGCTGGTCCGCAACACCACCCTGTGGGCGGGATGGTCGCTGGCCGGGCCTGCACATCGGGTCTACTTCGGCGGCGATACCGGTTTCACCAAGGCGTTCGCCGAGACGGGCGCGCGGTGCGGCCCGTTCGACCTCACCCTGCTGCCCATCGGCGCCTACAACCACAGCTGGGCCGATATCCATATGAATCCCGAGGAAGCGGTCCGCGCACATGCTGATCTGTGCGGCGGTGACCCGGCGCACGGCGTGCTGCTGCCCATCCACTGGGCGACCTTCAACCTGGCGCCGCACCCCTGGGACGAGCCGGTCCGGCGGCTGGTGGACGCCGCGGCCGCGGCCGGTACCGAGATCACCGTTCCGCTGCCGGGGCAACGCCTCGACCTCGATGATCTCCCGCCGACGCGCGCGTGGTGGGAGGATATGGGGTGAACACAACCGCCCGGCAACAGGAAGGATTTCGGCAATGAGCTTGATCGACAACCTGAAGAATCTGGCCGGCAAGGGGCAGGAAGTGGCGGCCAAGAACTCGGACAAGATCAACCAAGCGGTCGACAAGGCCGGGGATTTCCTCGACCAGAAGACCAAGGGCAAGTACGCGGACAAGATCCAGAAGGGTAAGGAGGCCGCCCGCAAGGTGGTCCCGCCCGAACAGCCGGGCGGTCCGGGGCAGCCGGGCCAACCGCCGGCAGGCCCGCGGCCGTGAACCTCGCCCCGGTGCGGCCCGTGGTCGGCCGTTTCCGGGGGTAACGGGCGTGCACCGGGCATTCGGCGGTGAGCCGGGGCAGCGGGATATCGAGGTCCGGCTGAGCAATCTCGACAAGGTGCTCTACCCCGCCACCGGTACCACCAAGGGCGAGGTCATCGAGTACTACGCCGAAATCGCCCCGGCCATGCTGCCGCATATCGCGGGCCGGCCGGTCACCCGGAAACGGTGGCCGAACGGTGTCGCCGAATCCTCGTTCTTCGAGAAGAACCTGGGTGCGGGCACGCCCGACTGGCTGCCGCGGCGCGCCCAGGAGCATTCCGACCGGGTCGCGCACTACCCGGTGGTTTCCTCGCAGGCCGGGCTGGTGTGGCTGGGGCAGCAGGCGGCACTGGAGATCCATGTGCCGCAGTGGCGGTTCGACGGCGACGCGCGGGGACCGGCGACGCGGCTGGTATTCGACCTCGATCCCGGCCCCGGCGCCGGCCTGCCCGAATGTGCCCGGGTGGCGCTCGGCGTGCGCGATATGGTCGCCGAGATCGGGATGCGCGCCTATCCGCTGACCAGCGGAAGCAAAGGTATCCACCTGTACGTCCCGCTGGACCGGGTGCTGAGCCCCGGCGGGGCGTCCACGGTGGCCAAACAGGTGGCCACGAATCTGGAGAAACTGCTTCCCGACCTGGTCACGGCCACAATGGCCAAGAAGGTCCGCGCCGGGAAGGTGTTCCTGGACTGGAGCCAGAACAATCCGTCGAAGACGACCATCGCCCCGTACTCGCTACGCGGGCGTGAGCAGCCGAACGCCGCGGCGCCGCGCAGCTGGGCCGAGATCGAAGACATCGGCGATCTGCGCCAGCTGCGGTTCGACGAAGTGCTGGAGCGCTATCGCCGCGACGGCGACCTGCTGTCGGGGCTCGATCCGGCCTTGGACGACGCGCTCACGAAATATCGCTCGATGCGCGATCCGGCCCGCACGCCGGAACCGGTGCCGCCGCATTCGCCCCGGCCGGGGCCGGACAACCGCTATGTCGTCCACGAACACCATGCCCGGCGGCTGCACTGGGATGTGCGGCTGGAACGGGACGGGGTACTGGTGTCGTGGGCGGTGCCCAAGGGGCCGCCGGACAGCCCGCGGCAGAACCGGCTCGCCGTGCACACCGAGGACCACCCGCTGGAATACCTGGACTTCCACGGCACCATCCCGGCCGGGGAGTACGGCGGGGGAGAGATGTCGATCTGGGACACCGGCACCTACCGTGCCGAGAAATGGCGCGACGACGAGGTGATCGTGGTCTTCCGCGGTAACCGGCTCGACGGTCGGTACGCCCTGATCCGCACCGAGGGTGACCAGTGGCTGATGCACCTGATGAAGGACCAGCCCGCACCGCGGGCGGAACTGCCCCGAGGTCTCACCCCGATGTTGGCCACCAGCGGCGAGGTGGCCGGGCTACCGGAAACGGACTGGGCGTTCGAACGAAAATGGGACGGCTACCGGCTGATCGTCGAAGTGGACGCGGGCGAGCTGCGGTTGCGCAGCCGTGCCGGTAACGATGTCACCGCCCGCTACCCCCAGATGGCGGTACTGGCCGAAGAGCTGGCCGATCATCAGGCGGTACTCGACGGCGAACTCATCGTGCGCGGTCCGGACGGCGCGGTGAATGTGGCGCTGCTGAAAGCGAATCCGCGCCGCGCCGAGTTTCTCGCCTTCGACCTGCTGTTCCTCGACGGCACCTCGCTGCTGCGCAAACGCTATCGCGATCGGCGCCGGGTGCTCGAGGCGCTCGCCGCCACGACCACCGAACTCCGGGTGCCGCCGCGTTACGAGGGGGACGGGACCGAGGCGCTACGTCGCAGCGAGGAGGAAGGCGCCGAGGGTGTGATCGCCAAACGGCTGGATTCGGTGTACCTGCCCGGTACTCGCGGCCATTCGTGGGTGAAGCATCGGAACTGGCGCACCCAGGAGGTGGTGATCGGCGGTATGCGGCGCAGTAAGGCGCGCCCATTCGCCTCGCTGCTGGTCGGGATACCCGCCGAGGATGGACTGATATATGCGGGGCGGGTCGGCACCGGGTTCGACGAGGCGAAGATGAACGACCTCGCCGCCCGGTTGCGCCGATTGCAGCGCAAGACCACGCCGTTCGCGAACGAGATGTCGGCCGAGGAGACCCGGGACGCGATCTGGGTGACGCCGAAGATCAAAGGCACTGTGCGCTACATGGATTGGACCGACGGTGGCCGCTTCTGGCATCCGGCATGGCTCGGCGAAGTGTGACAGCCGTCGCCGCATTCGTTCCCACGCTTGCACCGAACTCGCTGGGTATCGTTATTGCCGAAGCAGTTCGAGCGAGGAGCGCACCATGGATTTCAAAGGGCTGGCGAACAAGGCGCTGGGTCTGGCGCGGAAGAACGCCGACAAGGTCGACCCGCTGATCGAGAAGGTCGGCGACGCGGTGGACAAGAAGACCGGCGGCAAGTACGCCTCCCAGGTCGACAAGGCACAGGAAGCCGCTCGTAAAGCGGTACGCGACCAGAAGAAGTAGCCGCCGGCTCAGATCAGTAATTCGAGCGTGAGCGCCCCCGCGCAGACGGCTACTACCACGATCAAGGCGACCGCGTCGTTGCGGCCGGGTGCGGCGGTGCGTGCGGTGAGCCGGCCCGTGCCGCCGCGGGCGGTGATGGCTTCGCCGAGTTCACCGGCGCGGCGGGTCGAAACCGCCATGGCGGCGGTGAGGATATCGATGATCGGGTCGGTGGTGCGGTGCAGCAGGCCGGGTTTCGGGCGTAGCCGGCGGGCCGCGCGCAGGATCCGGATCTCCTCCAGCAGCAACGGGAGCCCGCGCAAGGTGAGTGCCACCACCACCGCCAGTTCGTCGACCGGTACCCGGAGTTTGCGCAGGGGCCGGCCGAGGGCCGCGAGCGCGGGGGCGATCTCGCTCATGGGGGTGGTCCAGGCGATCAGCATGGACGCCGTCAGCAGGATGAGCGCGAACACCACGATCTGGGCGTAGCGCAGCAGCGCGGCCCCGCCGACCGGTGCGCTGATCAGGGCGCCGATGCCGATCAACAGCCAGAACACCCAGGGCAGCCGGGGGACCACGCCCAGCGGCAGGCGCGCGACGACGCCGACCGCGATCAGGAACACGATCATGATGCCGAGGATCGGCCAGCTGGGCAGGATCATCAGCAGCACGCTGATCAGGAAGACCCCGATCATCTTGGTGCCGGCCCACAGCCGGTGGATCGGGCTGGCCACCGGGACCTGGCGCAGCAGTACCGTGCTCATCGGGCGCCTCCGTGGTCGATTCCGTGGGCGTCGCCGCGCAGCCGCCAGGCCGCGCCCGGTGCGGGGTGCACCGGGCCGGGCGGCCGGACCGGCGGGATGGGGGTGGTATCGGCGTCCGGTTCGGGGACCGGGACCCGCGCCGCCTCCGTTTCCGGGATCCGTCCGGCCCGCAGGTGGACCATGCGGTCGCAGATGGCCGCGACATCCTCGACATCGTGCGAGATGACGATCAGGGTGAGACCCGAATCGCGTAACCGGCCCAGCAGGTCGACGATATCGGCGCGGCCTTCCGGATCCAGCCCGGCCAGCGGTTCGTCGAGCACCACCACCTGCGGATGGCTGGCGACGATCGCGGCCAGGACGACCCGTTTCGCCTGCCCGCCGCTGAGTTCCTCGATGGATCCGGTGGTGAGCGAGCGGTCCAGGCCGACGGCGTCGAGCGCTTTGCCGACGGTCCCCGATCCGGTGCCCTCCCCGCCCCAGTCGGCGATCTCCTCGCCGACCGTATGCCGTTGTAGTTGCAGCCGGGAATGCTGGAAGGCCAGTTCCACCCGGCCGATCTGCTTGCTGACCGGTTTCCCGGCGAGTTCACAGCGGCCGGTACTCGGCGCGATGAGCCCGGCCATGATCCAGGCCAGCGTCGATTTCCCGGACCCGTTCCCGCCGACCACCAGCAGCGCTTCGCCGCGGTGCACCGTGAGATCGATCCCGTGCAGGGCCGGCGCTTCCCACGGCGTGCCCCGGTTGTAGGTGTGCCGGACGCCGCGCAGTTCCAGGATCGGATCGCCCACCGGTCGGCGGCGCTGCGCGCGCGCCGGCTTCGGCCAGGCGGGCAGCCGGTCGACCATCCGGCCGCCGGCCAGATGGACCACGCGGTCGGCGGCGGCCGCGTCGGCTTCGTGATGGGTTACCAGGACCACCGCCATCGGATGCCGTTTCGGTAGTTCGGCCAGGAGCGCGACGAGTTCGCGGCGGCCGTCGGGGTCGATCATGGAGGTCGCTTCGTCGGCGATCAGCAGCGCCGGGCGCCGGGCGAGGGCGGCCGCTACGGCGAGCCGCTGCTGCTGGCCACCGGAGAGGGTCGCGGTTTCCCGGGCGCTCATCCCGTCCAGCCCGACCTCGCGCAGCAGGTCGTCGATCGGCACCTCGGCGGCCAGGTCGGTGGGCAGTCCCCATACGACATCGTCGGCGACCAGCACGCCGAGGGTCTGGCTTTCCGGGCGCTGGAGTACCAGGGCGGTGCCGCCCAGATGACCCAGACCGGCCGATCCGGGGCGGTCCACCGTGCCGGAAGTCGGTGGCAGCCCGGCCAGCAACCGGGTGAGCGTGGATTTCCCGGACCCGTTGTGCCCGACCACGGCGATGAATTCGCCGACCTCCACCCGTAGGTCGATCCCGGCCAGCGCGTCGCCGGCCGCGCCCGGATAGCGGTAGCCGGCCGCGCGCAGGGTGACCGGTAGCGGTGCGATGGGGCGGTCGTCGGCGGGTGCGTCGAGCCGGTCGGTGCCGGGGAGCCAGGCCAGCCGATCGAGCACGGAACCGAGCACGAACCAGGAGACCAGCGCGGTGACCACGGTGCCTAGCGCGACGGTGGCGCCGATATAGATCCACCACCACTGCAGCACGACCTCGGCCAGGTCGAGTACGCCGCGGCCCAGGGGCGCAAGCTGGGCCTGCCGCGAGGTGAGGTCGGCGAAACCGGTCGCGGTGTTGCGGATGTTGTCGAAGATCAGGTTGCGGGTCGCGGAGAAGGCCAGCAGGAAACCGACGGAGAACACCGCCCAGGCGAGCCCGGCGAGCACCGAGAGCCCGGTGACGGCGAAGAGGCCGCCGCGGCGGCGTTTGACCGAGCCGACGATCCCGCCGATGGTCGCGGTGGCGACCATGGCCGTGGCGGCGGTGAGCCCCGCGGCGACGAAGGTGACGAGCGCGGCCGATACCGAGGCCGTGAGCAGGGCGCGGAACCGGTACCGGTGGGCCAGCAGGCCCATGGGAACCGCCGCGACGAGTTGCAGCGCCGCCGCGAACGGCACCACCGAACCGACCGTGACGAGTCCGACGGTGGCGCCGCCGAGGACGGCGCCGGTGGCGAGTTCGATGGGCCGCAACGCCGCGCCCCGCGGGGCGCCGGCGGGCAGGCCCGGCGCGCCGGGCCGGGTGGTAGCGGCTTGGTCGGTCACGACGTCAAGTCTGCCAGCCCCGCGGCACCACGCGAATCGAAGGTGTTGCAAGCATGCGCATCAACGCATATGTTGTCTGCGTGGGACATGATCATACGCATCGGGTATCGCCCGAGAGCGCCTCCGGGAAGTATCTCGGCCGCCTCGCCCTCGCGCTGGCCATCGGCGCCGGATTCATGCTCGTCGAACTCGTGGTCGCGCTGGCCACCGGATCGCTGGCGCTGCTGTCCGATGCCGCCCATATGCTCACCGATGTCGTCGGTATCGCCATGGCGCTCTCGGCGATCGTGCTGGCCCGCAACACCCGGCCCAGTTTCAGCCGCACCTTCGGTTATTACCGCGCCGAGGTGATCGCGGCCCTGGCCAACGCCGTGCTGCTGTTCGGGGTCGCCGGTTACGTCCTGCTCGAGGCGGTGCGCCGATTCGGCGAACCCCCCGAAGTGCCCGGTGGGCCGGTACTGATCGCCGGTGCGGTCGGCCTGGTCGCCAATATCGCGGCCTTCCTGTTGCTGCGCCGCGGGGCCGAGGAGAGCCTGAACGTCCGGGGCGCCTACCTGGAGGTGCTCGCCGATATGGTCGGGTCGATCGGGGTGCTGGCCTCGGCGGCGATCACCCTGGCGACCGGCTGGTACTACGCCGATATGGTCGTCGGCGTCGCGATCGGCGTGTGGGTGCTGCCGCGCACCTACCTGCTGGCCCGCCGCGCGCTGCGCATCCTCTTCCAGCACAGCCCGGAAGAACTGGACGTCGAGGCGGTGGCCGCCGAGCTGGCCGCGGTGCCCGGGGTCTGCAATGTGCACGACCTGCACGTCTGGACCCTCACCTCCGGAATGGAGGTCGCCTCGGCGCATATCACCACCTCGGTATCCGACCCCGGTGACGAGATCCTGCGCGCCGCCCAGAAACTGCTCGCCGAGAAGTTCCATATCGAGCATGCGACCCTGCAGATCGAAACGAGCGATACCGCCCGCCGCTGCGCCGAGCTGTCCTGGTAGCCGCCGTCGGTCGGATCGAGATATTCGGCCATAATGGCGGCATGGTGCAGCGTCCGTCGGTCGGGGACTGGGATTTCCCGCGTGGTGTCGCCAGTGTCGCCTTGATGGCGGGCTACGGCGCCGAACACGGCATCCCGACCGCCGCCCTGCTGCGCGGCACCGATCTCACCGAAGCCCGCCTGCACGACCCCGACGCCCAGATCGACGCGCATACCGAACTCGCCGTCGTCCGCAATCTGGTCCGGCAACTCGATCGTCCCGGCATGGGGATCGAAGTAGGCCGCCGCTATCGCATCACGACCTTCGGGATCTTCGGTTTCGCCTGCGTCAGCAGTCCCACGCTGGCCGAGGCCATCGATTTCGCGCTGCGGTACATGGAACTGAGCTTCGCCTTCTGCCTGCCGGTGACGCAGTGGGAGAACGGCGAATTCGTCGGCCGGATCCTCGACGAATCCGTACCCGCCGATGTCCGGCAGTTCCTGGTGGAACGCGATGTGACCGCCATGCACCAGGTGATGAGCGATCTGCTGGGCCGCCATCTTGAACTCGTCCGGGCCGAATTCCGCTTCCCCGAACCTCCGTACGCCGATGTGATCGCCGCCGTCACGGTCGCCCCACCGCGGTTCGGGCGGCCGGAGAACCTGGTCGCGCTCGATCCGGCGCTCCTCGACCAGCCGCTCCCGCAGGCCAACGAGCACACACTGGCGATCTGCCTGGCGCAATGCCGCGACCTGGTGCACCGGCGCCGCGCGCGCACCGGAATCGCCGCCGAGGTGCGGGCCCGGCTGGTCCCGCGCGGCGGGATGGACGGTTTCACCGCACCGCCCGGCATCGACATGGTGGCCGCGGACCTGAACATGAGCACCCGCACCCTGCGCCGGCACCTCGACGCTGCCGGTACCAGCTATCGCGCCCTGCTCGACGAGGTACGGCAGGCGCTGGCCGAGGAAATGCTGACCACGACACCGCTGTCGGTGAGCGATGTCGCGATCCGCCTCGGCTACGCGGAAGCTTCGACCTTCATCTACGCCTTCAAACGCTGGACCGGCGCCACCCCCGCCGCCTACCGGCGCGCCCGGGCCGGACGGTACTGAGAAACGCCGGCCGCACCAGCGGTCGGACCGCGAGCGGCGACCGGCTGCGCGATCAGTACGGCGACGCGATCCAGCCACCCATCGGCACGCTGCGGAAATGTGTGATCAGCCGGTGATCGTCGTCGATCACATGCAGCGCCACCGACGGATCCGGTCCGTAATCCATCACCCGTTCGGGCGGCGCCAGCTCCCATTCCCCACCCAGCACCGAGGCGGTGCTCGGACCGATGAGCAGCGGCCGGCCCCCGAACGTACTCACCCCGGCGGTATGCGCGTGACCGGTCATGGTGCCGATGATGCGCCGGTCACCGGCGACCACGGCGGCGAGCCGGTGCGGATCATCGAGCGCGATCGGATCCACGACCGGGCTGTGCAGGAAAACCGGCGGATGATGCAGCGCCAGCAGTACGGCGGCATCGGCCGGAGTGGCGGCGAGAGTATCGTGCAGCCAGTCGTAGGTCTCCTCGGCCAACCGTCCGCCGGACTGCCCGGGGACGCTGGAATCGAGCAGGATCAGGGTGAGATCGCCGATCCGGTGCACCAGATTCACCGGATCGTCCGAGGGGGTCCCGGACAGCAGTACCTCGCGGAACGCGGCCCGCTCGTCATGATTGCCCGGAATCGCGAGCACCGGCAGATCCGCCTGCAACGACATCCTGGCCTCGGCATACTGCTCGGGCTTGCCGGAATCGGTGATATCACCGGTCACCACGATCACATCGGGCCGCCGGCGTAACTCCGCCAGATAGGCCATCACCCGCTGGGCGCGCTCGGTATTACGGGTCCCGAGGTCGAAATGTGTATCGCTGACCTGAGCCACCAGGATCATCGGTGCTCCTGTGTTTTTTGGCGCCGCCTCCGGCGGCGCGGGTTTTTGGGCCCCCATGTGGGGGGGGGGGGGGGGGGGGGGGGGGGGGGGGCGGGGGGGCGGGGGGGGGGGGGGGGGGGGGGGGGGGGGGGGCGGGGCGAACGGTCTGGGGGGGGGGCGGGGGCCGCCGGGTCGGCGGCGCCCGGGGCGGGGGGGGGGGGGGGGCACTTCGTGTTCACCGGTTCGCCCGCCT